>NZ_JBFBNW010000009.1:0-376826 GCF_040683955.1 Streptomyces sp. NPDC093111 | reverse complement strand
CCGATACGACAAGACCGCCACCATCTACCTGGCCGGACTCCACGTCGCCGCCATCTTCGTCTGGTCGGCGAGATGATCCGAAGGAAACGGCCTAGCAGTACTCGACCGTCAGAGTCACCGGAGCGGCCTGGTTGACGAAGAGGTACGCCTTCGCCGCCGGGACCGCCGCGAAACCGAGCCGCACCTGGGTCGTCCCGCTGCGGTCCAGGGCGGCGAGAGCCGCGGGCGAGAGGCCCGAGGAGATCGCGCTGCGGGCGCAGTTGTAGGGACCTGAGGCGAAGACCGCCGACCCGGAGATCTCACCCGAGTACGCGACGTGGAGCTGCGTCGCCATGAACCCGCCGGCGGACCCCAGTGGGCCGGGCAGCCACAATCGAAGGGGCGGAGCATGGCGCTCCACGACCTGGCCGCCTGGAACGGCCCCGGGCCACCCCCGTCGGTGCCACCGCGCCGGACTGCGAGGATGCCCCCATGAGCACCGAGGAAGACGCCCCCTTGCGCCCGCAGGACGCAGCCCCCCTGAGTACCCGGGAAGAACCGGAAGAAGCCGTCCCGGCCACCCGGGAACGGGACGCCCTGCTGGCCGAGGCGATCGGGCTGCGCGAGCGCGGCAGTCGCGAGGAGGCCCGGGACCGGCTCCTCGTTCTCTCCGCGCGGCACCCGGCCGACCCCGAGGTCGCCTACCAGACGGCCTGGGCCCATGACGTGCTCGGCCTGGAGGCGGAAGCCGTGCCGTACTACGAGAAGGCACTCGCCGCAGGCGTCGACGGACTCGGAGCGGAGGAACGCAGGGGCGTGTTCCTGGGCCTCGGCAGCACCTACCGCATCCTCGGCCGCCACGAGGAGGCCGTCGTCACCCTGCGGCGGGGCACGGAGGAGTACCTGGAGGACGGCTCCCTGCGCGCCTTCCTCGCCATGGCCCTGTACAACACAGGCCACCACCACGACTCCACCCGGCTCCTCCTCCGCCTCCTCGCGGAGACCAGCACCGACCCGTTCGTACGCGAGTACCGCGAGGCCATCGAGTGCTACGCGGAGGACCTCGACCGGATGGAGTGAGGACCGTCCCGCACCGCGTCGTCGACTCCGCTCCGCGCGAGGCGATCGAGCCTCGGGCGATGCACGGGAGCGGGGCACCACCTCGATTTCGTCATGCATGCCAGGGCGGAGCCGGAGCAGCGACCCGGCGGTGCGGCTACCCTGCCCGTTCGAGCGTGACCTCGATCTCGACCGGGGCGGACCGCCACAACGCGCTCAGGAGCGGGTCCTGGTCGATGAAACGGCGTGTGGCCGCGAGAGCGTCCGCTCTGGGCTTGCCGATGGCAGCGTCATCGAAACCGGTGTCCCCACCACCGCTGATGTACAGGTCCGCCCAGGCGGGGTCCTCGGCGAAGCACGCCTGGAACTCCACCTTCCAGTACAGGGGCTGCCAGTACGGATCCTGCCGATCGCCGTACTCGTTGACCGTCAGCAGTCGCCCAAGGGACAGCGCGGGCCGGTTCCCGGTCCAGTCCCAGACGCCCCATGCAACGATGAAGGCGTCTACCTCGTCCGCAGATCTCTCGATGCCCTCGACCGGTACCTGTACGAACTCCTCGAAGGCAGCCCAGGCCGCCTCCATGGTGCAGGCGCCCTCGGCGACGCCATGCCGACCCAGTATCTGCTCGAACGCTGTGGCGCTGGACCGCCAGGAGATGGGCATGCCGCCAGGCTAGCCGCACCGACCGTCCCCTCCGGACTCACTACAGAAGTGCCCGCTTCGTGAAGCACAGGAAGCGGCCTAGCCGTCGGCCCGGACGTAGCTGACGGTGAGCCAGGCGTCGAGGACCGCGCGGGGGTCAATGGCGGGTGGCGCGGCGGCCTGCCGCCACGTCGGCGAGCGCGGCGGCGAGGGAGGCCGCGACGAAGGCGATCGAGACGAGGAGGCCGTGGTCGTAGGCGGCGGCCCAGCCGTCCTGGGCGACGCGGTCGAAGAAGACGGAACCTACCGCGGCGATGCCGATCGCCGAGCCGACGCGCTGGCCGGTCTGGAGCGTGCCGCCGGCGCTGCCGGCCTGGTGCACCGGCACCTCGGAGAGGGTGAGGGTTTGGTTCGGGGAGATCACCAGGCCGCTGCCGAGTCCCGCCAGGAGCAGCGGGGCGAGCAGCGCCCAGCCCGCGCCCCGGCCGGGCACCAGGTGCACCGCGAGGGCCGCCCCGGCGAAGCCGACCGTCACCATGGTCAGGCCGACGACCACGAGCGGCCGCCCGAGGCGGTCCACGAGGCGGCCGCCGATCCCGGCCGCGATCCCGGATCCCAGGGCGAACGGGGTGATGGCGAGTCCGGCCTGGAGCGCGGTGTAGTGGAGGCCGTTCTGCAGGTAGAGGGTGCTGACGAAGAAGATCGAGGTGAAGCCCGCGAAGTAGAACAGGATCAGCAAGGAGCCGAGCCAGTAGGACCGGAGGCGGAACAGTTCCAGGTCGACGAGGGGTTCGGTGCCCGACCGCGCGCAGCGGCGCTCCCATGCCACGAAGGCGGCGAGCAGCACGGCGGCGACGGGGACGAGCAGGTACTTCGCGTTCCCGGGCCACTGCCGGGACTGGACGAAGGGCAGCAGCAGGGCGAGGACGGCGGCGCCGAGGAGCAGTACGCCGACCGGGTCGAGACTGCGCAGCCGCACCGGCTTGGCGTCCGGCGTGTCGGGCAGCAGCCGCCGGGCGAGGATCAGGCACACGATCCCGATCGGGAGGTTGACGTAGAAGACCCAGCGCCAGCCCTCCTCGGCGCCCGCCCCCTGGATCAGCAGCCCGCCGGCGAGGGGGCCGACGGCGGTGGAGATGCCCACGACGGTGCCGAACATCCCGAAGGCCCTGCCCCGCTCGGCCCCCCGGAACATCTGCTGGATGAGCGCCGAGATCTGCGGGGAGACGAGACCTCCGGCCGCTCCCTGCAACAGCCGCGAGACCACCAACCAAAGGCTCGACTGCGCCGCTCCGCAGGAGGCCGAGGCGAGCGTGAAGAGCGCGAGGCCGACCATGAACACGGTGCGCCGGCCGCGTGCGTCGCCGAGCCGTCCGGCCGGGATGAGGACGAGGCCGAAGGCGAGCGCGTACCCGGAGAGCACCCACTGGAGATCCGACTCGGGGGTGTCGAGCCCGGAGCGGATGGAGGGCAGCGCGACGTTCACGATCGACACGTCGAGGAGGATCATGAAGCCCGCCACGAGACAGACGCCGAGCGCCTTCCAGTGGTTCGGGTCGGGCTCCTCCTGCTGCCGGCGCGGGGCCTGCGCCGACTCTTGCCAGGTCACGTGTCCTCCTCGTTCCGTCGGATACGGCGCGGTGGACGGCGTGCGGCACAGACCGTGTGCGCCCGTCGGCCTGCGAAGGCCCCGGTACCCGTCGCGCGCGTTCCCGATGCCTCCTTTCGTCCGGGATCATCCGTTGACGTCGGCAAATGCCGCACCGCGCCACGGCACGCCCGAGGGGGTATCCGCGGCGGGCCGCAGTTCCGGGGGCGGTCAGGCCGCCATGTCGACCGTGTGGCGGCGTGCGTAGGCGAGCATGTCCGCCGGCGTGACGGATGTCGGGCGGCCCGGTTGGCCTCGGCCGGTCAGCGGGTGGCCGCGACCATCCAGTGGCCGGTCGTGGTCCAGCCCTGGAAGCGGCGGGCCAGGCCGCCCAGTGCGGTGCCGTCCGTGTCGAAGGTGCCGCCGCCCGCGACCAGGCGCAGTCCGGCGATCGCCGGGGCGAGGCGGGCCGCCGTGTGGTACGGCTGCCCGGCGGCCTCCGTCGCCATCCGATGGACGAGCGCGGTCTGCCGGTCGGGCGGGCACAGCGACAGGAAGAACAGCGTCTGCCGCCAGGCGTACGCCGCGTCCTTGACGGTGCCGAGCGGGCGCGGGTGCCCGTGGACGCGGGCGACGAGACGGCACACCGTGGCGAAGCCCTCCTCGGCCAGGGCCTCCCAGCCCGCCTCCGGGGCGACGCCCGCGTGCCGCACCAGGACGGCCAGGTTGTGGGTGGTCAGGATCTGCGCCTGCTCGATGACCGTGCCGTTGCCGGCCGGCGACCAGGAGCGGGCGCTGTCCGTACCGGCCCGTTCCCCGCACAGCCGGTCGAACGCGGGTGCCGTCCGGGACGGCCGCGTCCGGCCGAGGCCGTCGGCGGCGTGCACCACCGCCATGCTGCGTACCGCCGCGCAGTCGATCCCGTAGTAGCGGGCGTAGAGGCTGTCCTCCAGAAGGTCGGCCGCGATGCGCGCGGCGGTCAGGAACTTCGGGCTGAAGGTCCCCATGAAGATGTCGGCCGCGAGCTCCTCGGTGAACGGCGCGGAGAGGTCGGCCTGGCGTGCCAGGTGGGACATCTCGCGCACCAGCGGGTTCGGCAGCAGCGTTCCGGGGAACGCGCCGACGGCCAGGTCTCCGACGCGGCGCAGCGCGGCCTCCGCGGCCGCCCGCGCCCGTTCCTCCGTATCGGCGTCGCTGCCGTGGCCGGCGACCGCGCGAACCCAGGGCAGCTCGTCCACCCGTACCTGGTGCGCCAGGTCGAGCAGCAGCAGCGAACGCCGGTTGCGGAACGCCCGGTACGTGGCCGCCTCCAGCGTGCGCAGGGCGGGGTCGGCGTAGCGCTGCGCGGTGGCGTTGGCCACGAGCTGGGGAACCAGCTCGGCCAGCACCTCCGCGGACGGCACCAGGCCGCGCGCGACGAGCTCCTCCGGCGGGGCGCTGAGCACGGTGCGGACCACCTTCCGCAGACGCGGCGGGACAACGGCTCCGGCGGGCAGACCGGTCCGGGCCGCCTCCGTCTCCGTAACCGGTACGAGCAGTACGTCCACGTCGGGCGTTCCGGCCCGCTGGTCCAGCGGTGTGAGGCGGTCCGCCACGGCGGCGGCTATCTCGTGGTGGGCCGGCAGCGCCGCCTGGCGCGCCTGCTCGGCACGCAGCCGGGTGTGCAGGTCCGAGCCGGGCAGGCCCCGCTTGGCGATGACCGAGGTCACCGCGTGGCGCAGCAGCCCGGCGAGCCGGGGCGCGAGCGGGCGGCCCGCCGCGGCCTCCTCCAGGGCCCGCAGCATGATGCCCGTGTTGGACTTCTGGTCGCGGTGCTTGCGGCACTGCGTGTGGACCGCGGCCAGGGCGCGGTAGCGCTCCAGTAGGGCGGCCGCCCGTACGCGCGCGTCACCGCCAGCGCCACCGCGCCCGGCACGGGGAGTAGCCGGGCCGGGGTCGGGTACGCGCTCCGGGCCGGGGCGATCCGCCGCGGCCCGGACGGGGGCCGTCGCTTCGCCGTGCTGGAGCCAGTAGCCGAGGAGCTCGTCGTCGAAGGGCCGCCACACGCCCAAGGCTTCGCGCTGTACCTCGATGGCGGTCTTGGGCCGGCGGGCCCGCAGCGCGTCCGAGACCTCGCCGACGCTACGACGGTGCACCGCGCTCGCGTCGGGGGCGGGCCGGTCGGTCGGGCGGGGCAGGAAACGCAGTCGGTCGGCGAACGGCTGAAGCTCCGTCACCAGGGCTGCGGCCGTGTCGAAGTCTTCGGCCCGTACCAGCCAGGCGACGGTCAGCAGGGCCGCCTCCTCGGGCAGGGCCACCTCGTAGCGACCGGTGTCCAGCAGGTGCCACAGTTCCTCAAGGCCCTGCTCCGTCAGCGCGTGCGCGAAGAGCACCGCACGGTCGGCCGGTACGCCGGCCCGGTGGGCGGCGTCCGCCTCGTACGGGGCGAGGGGCCCGCCGGCGGCGGGCGTTCCGGTGGCGAACCCGCCGCGGACGACCTCAGGGGTGACCCAGGCGGGCAGTCCGGCGACCGGGGTGCGCGAACCGACGGTGAGGCTGCCGTTCGCCATGCCCGCGAGCACCGCACGCCACTTCTGCATCCGGCCGAGGGCGCGGTCGCGGGTGGCCGGCTCGGCGTGCGAGACGGCGGTGCGCAGCGCACGGGCCAACTGGCCTGCGGCGTACGCGGACGAGGCGGTCGCCAGGCCGGTCGTCGCGGCTGCGGGCGCACCGGCGGGACGGCCGGGCTCGGTCGGTGGCTGCTGGTCAGCGTTCTTGTTCATAGGCCGGCGTGGCAGGACCTGCCCCTGCGCCCTCCGGGTAGGAAGCCCGGTGCTCTGACTGCCTGAGCTACACGCCGTTCGATGCCCCGACCCTAGGACGATCACCTAGGCCCAGCAATCGAATTGCGAGCCACCGGCCGACCCGCACCGGGCGGCGCGTGGAGGAGGACATTCATGTACAGCCGTACGCAGAGACGGAGCCGGTACGCGATGGCTCCCGGACCTTCGCCGAGTGGAAACGGTCGAAGGCGGCCGCGCCGTGTGGGCGGGGCCGCCTTCGGGGGCGGGGCGGGGTGTCAGGAAGTAGGTGGGACGGTCTTCACGAGGGTCGCCGTGAAGACCGCCGGATGCGCTCTCTCTCGGCCACCGCCGCCACACCGCTCCCTCCACGGGAAGCTCACGGAGTAGGGCACTCCGTCATCTCGCCGATCACGCTCGCTCCATCAACGGCCAGCTCCTTGTAGAGCTCAGCGGTTTCTTTCGCAACGCTCTTCATCGCCTTGCAGACTTCACTCTGGAGACCGAAGGCATCCTTCCTGAGTCCGATTCCGTAATGCTCGGGGGCTCCGAACGGATCACGGGCGATGTGCTGGCCTACGCGGCCGGTGCGGGCATGACCGCCGGCTACGTGACCCAGCAGCTGTTCTGTCTCCCGTACCGGGGCAGGGGTGCGCGTTGAGCCGAGTGCGGGAACACGACCCGCTCGACACCCCCGTCGAGGCACTGGCGTGGGCGCTGGTGGGGCTGCGCAGCGAGCGGGGTCTGTCCCTGGGGCAGATGGCTCCGCGGGCGCACTTCGACAAGGGAACCCTCTCCCGGGCCGCGGGGCTCCCGCAACACAGCTGCCTCGCCAGTCGGCTCCGCCTCCGGGCGGCAAGAGCGTCTGCGCAGGTCACAACGGATCTGAGGTGTTGCAGGATCAGACCCACAACACCTGCGGGCCCCCGGTCAACGAAGCGTCACCCACACGTGGGCTCTCCCTCGAACGCGGCGGCTTCACCCGGCTGTTGAACGATGCCGCTGGTCATCCCGTCGCTTCCGCGACAACGCCCGGCTGCGGCCGGGTCCGCATGCCCCAGCGGGCAAGAGACGGGCCGACAGCACCCAGTGCGGCGAAGAACAGCGCCAGCAGCAGCCAACCCTTCGTGCCGAGGCCGAGCACGACCGTGGTGAGGATCGCGGGGGCGAGAGCCTGGCCCGCGCTGAAGCCGAGACCGAAGACACCCTGGTACTGGCCCTGGGCGTGATCGGGGGCAAGACCGAAGCCCAGGGCGAAGGCCGCCGATGACTCCCAGACCTCTCCAAGGCTGTGGACGAAGATCGCGGCCAGGACCAGTCCCGCCGCCGCCCAGACCGGGGTGTACGCCGCCAGCGCCATCATCGGGCAGCTGACGAGGAAGAGCAGCCCCGCAGTCCGAAACGCACGGCCGCCGTCGCGCAGGGTCTCGATACGCGAGCCGATCCTGGTCTGCATCAGCACACAGAAGAGGGAGTTGACGGCGAACAGCGCGGCCACCGTCCAGCGCGGCGCTTCGGTGTGCTCGGAGATCCAGATCGGCAGGAGCAGCGAGACCACCGGGTACTGCAGTCCCATGGCCCCGTAGAGGGCGGTGAACGCCAGGAAGGGACGATCCGCGAGGACGAGCCAGCGCCGCTGTTGCGGCGGCGCTGCCAGCACCGGATAGCGGGGCAGCAGGAGCAGAAGCGCCGCGCACAGGGCGAAGCTCGCCGCGTTGCCGAGGATCAGCGTGACGTAGGCGCCCCGGGTGTTCGCGGCCAGCGCCAGCCCCGCACCCACCGTTCCCAGGACGACGCCCAGGTTGACGAACGTGCGCAGCTTCGCCCGGAACCTGGCCGGGCGGTCACCCCCGACCCGGACCACCAGAGCGCCCGCCGCCGCCCCGCCGGCCGCCGCGGCGATCTGGTCGACCGTCGCGACGACCGTGAGCATGGCCCAGCTCTCGACGAGGACGAGGGCCGCCATCGACACCGCCTGGACCGCGAGGGCCGACATCATGATCGTGCGCGCCCCGCGCCGGTCGGCCAGATGCCCGCCCGGTATCCCCGCGCACAGGCCGATCACTCCGGCGATGGTGAGCGCGGCGCCGACCTGTACCGCGGGCAGGCCCACGACCAACGTGAAGTAGAGCGCCGACGCCGCGTTGAACAGGCCATTGCCGACCCGGTTGACGAAACTGGCGGCGATCAGCACGCGCTCCGGCCTGCTGTCCCCCACTAAGCGGTTTATTCGGCCTGCCAGGCTGCCCTTGATCATGGACGGCAGGCTAACAGCGGCCGCTGACCCAGCAGCGGTCGCACCAAGACCGCGCGCTTCGGTTGCGCCACGGGACCGGACGAGGAGCGCTCCACATCGACGATTTTGGCGTCAAATGATCGTTTACTGGAGGGCTTGGCCCAGGTGACCGTGCGTCCTAGTCGTTCACCGCCGTCAGCAGCACGACCGCGTCCTCCAGGGCCGTCAGGCCGTGCCGTTCCTTGGGGATCATCTGGAGTCCGCCCGTCTCCAGCTCCTCCGAACGGCCCGAGGCCGTCAGCTCCACCCGTCCGCGCAGGACCTGGAGGCTCGCCGCGGGCGGGGCGTTGTGCTCGTCGAGGGACGTGCCCGCGGTCAGGGCGATCACGCTCTGGCGGAGCACCCCGTCGTGCACCACCAGATGCGCGCTGCGGCCGTGGGGCGCGGTGCGGGCCTTCGCCAGGTGCTCGTCGGCGAGGGCGCCCAGGTCGAGGGGGGCGGGCTGCTGCATCGTGGCTCCTGTGAGGGACGCGGACCGGTACCTCCAGCCTTCCCTGTGGCGGGCGTGGCGCAAGTCGGGGCCCCGCGGGTCAGGCCCGGGCGGGGGTCCGCCGCCACGAGGCCGCCAGCGCGCCCAGCGCGGTGAACGCCGTCGCGCCGAGGACCGTCGGTCGCCAGCCGTACGCCCCGTACAGCCAGGCCGCCGTCAGCGAGCCGAGCGCGCCGCCGCCGAACGTGGCCAGCATGAAGACCGAGTTGGCCCGGGCCGCCACCTCCCGCCCGAGGCCGAGCACCCGGGACTGGTTCGCCACCTGGCAGGCGCTCGTGCCCAGGACGACGAGTCCGGCGCCCGCCACCAGCGCCACGGGCGCGTACGGGGCCAGGCCCGCGACGGCCAGCCCGAGCCCGGCGCAGCCGAGGGCCCAGCGGCCGACCCGGCCCGTACCGAAACGGTCGGTGAGCGGGCCCGCGAACGCCGAGGCCAGCGCGGCCGGCACGGTCAGCAGCCCGAACAGGCCCGCCGCCCCCGGCCCGTACCCGAGCGGCGGGGCCGCCAGATGGAAGACGAGCGCGGCCCAGAAGACGCTGTACGCGGCGAACACGCACGCCCCGACGAGCGCCGACACCCGCAGCGCCGGGTGGGCGCCGAGCAGCCGGGGCAGCCCGGCGAGCATCCGCCCGTACGGCAGCCGGCGCGCGCCCGGGACGCCGAGCCGCTCCGGCAGGGCCCGCGGCAGCACGCACAGCAGGCCCGCCGTGGCGACGGCGGCCACCAGGTAGGCCGTCCGCCAGCTGCCGCTCGCGTCGGACACCGCGCCCGAGACCGTACGGGACAGGGTGGAACCGAGCGTGAGGCCGAGCCCGATCAGGCCGACCACCCGGCCGCGCCGCTCGGCACCCGCGAGGACGGCCGCCACCGGCGTGAGAATCTGCGGCAGCACCGTCGTCGTCGACAGGGCGAGGGTCGCCAGGAGGAGCGTGAGGATGTTCGGGGCGGCGGCGGCCACCAGCAACGCGCCGCTGGTCAGGCCGAGCAGCGTGCCCGTCAGGCGGCGCAGCCGCGCGGTGTCGGCGAGGGGCACGAGCAGCAGGATGCCCAGCGCGTACCCGGCCTGCGCCGCCGTGGCCAGCAGGCCCGCCGTGCGGTCGGAGACGTCGAGGCCGCGGGCCACGGCGGCGAGCAGCGGCTGCGGGAAGTAGATGTTCCCGACGGTCACGGCCCCGGCGACGGCGAGCGTGAGGACGTGCACGCGAGCGGGAGGGGGAGCGGGAGCAGGATAGGAAGAGGCAGCAGGAGAGGTAGCGGGAGAGGGAGTGGCAGCGGGAGCGCCGAGGGAGGAGGGGAGGAGTGTCACGTCCCTCAGGTTTCCGTCGGTGTCCGCCGCGCATCAAGGTGCAACAATGCAATCGGCGTTGAGCGAGGCTAAACGATCGGAGGGGGTCCCGTGCTCGAACGGCACGAACTGGAGGCGTTCCTGACCCTCGGCGACGAGCTGCACTTCGGGCGCACCGCCGAGCTCCTCGGCGTCTCCACCGGCCGGATCAGCCAGACCGTCAAGAAGCTGGAGCGCCGCGTCGGCACCCCGCTCTTCGTCCGCACCAGCCGCAGCGTCCGCCTCACCCCCGTCGGTGCCCGCCTCCACGAGGAACTCCGCCCCGCCCACCGCCGGATCCTCGCCGCCCTCGAACACGCCACCGCCGCCGGCCGCGGCATGCTCGGCACGCTGCGCGTCGGCTTCGCCTCCCCCTGGGGCGGCGCCCTGCTCACCGCCGCCGCGGACGCCTTCCTCGCCCGCCACCCCGGCTGCGAGGTCACCCTCCGCGAGATCCCCCTCGACGCCGGCACCCGGCCCGTCGAGGACGGCGAACTCGACCTCCAGTACGCCACCTTCCCGGTCGCCGTCCCCGGCCTCACCCCCGGCCCGGTCCTGATCCGGGAGGACCGGGTGCTCCTCGTCCCGGCCGGACACCCGCTGGCCCGCCGTACCTCCGTCGGCCTGGAGGACCTCGCCGGGCAGACCCTGGTCACCAGCGGCGCCGCTCACCCCCGCGCCTGGCGCGCCCACCACTACCCGACCCGCACCCCCTCCGGCGCGCCCGTCGGGCACGGCCCCTCGGCCGCCACCTGGGAGGAGGTGCTGTCCCTGGTCGGCGCGGGCCGCGGCGTCTCCCCGGGAGCTGCCCGCGGCGCCCGCTACCACCCCCGCCCCGGCATCGCCTACGTGCCCTTCCACGACGCCCCGCCGCTCGAGTACGGCCTCGTCTGGCCGACGGCCGCCGAGTCCGCCCTGGTCAGGGCCTTCGCGGAGACGGCGGCGCGGATCCCGCCCGGGACCGGCACGGCGCCGGGCCACGGTGCCGCGGTACGGCGCCCCGCGTAGCGGCTACGAGCCGAGGACGGCGGCGGGCGGCGTCCAGCGGCGGGAGCGGGGCACCGCGGACGAGACGCCGAAGTCGGCCTTGAGGTGCTCGGGGATGGCGTAGTGCATGACCCGTCCCCGGGTGAGCGAGGACAGCTCGAAGACCGTGGTGAGGTGCCCGATCCGGTCGAGGGCCCAGGCCCCGAGCGGGGAACGGTCCTCGATGGTCTCCAGGACGCCCAGGAGGTGCGGCACCGCCTTGACGACGGTGTCCCACGGGGTGCGCGGGACCTCCAGCCAGTCGGCGGAGGTGTCGCCGACGAGGAAGCGGATGAGGGCGGAGACGATCGGGTCGAAGAAGGTGCCGGGCACGACCTCCTCGTACAGGTCGATGAGCTGCCGGGTCAGCACCGCGGCCTCCTCGGACGGGCCCATGTACCGGAGCATGTACCGGTCGAGGAAGGCGCGGGCCTCGGTGAGGTTCTGCGGGACGGCGTCCTGGTCGATCCCGAGGATGGCACCGACCACCTTCCACGCGTAGTAGTAGGCATCCGCCCCCTCCGTGGACATGTGGACGCCGAGCCGGTGCAGACTGTCGAGGACGAGGAGGGAGAAGAACATCTGCCCGCCGATCATGTCCTCCTGACAGATCGGCACCCCCAGCGCGGCCGTGTCCCAGCGGTCCTCGCGGACGAGGTGGTGGCGGATCGAGGCGTGCAGCAGCCGTACCTTCTGGGCGGCGGGGATGAACCGGCCGCCGGCCTCGAACGCGTCCGGCCGCATCAGGTGCACCGTGAACTGGCCGGTCTCCGCCATCCGCTTGGACGGGTACTTCAGGCCGTGGGTCGTCGACAGCAGCTTCGCCACGTGCGGGACGAGGTAGCAGGCGGGCATCGAGGCGAAGGACAGCGCCGTGGTGATGTGCACGTCGTTGTCGATGAAGAACAGTCGGGCCTTCTCCATCTCCTCCCAGTCCACCCACGCCGGAGCCGCGCTCGTGACGTGGAGGTACTCCCGCGCCACCTCGGGCAGTCCGTCCGGCAGGGGCGCGCCGGCGACGGAAACGTACCGCATCAGGGTGTTGAACTTGCCCACCTCGCCGCGTTCGAAGAGCGTGGCGACGGTGGCGTCGGCGAGTTCGTCGCCGACCAGGCGCAGGGCGTCGTGCGACGCGTCGCTGTCGGTGGAAGGCATACGGGGGCTCCTACGGGCTCGGGGCGGTGCTGGGTGCGGGCGGGTGCGGTGGTCAGGATGGCCGGATCGCGGCCGAGTGGGCGAGCGCGGTCAGGGCGGCGGCGCTCGCGGGGGGCACGTCGAGGCCGTCGAGCGCGCCCAGCGCCTCCTCGACCCGCGCGGCGATCATCTCCTCGACCCGGTCGGGCGCCTTCAGCCGCAGCATCAGCGCACGGACCTCGTCCCCGGCATCGTGCTCCGCCGCCGGGTCCGCGCCCGGTCCGTCCCGCCCCAGGAGGGCGCGCAGCCGGTCGCGTTCGCCCGGACCGGCGAGCCGCCAGGTCTCCGCGAGGAGGGCCGTGGGCCGGTGGCCGCGCAGGTCGTCGCCGTTGGACTTGCCGGTGCGCTCGGGGTCGCCGAACAGCCCGAGCAGGTCGTCGCGCAGCTGGAACGCCTCGCCCAGCGGCAGCCCGTACGCCGCGTACCCCTCGCGCAGGAGGCGCCCGGCCCCGGCGAGGGCGCCGCCGATCAGCAGGGGCTGCTCCACGGTGTACTTGGCGGTCTTGTAGCGGATCACCTTCAGCGAGGCGTCCGTGTCGGGTTCGGCGCCCGTGTGCAGGATCTCCAGGCACTCGCCCGCGACCAGCTCCCGCGCGAGCAGCGCCCACAGCGGGCGGGCCCGGCCGAGATAGGCGGCGGGCAGGCCGCTGGTCACGAACAACTGCCCGGCCAGCGACATCAGCAGGTCGCCGAGGAGCATCGCGAGCGACCGGGCGGCGCCGTCGGCCCCCGGGTGGTGCGGAACGGCGGCGCGCAGCGCCAGGTGCGCGGTGGGCCGGCCGTGCCGCAGCGGACTGTCGTCGACGAGGTCGTCGTGCACGACGGCCGCCGCGTGGACCAGCTCCAGGGCCGCCGCCGCCCGTACGAGGGCCTCGCTGTCCGGCTGGCCCGCGCCGCGCCAGCCCCAGTAACAGAACGCCGCCCGCAGCCGTTTGCCCGCCGCGACCGCCGTCTCCAGTTCCACGGCCACCGGCGCGAGCGCGGGGTCGACCCCCGCCAGCAGGTCGGCCTCCTGGGCGACGAACCGGTGCAGTGCCGTGTCCACCCGGGCCTTGAACCCGGCCGGGTCCCACGACTCAGACATCGTCGGCGCCCCGGCGGGCCACCACGTGCCGGGCGAGTACCTCCAGGTGGGGCGGCGGCGCGGAGGCGTACCGGTCCAGGGCGAGACGTCCGCGCGCCATCAGGTCCCGCTCGGCGTCCGAGGCCAGCTCCGCCGTGTCCGAACGGCGCATCAGCCCCCGGACCGTGCCGAGCGCCGACCCCAGCGTGCCGATCGCCAGATCGGCGAGTCCCGCCACGAGCAGGAGGGCCTGGTCGTCCAGGCCCTCGCGGTGCCCAGCGTCCCGCGTCATGTCGTCCTCCCGCATTCGGATCCGTCCGCGTCAGCGTGTCGGGGCGTGGCGGCGGGAGGACGCCGGAACTCACGAACGAGTGAGGCGATATCCGGCCGTCGTACGGGGCGTCATCCGGCCGTCAGTGCCCCGGCGAGGTGGTCGTACGCCACCTGCGCGTGCAGCCGGACCCCGGTCACCAGGGTGGCGTCGTCGGCGTAGAAGCGCGGGTTGTGGTTGGTGAGGAGGCCGCGGCCGTCCGGCGCGGCGACCGGGCGTCCCCCGGCGTCGAGGGTCGCGTCCTGGACGCCGAGCATCACGTACAGGCCGCCGAAACGGTTCACGAACTCGGACACGTCGTCGTAGCCCAGCGTCGCGCCGGTCTCCACGACCCGCTCCGTGCCGACGACGCGCCGTAGCGTCGGCAGTCCGGCGGCCACCCACGCGGCGGTGTTGTGCACCGGCGGCACCGGCTGGAGGTACTCCACGGCCGCCGTGGCGCCGTACGCCGCCGCCGTGTGCTCGGCGAGCGTCGTCAGCCTCCGCTGGACCTCCGCCATGTCCGACTCCACCGCACAGCGGACCGTGCCCCACAGGGTGACGGTCTGGCCGATGATGTTGAAGCGGCCGACGTCCTCGACGTGCCCGATGGTCACGGTGACCGGGTCGAAGGCGGAGACCTGACGGTAGATCTGCCCGATCCCGGTCATGATGCCGCCGGCCGCCGGCATCGGGTCGACGCCCTGCCACGGCGTCGAGCCGTGCACCTGCTCGCCGGTCACGACGATCCGCACGAGCGTGGACGCCGCGTACTGGTTGCCGACGCGGTAGCCCACGTACCCCTTGGGATACGGGGTGACGTGCATCCCGAACACCATCGTCGGCACCGGATCGGTGAAGGCGCCCGCCGCCAGCATCGCCCGGGCCCCGCCCTCCTCGGTGACCGGCGGGCCCTCCTCGGCGGGCTGGAAGACGAACAGCACGGTCCCGGGGAGGTGGGCGCGCGCACCGGCGAGGACGGTCGCCGCGCCCATCAGCATCGCGGTGTGGCAGTCGTGCCCGCAGGCGTGCGAGACGGGGAACGGGCCGCCGGGATAGTCCGCGTCGACGGTCTCCGAGGCGAAGTCGGCGCCGCACAGGTCCCGCACGGGCAGCGCGTCGATGTCGGCCCGCAGCGCCATCACGCGCGCGCCCGGCAGACCGCCCCGGAGCACCCCCACCACCCCGTGCCCGGCGATGCCGGTGCGGACCTCGTCGAGACCGAGCGCGCGCAGGTGGCCCGCGACGAGACGGGCGGTCTCGACCTCGCGGTTGGGCAGCTCCGGGTGCCGGTGCAGATGGTGTCGCCAGGCGATCACCTGGGGCGCCACCTTCTCCGCGCTCCGGTCCAGCTCCTCGTGGATCGCGCCGTGCCGAGCTTCCGTACTCACGGGGCCTCCGTCTCGCCGTGCGGGGTGGGGCGGGGACGTGCACCCTCAGGCTGCCACGCGAGTGCACGCTTCGTCCGGCGAAGACGACCAGGCCTCAGCCGCACCCCACCGTGGCGGAGCGGCATCGCGGGAATCTGCTACTTTTCGTGTCATTTCACGCGCACATGAAAGTGCTGTCCGTGAGGATTCGTGAGAAGGGCTGAAGGGTGCGCACTTCCGCACACGTCGGTAGAGAACGCCTTCGGGTGGTGTTCGTGCACGGATTTCGTTCGGACCCGAGTGTCTGGGATCCGCTGATCAAGCTGATCCACACCGATGCCGAACTGGGGTTCGTCGAAACCAGTGCCTTCGCATACGAGACGACACTGTGGGGCCTGGATCCGCGGCGTCGCGTCCCGTCACTGGCCGCGATCGCGGGCAGCCTCAAGGAGTTTGTGGACACCGAAGCGGAAGGAGTTCGACGGCTCCTTCTCGTCGGGCACAGCATGGGAGGTCTGGTCATCCAGCGCTTTCTGGCGCGGATGCTCTCCGAGGGGCGTGGCAAGGATCTGGCTCGAATTCAGGGGGTGATTCTGCTCGCCACCCCGCATCACGGCTCTCAGTTGGGGTTGTTCCTGCGGCGTTGGTTCCTGCCCGGAAATCCTCAAGAAGCCATGCTCCGGCCTCTGGTCGACGAGGTCGCGGAGACCCAGGGCATCGTGATGCGAAACGTCGTTCACGCCCATGATGTCACCGCGGGAACGTGCCCCATTCCCTTCGTGGTCTATGCGGGAGAGACGGACAACATCGTCCCGCTCGCCTCCGCGCAGAGCGTCTTCCCGGACGCGGCCGTGCTCCCGGGCGGCCATTCGGATCTTGTACGACCGGTCGACGCCGCCGATCGCCGCTACCGAAGCCTGCGCCGGCGGATCATCGAGGCGGCGGAGCGCGATGGTTCGCTTCCGCCACGGCGGCCGGGCATCCGAGTCCAGAGTCCTTGTACCGGGCGAACCGCGGAGTTACGTGTCCTGTCGGATCTTCTTCACCCCGATGCCTCATGTCCCCCGACCGTCGCCTTGACGGGAATGGCCGGGGTGGGAAAGAGCACCCTCGCGACCCACGCGGCGGAGTGCGCGCGGGCCGAGGAATGGTTCACGGGCGGAGTGCTCCATCTCGACATGAACGGGCACAGCGCCGCCGGCCCGCTGGACGCCTCCACGGCCGCTGCGCGATTGCTCCGCCAGATCGGCGATCGCGATGCCGGAAGGCCCGATACCTGCGCCGTAGAGCGATGGCATGCGGCCCTGGACGAGCGCGCGGGCCGAGCGGAACGCCTTCTCGTGGTCCTGGACGACGTCCGGACCGTGAGCCAGGTCGGCCCTCTGCTGCCGAGTGTGGGCTCATGTCACCGCATCCTGATGACGTCCAGGCACAAGCTGGGCGATCTGCGGTCCGCCAGGTTGGTCGAGGTTCACCCACTCGACGGAGAGCGGGGAGCGAGACTGCTCCGCACGTCCCTCGCGCTTGCTCATCCGGGCGACGGGCGGGCGGACGAGGCTCCAGGAGAGTTCGTCCGGCTCGCGGAGTTGTGCGGTGGTCTGCCCATGGCCCTCGTGGTCGTCGCCGGCATCTTGAAATCCCAGCGCACGCTGTCGCCGACGCAACTGGCGGAAGAACTCGGGAACGCCCGCACCAGGTTGGACGTGCTGTCACCTGAGGGCACGAACGAAGGAGGCCAGGAGCTCGCTGTGCGAGCCGCCTTCGAGCTCTCGTACACCTATCTGAAGAGTCGGCAGGCCCGTCTGTTCAGACTGGTTTCCCTGAATCCGGGTCCGGACCTTTCCGTGGAAGCGGTCGCCGCGCTCGCCGGCGCGGAGCCGATCTTGGCCTTGCGAGGGGTGCGGGAGCTCGCGGACGCACATCTCGTCGAATCCCGGGGAATGGGGGGGTGCCGTAGTGAGGTGGGCGATGCATGACCTGCTGCGGTTGTACGCGGACGAGAAGGGCAGGCAGGCTCGATTCCGCGAAGAGAGAAGAGCGGGACTCGACAGGCTGCTGGATTTCTATCGCCGCGACGCTGCCGCCGCACACGCATGCCTACGGCCGGCCGACCGACCAAACAGGGAAAGGACCCGATTTGTCCTCACCTCGGATGCACTGATGTGGATGAGATCGGAGGAGGAGAACATCATCGGCGCGGCGTTTCTCGCGCTGCATTCCAGGCGGGACGCAATCGCGTTCGACATCGTTCTTTTCCTTCACGAGCACTCGGCACAGTGGTCGGACCGACACCGCTGGGCGGGGCTGACAAGACGAGCACTGGACGCCGCCACCGTCACGGCCACCCCGAGACAGCGCCTCCTGCTGCGCCTCGCACACGGTTCCGCACTGGATCTCGCAGGTTCTCCGAAAGCGGCCCTGGGCGTGCTCGAGCCTGCACTCCAATCGGCTCGCACGTTCGGCGACCGGCTCTTGCATGCCTTTTCGCTGATGGCTATGGGATCCGTGTGCCGGTCGGCCGGACAGTCCGAGGAGGCCGAGAAGCACGCCAAGGCTGCGGCTGAGCTACTGGGATCCGCCGAACCACATCTGCGCGCTCATGCACTGAACAACGCAGCCAACGCCATAAGACAAGCGGGCAAGGCGGATCAGGCCGTGGCCACGCACCGTGAGGTGCTGTCCACGTGGCGGGCCGGAGACGACATGTGGGGAGAGGCGGAGTCGTCCCTCAACCTGGGGAACGCGTTGGTCTCACGTGGAGACTTGGCGGAGGCCCTCGGGATGTTCAGGTGTTCTGTCAGGCTGTACGGAGAGCTGGGGGATCCACACGGCATGACCGTGGCGAGTACGAGTCTCGCGACACAGTTGGCCGCTGCGGGCCGTGAGGCCGAGGCCGCCGACAGCTGGCTCGGCCTCGCGGACTTCATGAGGGACCGGAGACGCACGGCTGAGGAGGTGAAGGCCCTGACACATGCGGCGCGAGCACTGGAGGCGGCCGGGGACCTCCAAGGGAGCCTACGAGTCCAGGTCCGGATCAGCACGACCCTCCAGTCCCGGAGCGCGGCCACTGGCGCGGGGGCCGCCGCGTCCACGATGCCGGGCGGGGAGGACCGATGAGAGGGCACGGCGTGGGGGTTTCCCCGAAGGCAGGACCGAGGAAGCCCCCACAGCATCACCTCAGGGCGTGAACTGGGGTGCGCCCCGCTCGATGATCGCCGCCGTGTCCAGGCCGGGCGGGAGGGTGCCGAAGGCGACGCCCCAGTCGCCGTCCAGGCGGGAGGCGCAGAAGGCGTCGGCGACGGCCGGGTGGCCGTGTCGGACGAGGAGCGAGCCCTGGAGGACGAGGGCGAGGTGCTCGACGGTCCGGCGGGCGCGGTACTGGAGGGCGTCCGGGTCGCCGAGCCCCGCGAGGTCCTTGCGGAGGCGGGCCGTCGCCGCGTCCAGGCGCCGGTCGGCGCCCGCCGCGCGGTCGACCTCCGCGAAGAATGCCTCCACCGCCTCGGGCTGACGCCCCATCGCCCGCAGCACGTCCAGCGCGGCCACGTTGCCCGAGCCCTCCCAGATGGAGGGGAGCGGCGACTCGCGGTAGAGGCGGGGGAGTCCCGAGTCCTCCACGTAGCCGTTGCCGCCCAGGCACTCCAGTGCCTCGGCCGCGTGGACGGGGGCGCGCTTGCACACCCAGTACTTCGTGACCGCGAGCCCGAGGCGGCGCAGCTGCTCCTCCTGGGCGTCCCCGGCGGTCGCCCGGTCCACCGCGCCGGCGAGGCGCATCGCGGCGACCGTCGCGGCCTCCGCCTCGACCGCGAGGTCCGCGAGGACGTTGGTCATCAGCGGCTGGTCGAGGAGGCGGGCGCCGAACGCGGAGCGGCGCGTCGCGTGGTGCACGGCCTGGACGAGCCCCTGGCGCATCCCGGACGCCGAGCTGACGGCGCAGTCGAGCCGGGTCATGTTCACCATCCGGATGATGGTGGCGACCCCGCGGCCCTCCTCGCCGACGAGGTGCCCGAGCGCGCCCTCGTACTCGATCTCGCTGGAGGCGTTGGAACGGTTGCCCAGCTTGTCCTTGAGGCGCTGGAGCCGGATCGCGTTGCGCGAGCCGTCCGGCAGCACCCTCGGCACCAGGAAGCAGGACAGCCCGCCGGGCGCCTGGGCGAGGGTCAGGAAGACGTCCGACATCGGCGCGGACGTGAACCACTTGTGCCCGGTCAGCGCGTACGTCCCGGCCTCGCCCGTCGGCACCGCCCGGGTCGTGTTGGCGCGGACGTCCGAGCCGCCCTGCTTCTCGGTCATCGACATCCCGGCGATGATCCCGCGCTTCTCGGTCGGGACCCGCAGCCCGAAGTCGTACGTGGAGGAGGTCAGCAGCGGCTCGTAGACCGCGGCGAGCTCCGGCTCGGCCCGCAGCGCGGGCACCGCGGCGTACGTCATCGAGATCGGACACAGGTGGCCCGGGTCGGCCTGCCCCCACACGAACACCTTCGCGGCGCGCGCCACGTGCGCGCCGGCCCGGCCGTCGGCCCAGGGCGCGCCGTGCAGCCCGTGCTGCACGGCCACGTTCATCAGCTCGTGCCAGTACGGGTGGAACTCGACCTCGTCGATCCGGTGCCCGTACCGGTCGTGGGTGTGCAGCACCGGGGAGTGCCGCTCGGCGAGCCGCCCCCACTCCTGTGCCTGCTGCCCGCCCGCCATCACGCCCAGCTCCCGGACGTCGGTCTCCGCCCAGTCGGCGCCCTCGCGCCGCAGCGCCTCCAGGAGCGCGGGGTCGGCCGAGACGTCGTAACCGGTCAGCGGCGGGACTTGGTTGGTGACCTCATGCGTGGTGGGCATCGGGAACTCCCAGGGCTCGGAGGGTGAAGGTGACCAGGGCGGGTACGGTGCCGGGCCCCACGGCTTCGCCGTCCGGCTCCCCGGCGGACGGGCCGGTCAGCGGGCCGATGAGGGCCTCCGCGCCCGCGCCCACGAGCGCGGAGGCGGTCAGCCGGGGGTCCTGGGGCGGGAGTTCGCCGCTCTCGACGCCGGTGGTGATCAGCGCCGCGAAGACGTCGCGGAACGCGCGCCGGAAGACGAGGCGCTCGCCGTCGACCGCCGGGTCGACCGGCTCGGCGAGCAGCGCGTAGGCGAGCCGGGGCGCTTTCAGGGCCCGGGTCGCGAAGGTCTCTATGACGGCCACCACGCGGTCCGCGGCGCCCCGGTGCGCGCCGAGGGCCGCGGCTTCGGAGACGGCGGCGACCTCGCGTCCGACGACCGTGCGGAACAGCTCGACGGAGAGCTCGGCCTTGCTGGGGAAGTGGCGGTACACGCTGCCGGTGGCGATCCCCGCCCGCGCGGCGACGGCGGCCATGGTGCAGCCGGCGTAGCCGTGCTCGGCGAGCAGTCCGAGGCCCGCCTCGACGACGGTGGTGCGCTGTGCGTCCTGGCGGGCCTGGACCGCGGGCGTGCGTCGGTAGGGCATGGAAGGAGTGAAGCAGTGATTCAGTCCTTCAGCAAGGACCCGTTCACGGCTGCGTCAGATCGTGCAGCGCGAAGTCCTCGAAGCCCGCGTGCAGCGCCCCGGCGGAGCCGTCGAGCGCGTTGAGGGCGCCGACCAGCTTGCGTTCCTCGTACGTGAAGTGGGACTCGACCAGGGCGACGAGGCCGTCCAGCTCGCCGCTGATCCGGCGCACCTCGGCGGGGTCCGGCTCGGGTCCGGTGCCGAGCCCGTCGACCAGCTTTTGGACGGCCCGGAGGAGCTCGGTCACCTGCTCGTGGTCCCGGGAGAGCTCGTCGAGGACGGGTCGCAGCTCGGGGTGGCGGCGGGCGAGGGTGGGGAAGACGCCCTCGTCCTCGGCGGTGTGGTGACGGGTGAGGGCGGTGCAGAAGGCGAGGCAGTGGGCGCGCAGTTCGCGCGGGCGCTCCCCGCCGGAGGCGAGATGGCCGGCCACGTCCGCGCGCAGGCGGGCCAGTTCCTCGCGGAGGTAGAGGTGGACGTCGACGAGTTGGTTGCCGAACGCGGTGAGGCGGTCGGAGGGTTCGGGACGGAGGGACATGCCCGCATCGTAGGCGGGCGGGCACGTCCCTCAGGGCCCTTTTTCCGTGGCCCGGCGGCTTGTGCCGGCTCAGCCCGTGAAGACCTCCACGAGCGACCAGACCGCGAGCCCGGCCATGCACACGCCGCCGATCCGCTGGACGGTCTTGAGCGGGACGCGCTTCGCGATGAAACGGCCCGCGACGAGCGCGAGCGCCGACACGCTCATGAGGGCGGCGGCGGAGCCGATCGCAGTCGACCAGGTGCCGTTGGTGGCGGCGAGGTTGGCCGTGGTGATCTGGGTCAGGTCGCCCCACTCGCTGATGAAGACGGCCATGAAGGCGGTCGAGTAGACGGGCCAGAACCCGGTCACGGTCTTGCCGCCGGCGTCGTCCTCGTCCTCGTCGCCCCCGCCGCGCAGCAGCATGAAGGCGCCGAAGCCGAAGAGCAGGGCCGAGACGAGTTTGACGCTCCAGCCGGGCAGGAGCCCGAGCAGGCTGCCGGCGCCCACGGCGATGGCCACATGGACGATGAACGCGGTCGAGGTGCCGAACCACACGTACAGCGGACGCATGCGCGTGCCCATGGCGAGGGACGCGAACATCGTCTTGTCGGGAAGCTCGGCGAGGAAGATCAGCCCGAAGGCGGTGATGATCGCCAAGGGGTCGAGGTGCATACCGGGAGCTCTCTGCTCGGACCGGGCCCGGGCCCGACACGGCGCCTGGAGGGGCGACGGGAGGACCACTCGGCCCGGCATGACGAACCACGCCCACAGGTGCGGACGTGGCATGGATGCCTGGCCGAAGGTCTCGCCCGTCCGCGCTTCCGCACGGACCCGGTCACCGGGAACCCGGGGGTTCCAGTGTGTCGACGACCGGTTCGCAGGGCTACTCCCCTTCGCTCCCGCCAGTGTAACGGACGGGCCCGGCGGGCCTACCGGGGCCGGTGCCTTTCTGTCGCCGATCTTCGTAGACACTGTCTACGAAAGGGGTAGACAGTGTCTACGGGGATCGGCTAGACAAGGATCATGTCCGCAGAACCCACTCCGCCTCCGCCCCTGCCCTCCCCGTCCTCCCCGCCCTCCGTTCCCGCCACCCTGACGCCCGAGACCGGGCCGGGGGTCGGGCCGGAGACCGCGCCCGCGACGCAGCCCGAGACCGGGCTGCGCGACCGGCTCGTCCGGGCCGGGGTCGAGCTTGTCGACGCCGACGGCGTCCAGGCCCTGTCGCTGCGCGAGATCGCCCGCCGGGCCGGGGTCTCGCACGGCGCGCCCCGCCGCCACTTCCCGACCCACCTCGACCTGCTCTCGGCGATCGCCCGGGAGGGCTTCCGCGAGCTCGGCGCCCGCGCGGCGCGGGCCGAGGCGGGCGAGACGGAGGCACGGGCCCGGATCGGGGCCCTCGCGCGCGCCTACCTCGACTTCGCGCGGACCCGCGGCGGGATGTACGAGCTGATGTTCCGCCACGACCTCCTGGAGAGCGGCCGGCTCGGACTGCGCGACACGAGCCTCCCGCTCTTCGCGCGCTTCGCCGCCCTGGTCGCCGAGGCCCGCCCCGATGCCGATGCCGATGCCGATGCCGATGCCGATGCCGATGCCCGCCCCGGCCCCGATGCCGATGCCGATGCCGATGCCCGCCCCGACGCCGTCACCGCGGCCGGCGCGCTCTGGGCCAACCTGCACGGAATCGCCCAGCTCCGACGCTGGGGCAGCCTGCGCCTCGCGACGGGCGCGGACGACGTGGAGCCGCTGCTCGCCGCCACGCTCCGGGCGCACCTCGGTCCCGCGGAGGAGCCCCGATGAGCACCGGCGCCAGCACCCCCACCGCCGTCGCCGACCGGCCCGCCGCCGGGGCGGTCCGGCACCGTGTCCTCGCCCTCACCTGCAGTGTCCTTGGCGCCGCCGTCGTCGCCCTCGACGGGACCGTGCTGACCGTCGCCCAGCCCGTCCTCCAGCGCGACCTCGGCGCCGGTCTCGGGCAGGTGCAGTGGACCAGCACCGGCTACCTCGTGGCCGTCGCCGGACTGCTGGTGTTCGCCGGACGGCTCGGCGACCGGTACGGGCACCGCAGGATCTTCGCGATCGGCTGCCTCGGCTTCGCCGCGGCCTCCGCCGGGATCGCCGCCGCCCCCGACATCGGCACGGTGATCGCCCTGCGGGTCGCCCAGGGCGTCGCGGGCGCGCTGCTGCAACCCGCCACGCTCGGCATGCTGCGCGCCGCCTACCCGCCCGAACGCCTCGGCATGCCCGTCGCCCTGCGCACCAGCGCCATCGGCCTGGCCGCCGCGGCCGGACCGCTCATCGGCGGCGCGCTCGTCGGGGCGTACGGCTGGCGCGCGGTCTTCCTGATCGGCGTGGCCCCCACGGCGGCGCTCGCCCTCCTCTGCCTGGCCCTGCCCGAACGGCGCCCCGCCCCGCCGACCGCGGACACCCGCGGCCTCGCCGCCCTCGACCTGCCCGGCGCCTGCCTGCTCGGACTCGCCCTCGCCTGCCTCGTCCATGGCCTGGTCACCGGCACCCCCGCGGCCCTCGCCGCCGCCCTGCTCGCCGCGCTCCTCCTCGTACGGCACGAACGGCGGGCCCCGCACCCCCTGCTGCCGCCCGCACTGCTGCGGACGGGACCGGTCGCCGCCGGGCTCGGGGCGCTCCTCGCCGTGTCCGCCGCGTTCTCCGGCACCCTCTTCGCGGCCACCTACCTCTTCCAGGACACCCTCGGCCGCACGCCCATGGAGACCGCCCTGCGGATGGTCCCGCTGGCCGTGGCCGTGGTGCTGGGCGCGCCGGTCAGCGCCGTGCTCCACCGGCGCCTCGGCGCGCGGGCCACGGCCACCGGGGGCGCCCTCCTCACCGCGCTCGGCGTGCTTCTCCTCGGCCGGCCGGGTGTGACGGACTCGGGCCCGGTGACGGGCGCCTGCGCCGCGCTGATCGGGGCCGGGTTCGGCGCCGTGATGGTGACCGCGACCTCCGTCGTCGTGCACCGGGCGCCGCCCGAGCACGCCGGGGTCGCCGGCGGACTCCAGCAGACCGCCATGAACACCGGGCCCGTCCTCGGGGTCACCCTGGCCTCCCTGCTGCTCGCCTCCGGCCGCGCCCTGCCCGCGCTCGCCGCCCTCGCGGTGCTCGCCGCACCGGCCGCGCTCGCCCTGCCGGGACCGCGCAGGGACCCGGACACGCCACCGGCGCCGTAACGCCAGGGTCCGCCCCGTCCCGTACGTACGATCAGGCAATGCCCACAGGTGGTCACCGTCCCGCTACGCCCAAGGGGATGCGCACCCAGTTCACCATCGGCCTCGCGCTGCCCCTGCTGGCCCTCGCGCTCGTGGTGGTCATCGACCTCGCCACCTCGGAGGGACAGCACTTCGACCGGCTCCTCGTCATCGGTCCCGCGCTCGCCGCCGTCACCTGGAACGTGCGCGGCACCGTCGCCATCGGCGTGCTCGCCATGGCGCTGCGGCTGGCCCTCGCCCTGGCGCAGGGAGATCCCGCGCAGGACATCCTCGCCGCCGAGGCCGTCCTGGCCGTCGTCATCGCCGCGGCCGTCTGGGTCAGCCGGGTCCGCGCCCGCTACGAGCAGGACCTGCGGGAGGTCCTGGCCGTCGCCGAGGTCGTCCAGCGGGTGCTGCTGCGCCCGCTGGCGCCCCGGCTCGGCCGCGTAGAACTGCACCTGCTGTACCTGGCCGCCGCCGCGAAGGCCCGGATCGGCGGCGACTTCTACGAGGCCGTACGGATCCCCGGCGCCGTCCGGGTGCTGCTCGGCGACGTCCAGGGCAAGGGCCTCGGCGCCGTGGAGAGCGCCTCCGTGCTGCTGGGCGCCTACCGGGCGGCCGTCACCGACGCGCCCGACCTGGCCGCGCTCGCCGACCGCCTCGAAGTGGGCCTGGAGCGGTACGGCGCCTGGGACCCGGACGCCGACTCCGCCGAGCGCTTCGCCACCGTCCTCCTCCTCGAACTCCCCGACGACAAGGACGTCGTGCGCCTCCTGAGCTGCGGCCACCCGGCCCCGCTCCTCCAGCACGACGGGCAGGTGAGCCCGGTCGTCTTCACGGACCCGTCGCTGCCGGTCAACCTGGCCGGCCTGTTCGCCTCCCGGCACCGGGTGGAGGAGGTGCCGTTCGGCCCGGGGGACCGGCTGCTGCTGTTCACCGACGGTGTCAGCGAGACCCGGGACCGGGCGGGCGACTTCTACCCGCTGGAGGAGCGCCTCGACGGCTGGGCGGACCAGCCGGACGACCGGGTGCTGCCGCTGCTCCAGAAGGACCTCGCCCGCTATTCCGTGAACGGCCTGGAGGACGACGTGGCCGCGCTGCTCGTCGTACGCCCCCCGGAACCGGCCGTCGAGACCACGGCCACCGAGCGGAGCTGACGGGCGGGACCCGCTTCGATCGTGCGACACCGGGGTTCGACGCCTACCGGTGGGGCACGCCCGGCTCCCGCCCGGCTCCCGCCCGGCTCCCGCCCGGCTGAGGACTCACTGCATGACTTCGAGATGCGGATGGTCGAACGAGGCCGGACAGATGTGGATCTGGAGGTTGTAGCCCCTGCCGATCTCCACCATGGGCGGATCGGAGGGCCTGCGCAGTCCGGTGCGCTCCGGGGGGACCCGGTCTTCGAGGGGGATCCAGCTGCGGCTTCCGCCGTCCCACTCCCCGCTGCTGACGGTGAGCAGGGGCCGGTACTCGGTGTCGCAGCTCGGGCAGTGCATGGGCGAGGGGTCGCAAAAGCTCCACGGGCCCCAGCCGCCGATCTTCCAGCCGGGGGCGACCGAGAGCTCGTACTGGTAGTAGGCGCCGCCAGGGCCGTTCGCCGGGTCCTCCTCCTGCTCCTGGCCCCACGTGTGGAGGCGGCCGGCGAGTTCTTCCGGGAGTTCGTGTGGTGCGGGGTACTCGGTGACGACCTCGGGGTGCAGGACGCAGGGTTCGGGAACGTAGTGGCCGTAGTGCTCGACGTCTGCGGGTTCCGGGGGGTCGGTGAGCAGCTCGCCGACATCGGCGGCGGTCCGCCAGACGAGGCGGACCGCGGGCAGCCCGTCGTTGTGGTGGAGGGGGCACCACAACACCTGCAGGAGGTCGGCTCCCTCGGGGCCCGTGAGCCCCGGGACGTCGCGGAGGTGGAGCTGGGCGACCGGCACCAGGGCGTTCGGCTCGGTGTGAGGCGGGTGTCCGGCCTGGAGCTCGTCGAGAAAGGCACGCTGGTCGGGCGTGAGGAGGTCCTCGCCCGGCTCGCGGTGGCGAAGCCAGGCGGCTTCGAGCAGAGCCCGCCTCCGGCGGACGTCGTCGAGGGAGACGGGCGGCTCCCAGTTGTCGTGCTCCTGCGCGCAGCTCGGCCACTCCTCGTCGGACGGCCACAGGAGCGGCCCGCCGACGGAACTGTCGTGCACGGACGGCACGCCGGCACGCGGATGCAGGCGGACGGCTTGCCGGGCCAACGGCGCCAGCTGCGGGAACAGGGACACGATGTCCACCGGCCGGGGCGGGGTTGTTCTCGACACCTGTGCTCCTTCAGCGGCGACCTGCGAGTTCCGGCGGACTCTATACGCGGCATGTGACAGTCCTGTCGACTGTCCGGCCGGGTGGTCTTCACCGGCGCCCGGCCGAGGTGTCGGTGGTCCGGACGCGGAACGTCGTCGCCGTGCCGGCGCGGCGGGAGCTGCCGCGCGGCTGGACGTGGCGGAGGGGGCCGGGCGCGTTGCCCGGCCCCCTCCTGGGGTCCTCGTCGGTCAGGCGCGGCCGTGGAAGTCGTAGCCGGCGTCGTCGATCGTCGTCGAGATGAGCGCGTCGTCCGGCGCGGTGCTGGTGTTGACGGTGACCAGGCCGGTGGAGATCTCCACGCTCACGGTGTCGACGCCGTCCAGGCCGCGCAGGGCCTGGGAGACGATCGCCTTGCAGTGACCGCTGTTGACACCGGAAACCTTGTACGTGGTGGAGAAAGCGGACATGGAAGCCTCCTGAGCGTGTGCGCGTGATACCCCGAGGGGGTATTCCGTTGATCCATTTGTACCCCCTGGGGGTATCCCGCGCAAGAAGGGCTTCCGGCCGAAGGGGTCAGGCCAGGGGGGCCAGCCCGAGGTGCTCCCGCAGCGTCGTCCCCGTGTACGCCGTGCGGTACGCCCCGCGCTCCTGGAGCTCCGGGACCAGCAGGTCCACGATGTCGTCCAGGCCGTCCGGGATCAGGTACGGCGAGACGTTGAACCCGTCCAGGGCCCCGTGCCGCACCCAGTGGGCGAACCGGTCGGCGAGCCCCGCGGCGGTGCCCACGTGCCCGCGCTGGGGGCCCAGCTCGATCACGGCCTCCCGCAGCGACCAGCCGTTGGCCTCGGCCTTCGCCCGCCACTCGGCGACCACGCCCCGCGGGTCCGCGACCCGGGCCGAGCCGAACGCCCCGGTGTTCTCCTCGACGACCGGGTCCTCGGCGGGCAGCGGCCCGTCGGCGTCGCGCTCCGACAGGTCGATGTTCCACAGCCGGCTCACGACGGCCAGCGCCGTCGCCGGGGTGACCTGCTCCAGCCGCACCCAGCGGGCCTTCTCCTCCGCCTCCTTCTCGGTCGCGCCGATCACGATCTCGGTGGCCGGCAGGATCCGCAGCGCGTCCTCCGGCCGGCCCGCCGCGCGCAGCCGCCGCCGGATGTCCTCGGCGAAGCCGAGCGCGTCGTCGAAGTCGCGCCCGTGCGCGGAGAAGATCACGTCCGCGTTGCGGGCCGCGAAGTCCCGGCCGTCCGGCGAATCGCCCGCCTGGAAGATCACCGGATGCCCCTGCCGGCTGCGCGGCAGCGTCGGGACCAGGTCGACGTCGAACTGCGCGCCCGCCGTCCGCACCCGGCCGATCGTGCCCGGCACGGACCAGGTGCGGGCCTCGACGGAGTCGGTCACCGCGCCGTCCGCCCAGCCGTCCCAGATGGCGCGGGCCACGGTCAGGAACTCCTCGGCGCGCCGGTAGCGGTCGGCGTGGTCCAGGAAGCCGCCACGCCGGAAGTTGGCGCCGGTCCAGGCGTTGTCGGTGGTCACGACGTTCCAGCCGGCCCGGCCCTCGGAGAGCAGGTCGAGCCCGGCCAGCCGTTGGGCGAGGTCGCCCGGCTCGTTGAAGGTCGTGTTGGACGTGGAGACCAGGCCGATCCGGTGGGTGACGGCGGCGAGCGCGGCGAGCTGCGCGAGGGAGTCGGGGCGCCCGGCGACGTCCAGGTCGTGGATGTGCCCGTCGGTCTCGCGCAGCCGCAGCCCGTCGCCGAGGAAGAAGGCGTCGAACAGGCCGCGTTCGGCGGTCTGGGCGACCTTCCGGAAGGAGGCCGGGTCGATCTGCGAGCCGCTCGCGGGGTCGGACCAGATGGTCCAGTGGTTGACGCCCTGGAAGAAGACGCCGAAGTGCAGCTGGGCGTCGGGACGGGGGACGTCCTGCGGGTCGGTGCCGGTCATCGGTTCCCCTCCCGGGTGGTGGTGGCGAGCGTGGTGGTGGCGGAGGCCGTGGTGGCGAAGCGGCTCTCGGGGCGGGGGAGTCCGAGGGTGGTGCGCAGGGTGCTGCCGGGCAGCGGACGCGCTGCCACCCGCCGTACGAACAGCTCGGGCAGGACGAGCCGGGAGAGCACCGCCAGGTCCTCGTCGAGGACCAGCGGGTGCAGCCGCACCCCGTCGACCAGGGCGCTCAACTCCTCCAGGAGATGGGCGAGCCCTTGCGCGGAGCCGGTGTACCGCAGGCGGCCGGGCGGCCGGCCCGATTGCTCGTCCCAGGGAGCGAACCGGTCCAGGTCCGCGATCCGCTCGGCGGCCGTCTCGCCCGGGGTGTCCAGGGCGATCTCGAGCTCGGCGAAGGCGAGCGGCGCGCCCGAGGCCGCGGCGGCCTCGCCGAGCCGCGCGGGCGAGGAGCCCTCGACGAGCGCCACGTCGACGAGCCCGGGCGGGACGAGCCCGGCCGGCGCGAACACCACGGGCCTGCCCTGCGGCGGGCGCGGCACGATCGCCGGGCCCTTCACGCTGTACGTCTCGCCCTCGAAGTCGACGTAGTGCAGCCGCTCACGGTCGAGGTAGCGGCTCGTGGCGACGGACCGGATGACGGCGTCGTCCTCCCACGAGTCCCACAGGTCCCGTGCCACCCGGAGCCCGTCCAGGGCCTCGCGGCGCAGCGCCGGTTCGCCCTCGACGAGGGGCCGCCCCCAGGCGCGGGCCGCCTCGGCGCTCTCCTCCACGCCGAGCACCCAGCCGGCCCGGCCCACCGAGACGTGGTCGAGCGAGGCGATCCGGGTGGAGACGTGGAACGGCTCGGCGTAGGTCGTCGCGAGGACCGGCGCGACGCCGATCACGCTGGTGGACGCGGCGATGAACGCGGCCCGCTCCACCGCCCCGATCCGCCCCGCGGGGCCCCCGGCGGCGGCCGAGGCGGGCGGCAGGACGGAGTCGTCGAGGGTGACGAGGGTGAACCCGGCGTTCTCGGCGACGGCCGCGACCTTGGCGATCCGGCGCGGCGTGAGCAGCTCACCAGGGGCGTGGGCGGCACGGCGCCACGCGGCGGGATGGGCACCGTCACCGTCGATCTCGACGGCCAGGTGCAGGGCAGGGTGAGGCATGGGGGTCCTTCCGGAACGACACGGCGAAACGCGACGGCGCACCGCCCGGAGCCGTGAGGGCACGGCACGGCGGACGCCGGCCCGAGACCGCGCGGGCGCGGTGACGGGGTGGGATTCAGCGGTGTGCGGAAGGACAGATGGCGGAGGCGGTGCGGCAGAAGTCGACATGCCGCCGGCAGCTCAGCAGAGCCCCCGCCCACACGACACCACGACCGCGACGCGGCGCGGCGAGGGGTGCGGGCACGGGAGCCTCCAGGGTCCGGAAGGGGATGCCCCAGCTTAGGCAGGCACGGTTCCGGGCTGTCAAGGTGGTTCTGACTGGCGGACGTTCGGGCGGGGCCGGTCCCTCCGCTACGCCCGGTACGGCGTGTTCGCCGCCGCCCACTCGGCGAGCGCGCGGGCGCAGTCGGCGACCGACTCGCGCCAGCTGCGGGCCGCTCCCTCGCCCGCCTCGTCGCTGACGTGCTTCACCAGGCGGACCGGGACCCCGGCGAGGCCGGCGGCGCTGGCCAGGGCGTACCCCTCCATGTCGACCAGGGCGGCCCGGGCGGCCAGCCGTATCCGCGCGGCCTCGTCCGAGACGAAGGTGTCACCGGTGGCGAGGACCACGTCGCCGCCGGCGGGCAGGGTGAGCGGCGCGCCGTAGGTCTCGCCGGTGAGGGTGGCGAGCAGCTCGCCGTCCAGGTCGTGCTGGATGACCGTGCCGACGACGTGGGTGCCGCTCCAGCCGGGGCGCAGCGCGCCCGCCGTGCCGAGGTTGACGACCTCGGAGGGGCGCGGTCCGCGGGCGAGCACGCTGGAGAGCGCCGCCGCCGCGTTGACCTTGCCCATGCCCGTGAGCAGGATCGGCAGATCCGTGTCGAGGTACTGCGCCTCCTCCTTGACCGCGAGGACGAGCAGGGGACGGCCGGCGGTGATCTCACCCGAGAGTTCCATGCGCCTCACGCTACCCGGTGCGGCGGAGCGGGCGGAGCTCAGACCGGGAGCAGGCGGCCGATGACCTCGCCGAGCTGCCGGGCGTCCCGGCAGGGGCGCATGTCGACGAGCTCGGCGTAGGCGTGGGCGACCGAGTCGCCGGTCGACCACAGCGAGCGCGGCTCGGGGTTGAGCCAGTACACCCGCCGGGCCCGCTCGGCGATCAGCGCGAGGGCCGGGAGCCGGGGGTCGCTGTTGTTGGTGCGGGCGTCACCGAGCACGAACACGACGGTACGGGGGCCCAGCGCGCCCGGATAGCGCTCGGTGAACTCGTCGAGCGCCGTCCCGTAGTCGCTCTGCCCGTGCCAGCCGGTCACCGTCGCCTCGGCGAGGATCCGCTCGCCGAGCCCGGCCGGGTCCGCCCGGCCCCGGGCCACCAGGTCCGTCACCTCGTCGGTGCGGTTGACGAAGGCGAAGACCCGGACCCGGCTGAACTGATCGTGCAGCGCCTGCACCAGCAGCATCGTGAAGTGCGCGAAGCCCGCGACGGAGCCCGAGACGTCGCACAGCAGCACCAGTTCGGGCCGTCCGGGCCGCCGCTGCCGCAGCACCGGGCGCATCGGCACGCCACCGGTAGACAGGGAGCGCCGCAGGGTCCGCCGCAGGTCGATCTCCCCGCGCGCGGCCTTGCGGCGGCGCGCCGCGAGCCGGGTCGCGAGCCGCCGGGCCAGCGGGCGCACCGTACGCCGCAGCTCGTCGAGCTGGTCCCGGCCGGCGAGCAGGAAGTCGATCCGGTCGGGCGTCGTGCCGACGGCCCGGCGGGCCACCCGGTCCCGGCCCTGCCGCTCGGCCACCCGGCGGCGCGCCTCGGTGCGCACGCGGGCGCGGAAGCCCTCGATGCGGCGCCGGATCTCGTCGTCCGTCAGCCGGTCCGCGAACTCCGGCGCCGCGTCGGCGCCCTCGCGCAGCAGCGCGCGGACCCGGACGAGCAGCGTCTCGGGCCGCAGCCGGGACAGCGTCTGGTACGAGGACCAGCCGTCCGACCCGGGGGAGGAGCCGTATCCGCCGAGTCCGCCGACCGCCTCGGCGGCCAGCCGGCTCAGCGCCGCGTCGTCGCCGGCCGCGAGCGCGGCGGCCAGCCGTTCGCGGAGCCGCTCGCGCAGGCCGGCGGGATCGGCGGGGCGGTCGGCGGACGTGGCACCGTCCTCGTCCTCCGTGCCCGCGCCCGCCGGGTCACCCTCCGTCCCCGTGCGCCCAGGGGTCCCGGTGTCCGGCAGCGCGTCGACGAGCGGGAAGTACAGGTCGAAGACCCGGTCGAACACGGGCCGGTGGTCCGCGCCGTGCAGGAGGGTCGCGGCCAGCGCCGCCCGCATCCGCTCCCGGTCCTCGAAGCCGACGGCTTCGAGGGCGAGTCCCGCGTCGACGGTCTCGCCCGTGCCGATCCCGAAGCCGTGCGCCCGCAGCGCCCGCACCAGGCCGGTGACCCGGTCGGCGGCGGTCACCGCGCGTCCAGGTCCAGCTTGGCCGCCGCCTTCAGGATGTCCTCCTGGTGCTTGAGGATCACGCCGAGGCTGCCGCGCACGACCTCGTCGGACAGGGTGTCGGCGCCGAGCGCGAGGAGGGTGCGGGCCCAGTCGACGGTCTCCGCGACCGAGGGCGCCTTGCGCAGGTCCATCGCGCGCAGCGCGCCCACGACCCGTACCACCGAGGCCGCGAGGGCCTCGTCGATGCCGGGCACCTTCTCCCGGACGATCCGCCGCTCCAACTCCTCCTCGGGGAAGCCGATGTGGAGGAAGAGGCAGCGCCGGCGCAGGGCCTCGGAGAGCTCGCGGCTGGCGTTGGAGGTGAGGACGACGAAGGGGCGCCGGGTGGCGGAGATGGTGCCGAGCTCGGGCACCGTGACCTGGAAGTCGCTCAGCACCTCCAGCAGGAGCCCCTCGACCTCGACGTCGGCCTTGTCGGTCTCGTCGATGAGCAGCACCGTCGGCTCGTCGGAGCGGATCGCGGTGAGCAGCGGGCGGGGGAGCAGGAACTCCTCGCCGAAGATGTCGGTGCGGGCCTCGTCCCAGCTCTCGCCGCGGCCCGCGGTGATCCGCAGCAGCTGCTTGGCGTGGTTCCACTCGTACAGGGCGCGGGACTCGTCGACGCCCTCGTAGCACTGGAGGCGGACCAGGCGTGCTCCGGCGACCTGGGCGACCGCCTTGGCGAGCTCGGTCTTGCCGACCCCGGCGGGCCCCTCGACGAGCAGCGGCTTGCCGAGCCGGTCGGCGAGGAACACGGTGGTGGCGACGTCGGGCGAGGCCAGATAGCCGGTGGCGGCGAGCCGCTCGGCGACCTCGTCGACGGAGTGGAAGTACCCGGTCGTCATTGCTGTTCCCCCCGGAGATACACGCGAGTTACCGGTCAGTAGTGGCAGGGTACCCGGGGAGTCCTCCGGTGCGTCCGGTGTCGGCACCGAACGTCGGCCGGCGGGCCCGGCCGGGCCCGGGCCCGCGACCGGTGCGGAGTCGCCCCTGCCCCGGCCTCACGGAGGGTGACCCCGCGCTGGTCCGGGGGGTGCCGCGCGCGCCACGCGCGGGCCGCTGATGGAATGGGAGTGCGAGGAACGGCGGTGGAGGTGCGGTGGCGGAGCGAGCGGGGGAGCGGCCCTGGCCGGAGGGGGAGTACGAGGCCGTCCTGGCCCGGCTCGACGCCATGGAGCACGCGGCGGCCGAGATCGGCACCGCGCTCGACGAGCGGACCGTCTGCGCCGAGCTGGCCGCCTTCCTGATCCGCCGGGTCGCCGACGCGGTGGCCGTCGACCTCCGCGCCCCCGACGGCGGCCCGCCGCGGCGGGCCGCGGCGGCCGGTGACACCGGGCTCCTGGACGGATCCCCCGCACCCGCCGTGCTCGTGCTGCCGGTACTCGCGCGGGACGGGGCGGACCTGGGACGGGTCCGGGTGGCCAGGACCGGCCGCGCGTTCACGGCGCACGAGAGCGCCGTCGTCGCCCATGCCGTACGGCTCGCCGCCCTCCACCTCGGCCACGCCCGCCGGCTGGCCGCCACCGAGGCCACCGCGCTGCACCTGCAACGCGCCCTGGTCGCCGAGCCCGGCCGGCCGCACCCCAACCTGGAGATCGCCGGGCGCTACCTCCCGGCCGGTCCGCGCACCCTCGTCGGCGGCGACTGGTTCGAGACCGTGCGGCTCCACTTCGGACGCAGCCTGCTCGTGGTCGGCGACGTGATGGGACACGGCCTCGACGCCGCCGTGGACATGAACGCCTACCGGAGCGCCCTGCGCGAGGTGGCCGCCACCGACCTGCCCCCGCACCGGGTGCTGCGCCAACTCGACGCCGTCGTCGCCGAGGACGAGGGCCGCAGACCCGCGACCTGCCTGCTGATCCAGGTCGACCCGGCCCGCTCCACGGCGACCTTCGCCAGCGCGGGACACCTCCCGCCGGTCGTCTTCACCGCCGACGGCTCGGCCGAACTCGTGGACCTCCCGGTGGGCCCGCCGCTCGGCACCGGCCTCGGCGGCTACGAACCGGTCGTGCGCACCGTCACCCCGGCCGACACCCTGCTGATGTTCACCGACGGCCTCGTCGAACGGCGCGGCGAGGACATCGACCACTCCCTCGCCCGGCTCGCCGCGCTCCGCCTACCGGCCGGATCCGGCCCGGAGGCCGTCGTCGACGAAGTGCTGCGCCGGCTCGACGCGCACACCGCGGAGGACGACGTCGCGGTACTCGCCGCCCGGGTTCGCGAACGTCCCGCGCCCTGACCGGAGTCGACTGTTTTGCGCCTCGGCGGGATTCTTTCCGCAGGACGCTTGTGCACGCCCCCGGGGGAGGGGCACGCTCCTCGTATGAACACAGCCAGGCACGCCAGTGAACGCCTGATGAGCTGGCCCTCGCTGGTCGCCGACCGTGCTCCTTGCGGCGCCGAGCTCGGACTGCGCACCGCGACGCAGGAGATCGTGCACTTCCACAGTGAACACGAGGCCGACGTCCACCTCACCCGTGCCATGATCGCCCGGCTGCGCCCGGCCCTCCTCGGGTCGAGCGCGCTGCGCCTGCGGGCCGGCTCCGGCTGGGTGACGGTCCGGCTGGACATGGGCTCGGACATCGACCTGCTGGCCACCCTGGTGAGCGCGGCCCTCCAGGCGACCGGCGAGCCCTATCCGGCCCACGACCCGGCCCCGGACCACTGCACCCGCACCCGCATACGCTGCTGACGGACCGTCCGGGCGGCGAGGGGGGTTCGACGGCGGGCCCTGGCCCACCGGTTCGACGACGGGCCCCAGCCCACCGGTTTGACGACGGGCTCCAGCCCACCGGTTCGACGACGGGCCCTAGCCCGCCGGGAAGATCATGCAGGTGCTCGTCGCGTGACCGAGCAGCCGGTCCTGGGCGTCGTACAGGCCCGCCTCGGCGAGCGCCGTGCGCCGGCCCTGGCTGAGGACCGTGCCGATCGCGCGGACCTTGCCGGTGTCCTTGGTGATCGGCCGCAGGAAGCGGGTCGACAGGTCCAGCGAGGTGTACGCCGTGCCCTGGGGGAGCGTGGAGTGCACCGCGCAGCCGGCCGCCGAGTCGAGCAGCGTCGCGTAGACGCCTCCGTGCACGCTGCCGATCGGGTTGTAGTGCTCCTCGCCCGGCTCGAAGCCGAACACGGCCCTGCCGTGCTCCACCTCGTCCAGTCGGAAGCCCAGCAGGGCGCCGAGCGGGGCGGCGGGGAGCCGGCCCGCGGCGATCTCGCGCAGGAAGTCCAGGCCCGCCATCCTGCCCGCGGCGTCCGCGGTGGCCGCCGCGTCCTGCCAGTGCACCGTCCGTGACCGATCCATCGCGCTTCCTCCCACCGGGGCCCGCCGGTGACCCGGCGCGCCCGTGATCCCCATCTGGCTTCCAAGATCGAAGCTAGAGGGGGTCTCGGCTGACTGTCAACAACGCAGCCAGCTGACTACAGTGTGACGATGCAGTACCTGGAGATGGACACCGAGAACTGCCCGGTCCGCCGCGCCCTCGACCTGGTCGGCGAGAAGTGGTCCCTGCTGATCCTGCGGGACGCCTTCAACGGAGTGCGCCGCTACGACGACTTCCGCCGCCACCTCGGACTCTCCGAGGCCGTCCTCGCCGACCGGCTCCGCAAGCTGGTCGCCGCCGGCATCCTCCGCGCCGAGCCCTACCGCGAGCCCGGCGCGCGCACCCGCTCCCAGTACCGCCTGACCCCCAAGGGGCGCGACCTGTGGCCCGTGCTGCTCGCCCTCAAGCAGTGGGGCGACAGCCACGCCGGGGACTCCGCCGGCACCCCCCTCGACATCCGCCACACCGAATGCGGCGCCCCCGTCCGCGTCGAGGTCGTCTGCGCCGCCGAGGACCACCCGGCCCTCACCCCCCAGGAGGTGACCGTCCGCCCCGGCCCCGCCGCCCGCCCCCGTCACACCTGACCCGTACGCCCCGCCTTCCCCGCCGCGCCCGAGGCCCCCGTCCGGTCCCGACTCCACCCGTCCGGTCCCGACGCCACCCGATCGGCGGCATGCCGGACGGGTTCGACCGACGAGCGGGGTACTCGACGAGACATGCCCCCCACATCCGGTGCGCCGCACGACGATGCCCCCGCCGAGCACGGCCACTGGCTCCACCGGCTCCACGAACGCGTCCTCGCCTCACCGGCCGGACTCGCCTGGAACCGCGGGCGCGAGATGGAACTCATGCACCGCGCCATGGGGTTCGCCGCGCTCAGCCTGCTCACCCTCGTCCCCCTCCTCATCGTGGTGGCCGCCGCCGACCTCGCCAGCGGCCAGGGCTTCGCCCGCTGGCTCGTCCAGGGCCTCGGCGTCTCCCAGGTCTCCCAGGAGGAGGTCGAGCGGCTCTTCGGCCAGCCGGGGCAGGCGCTCCAGCGCACCACCGCCTTCGGCCTCGCCGCCCTCGCCGCCTTCGGCGTGACCTTCGGCTCGGCCGTCCAGACCGGCTACGAACGCGTCTGGGACCTCCCCACCGCCCGCTGGCACACCATGTGGCGCCACGTCGTCTGGCTCGCCGTCCTCGTCGCCGCCCTGCTCCTCTTCGTCGCCAACCCGGCCCCCGAGGACTCGCCCGCCGGCGTCACCGTCCTCGTCGCCCTCGGCGACCTCGTCGGCACCTTCCTCTTCTTCTGGTGGTCCCAGCGCTTCCTCCTCTGCGGCCGGCTCCGCTGGCGCGCCCTGCTGCCCGGCGCCGTCCTGACCGCCCTCGGCCTCCTCGGGCTGCGGATCTTCTCCCAGTTCGTCTTCTCGCCACTCATCGCCTCCAACGCCGTCACCTACGGCCAGTTCGGCACCGTCCTCGTCCTGCAGTCCTGGCTCGTCGGCGTCGGCTTCGTCGTGTACGGCGGCGCCCTCGCCGGCCGTCTCGTCCACGAACACCTCCTCCCGCGCCGCCTGCGCCGGGCCGCCCGCGCCCCGGCCGGCCCCGGCCCCCGGCGCCGCTGACCTCACTGGTCCCGGCGCTGCACCGAGAACACCGTCACCGCCGCCGCGCCCAGCGCCCACGCCGCGTACACCAGCCACGCCCCGCCCACCGTCCACGGGAACGGCGCGGGCCAGTCCCCGATCTGCAGCAGACGCTGCCAGGCCTTCTGCGGCTGCAGATGGGCCAGCACCGCCGACCAGTGACGCTTCTCGCTGATCACCCCCGGCACCACCAGGAGCAGCACCACGGCGGACACGATCGTCGCCGCGCCGCCGCGCAGCAGCGTCCCGAGCGCCATCCCCGCCAGAGCGCTCACCGGCGCCAGCAACGCCGAGGCCACCACGATCCGCACCGCCCCGGGGTGGCTGATCGGCAGGCCGACGCCGTGGACGGACAGGATGGCCTGGCTCGTCCAGAACGACATCCCGGCGACCACCAGGCCGAACCCGGTCATCACCGCCGCCACCACGCACGTCTTCGCGGCCATCACCGACCGCCGGGCCGGCACCGCGGCGAAGGTCGTGCGGATCTGCCCGCTGCTGTACTCGCCGACCACCGTCATCGCACCCATCGAGGCCGTCGCGAGGATCAGCACCATCCCCGCGTTCCCCGTGAACGCGTCCAGCAGCGCCATGCCGTCCCGGACGAACCGGACCCGGCTCCCGGCGTCGTACGACGTCCAGTACCGGTAGTGGTCCCAGGCCTGGCCCGCGTTGAACGCCACCACCACCAGCGCGCCGAGCAGCAGCGACCAGCCGGTCGAGCGCAGCGACCACAGCTTCAGCCACTCGGACGCCAGCAGGTCGCGGAAGCGGGCGCGGGGCTCCGTCACGGGAAGGGCGAGCGCGGTCATCGGGCGTCTCCTGCCAGGTACTCGACGCTGTCGGCGGTCAGTTCCATGAACGCCTCCTCCAAGGAGGACGTACGGGTCGTCAGCTGGTGCAGCGGGATCCGGTGGCCGAGGGCGAGCTCGCCGATCCGGGCGGCGTCCAGCCCCGTCACCGTGAGGAGCCCGCCGTCCTCCGCCTCCACCGCCGCGCCCTCCGCGAGGAGCAGGGCGCTCAAGGCCCCGGCCGCGGGCGTGCCGACCGTGACGCTCAGCCTCGTGCCGCGGGCCGCGAACGCGGCGAGGCTCTCCGCCGCGATGAGCGAACCGCGGCCGACCACCACGAGGTCGTCCGCCGTGTGCTCCATCTCGCTCATCAGATGACTGGAGACGAAGACCGTCCGCCCCTCGGCCGCCAGCCGCCGGAACAGGCCCCGCACCCACTTCACGCCCTCCGGGTCCAGGCCGTTCAGGGGCTCGTCGAAGAGCAGCACCGGCGGATCGCCCAGCAGCGCCGCGGCGATCCCCAGCCGCTGCCGCATGCCCAGCGAGTAGCCCCCGATCCTGCGCCGGGCGGCGCCCGCGAGCCCGACCTCGTCGAGCAGCGCGTCGACCCGGGAGCGCGGGATCCGGTTGCTCCGCGCGAGGATCCCCAGATGCGCCCGGGCCGTCCGTCCGCCGTGCACGTCCCCCGCGTCGAGCAGGGCGCCCACGTGCCGCAGGCCGCGGGGCAGCGAGCGGAACGGGCGGCCGGACACGGTCACCGAACCGCCGGTCGGCGCGTGCAGCCCCAGGATCATCCGCAGCGTGGTGCTCTTGCCCGCCCCGTTCGGCCCGAGGAAGCCCGTCACCCGGCCCGGGTGGACGGTGAACGTGAGCGAGTCGACGGCGGTCGTGACGCCGTACCGCTTGGTGAGGTCCCTGACTTCGATCATGACACCACCGTGCCGCCCGGACCCCGCCTCCCGCATCGGACCACGGACGACAATCCCGCCGGCCGGTGTCACCTCAGGGGGTACCCCTCAGGGTCACGGTGCCGGACCGGTGCCCGCGTCCACGCGTACGGGACGGGGCCGGTCTCCCCCCTCCTGAGCCGAAGTGATCACACGATCCGGTGACGCCGCCCCGCGCGGCCCGGCCGGGCCGCCCGGACCGCTTGGATGGAGGCGATCCCATCGCTCCGTCGAGAGAGAGCCGCCCATGGCGAACACCTGGCTGCCGCCCGCCGAGTACATCGCGACGCTGCCGCGGGCGACCGCGTACGCATGCCTCTACTTCACCGACACCCAGGGCCGCCCGTTCCAACTGCGCGCCACCTACGAGACCGAGCTGTGGCAGTGGCCCGGCGGGAACATGGACCCGGGGGAGACCCCCTGGGAGACGGCGGTGCGGGAGTGCCGCGAGGAGACCGGACTGGTCTACGAGGGTGAACCGCGGCTCCTCGGCACGCACTTCACCTGCGACCGGGGAGAGCAGTGGCCCGCCAACCACATCGGCTTCATCTTCGACGGCGGCGAACTGACCGACGAGCAGATCGCCGCCGTCGTCCTCGACCCCGGGGAACACAGCGCGTACCGGCTCCGGACGCTCGCCGAGTGGGAGCGGGAGATGCGCCCGCGGAACTTCCGGCGGCTCGCCGAGATCGACCGGGCCCGCAGGACGGGCACGACGGTGTACGTGGAGACGGCCGAGGACCTCTGACCGGCCGCGGTACGGGGACGGGGGCGGGGCCGCCGCCGCGGGTGCGCGAGAGAAAGGGCACCGGAGCCGTAACCTCGGCGCCGCTCGGCAGTTGACCAGGCCATGAAGAAGCGCAGCATGCTCGCCATCGCCTCCCTCGCCGCCGGTGTCGTCACCGCCCTCGTCTCCCCGGCCCCGCACGCCGACGCCGCGGCGCCCGGCCCCGGCGAGGCCGTCACCGGCCTCCTCCAGGAGGACCAGGTCCTCCAGGACGACCAGGGCGTCGGCTCCCTCCTCGGCGACACCGTCCAGGGCGCCGGCGGTGCCGTCCAGGCTCCGGAGGCCGGCGGCCTCATCTGACGACGGGCGGTCCACCACCCGGCCGGGGGTGGCCCGTGCGCGAGGAGTGCCGGAGGAATGACAGGATGTCCTCATGAGCGAGAACGTTTACTTCGACATCACCATCAACGACGAGCCGGCCGGCCGGATCGTCTTCCAGCTGTTCGACGACGTCGTCCCGAAGACGGCGCGCAACTTCCGCGAGCTGGCCACCGGCGAGCACGGCTTCGGCTACGCGGGCTCCCCGTTCCACCGTGTCATCCCCTCCTTCATGCTCCAGGGCGGTGACTTCACCAACGAGAACGGCACCGGCGGCAAGAGCATCTACGGCGAGAAGTTCGCGGACGAGAACTTCACCCTCAAGCACGACCGCCCGTTCCTGCTGTCGATGGCGAACGCCGGCCGCAACACCAACGGCTCGCAGTTCTTCATCACCACGATCGTGACCGACTGGCTCGACGGCAAGCACGTCGTCTTCGGCGAGGTCGTCGAGGGCTCGGACCTCGTCAAGAAGATCGAGGGCCTCGGCTCCCAGTCCGGCGCCACCAAGGCCAAGATCAAGGTCGCCGCGTCCGGCATCGTCAAGGCCTGACCCGACAGCACGGCTCCGGCCGAGCAGTCCACCGACCCGCCCCCGTGCCCCAGGCCCGGGGGCGGTCGAGCGTGACCCGTGCGCGCGCCGGCGCCCGTCGGGATGCGCCGCGCCGCCACGGCCGGTAGGTTCGGGACACAGAGCGGTCCGCGGCACGCGCCGCGTCGACCCACGTCGCACCGGGAGGTGAGCCCCACATGGACGAGCAGCACCCCGCACGGGCCCTCCCCACCGCCGCGTCACGCTGACCCGCGCAGGGAGCGCCCGCACCGTCGAGCACTCCCCAGCGAAGGAACCATGAACACCACTCCCTTCCGGATCTCCGTGTCCGAGGACGTCCTGCGCGATCTGCGCGCCCGGCTCACCCGTACGCTCTTCACCGAGCCGTCCGACTCCACCTACTGGGCCGCCGGCACCGACCCCGGATGGCTGCGCGCACTCGTCGCCCACTGGGCCGACGGCTTCGACTGGGCCGAGGCCGAGGCGCGGCTGAACGCCTTCCCGCAGTTCCGCGCCGACATCGCGGGCCGCGCCGTGCACTTCGTCCACCTGCGCGCCCGGCGAGGGGCCGCCCCCGAGGGACCCGCCCCGCTGCCGCTCGTCCTCACCCACGGCTGGCCGAGCAGCTTCGTCGAGATGCTGCCGCTCGCCGAACGGCTCGCCGACCCGGCCGCGCACGGCGGCGACCCCGCCGACGCCGTCGACGTCGTCGTCCCCTCGCTGCCCGGATTCCTCTACTCGGACCTCCCCGACGGCCCGTTCACCCGCCGGGGCACCGCCGAGACCTGGCACGCCCTGATGACCGACACCCTCGGCTACCCACGCTACGGCGCGTTCGGCGGCGACATCGGGGGCGGTGTCACCCAGTGGCTCGGCGCCCTGCACCCCGAGGCGGTCGCGGGCGTGCACATCACCTCCGCCGTCGTCTCCGCGGACTTCGCCGTCCAGCCGCCGACCGCCCGCGAGCGCACCTACCTGGACGCCCTCGCCGCCTACGAGGAGGGGGACCAGGGGTACAGCGAGATCATGTGCACCCGGCCCGACACCCTCGCGGCGGCCCTGCGGGACTCACCGGCGGGGCTGCTCGCCTGGATCGCCGACAAGTACCGGGACTGGAGCGACTGCGGCGGCGACCTGGAGAAGCGCTGGGACCGCGAGACCCTGCTGACCGTGGCCACCCTCTACTGGGCGACGGGCACGATCGGCTCCTCCTTCCGGCAGTACTACGACTACCACCACAACCGGACCGTGCCGCCCGTCCGGGTCCCGGCCGGCGTCACCCTCAGCCACGAACCGGCCTACGCCGACTACCCGCGCAGCCTCGCCGAACGGGTCTTCCACGACCTGAGGCACTGGAGCACCCCGGGCCGCGGCGGCCACTTCATGGCCTTCGAGGAACCCGATCAGGTAGCCGTGGAACTGCGCGCGTTCTTCCGGCCGCTCAGCTGAAGGGCGGGCCGGGGCCCGGGCGGAGCCGCCCGGACCGTCGATGGCCACCGACGCCGGCCCGGGGCCGCCCAGCGGCCGCCTCACGCGAAGGCGAAGGCATTGCGCTCCGCCCAGGCCGAGAAGGGGCGTCCGGGGCGCCCGAGCACCCGCTCCACGTCCGGGCTCACCCGCAGCTCGTCGGCGAGCGGCTCGCCCATCACGTCCAGCATCCCGTCCACGGCCACCTCCGGCAGGAACCGCACCAGCTCCGCCCGCGCCTCCGCCCGGGACCGCGCCACGAACCGCACCGGCGCGCCCACCGCGCCCGCCAGCGCCTCCGCCTGCTCCCGCGGGGTGACGGCGGCCGGGCCCGTCAGCACGTACGTACGCCCGTGGTGGAGGTCCTCGCGCAGGGCGGCCGCCGCCACGTCGGCGATGTCCGCCGGGTCGACCACCGGCATGGCCACGTCGGCGAAGGGCGCGGCGACGCTCCGCGCGGTCCGCACGGACTCCGCCCACAGGAAGGCGTTGGAGGCGAAGCCGGAGGGGCGCAGCACCGTCCACTCCAGACCGGACCCGCGCACCGCCGCCTCGAACTCCCTCAGCGGGCGGTGCGACACCGACTCCGGCCGGGTGCCGAGGAGCTGCGAGGACTGGAGGACGAGCCGGCGCACCCCCGCGGCGACCGCCGCGTCCACGATCGCGCCCGGGCGCAGCTCCTCGCCGACCCCGGCGACCATCAGGTACACCGCGTCGGCGCCGTCGAACACCGCCTTCAGTCCCTCCGGGCGGCCCAGGTCGGCCACCCGGTGCCGCACTCCGGCGGGCAGGACCTCCGGGGCGCGGCGGCTCACCGCGGTGACGTCCTCGCCGGCCGCGGCCAGCGCCTCCACCAGCGCGCGGCCGACGTTCCCGGTGGCTCCGGTGACAACGATCATGATCGATTCCTTCCGAGGGGAGAGCAGGGACGACCTGGTCGGGAGGGCCCCGCCGCGGTCGTGTCACCCATCCTGGAAGGCGAACCGGCCATCCTCTGGCCAGTTATGGGAGGGGGTTCAGCCCTCCTCGCCGTAGCGGCGCTCGAACTTCGCGATCCGCCCCTCGCTGTCCACCGTCCGCGCCTTGCCCGTGTAGAAGGGGTGGCTCTCGGAGGAGATCTCGACGTCCACCACCGGGTACGTCTCGCCGTCGTCCCATTCGATGGTCTGGTCGCTGCTCGCCGTGGAACGGGTCAGGAAGGCGAACCCGGCGGAGCGGTCCCGGAAGACCACGGGCCCGTACTCCGGCTGCTTGTCCTGCTGCACTAGTCCTCCTCGGACGGCCTGACACGGTTCCCCCGGTGGTCCCAGCCTCTCCGGGCACGGCCGCCACGACCAGCGCCGCACGCCCGAGCGGGTGACACCGGCCGCCCCGTGGCGTGCTCAGGCGTGGTGCTCGTGCGGCCGCCAGCGGGCCGCCAGGAGCAGGGCGATGTCGTCCGGGCGGTCCGCGGACTGGCGGGCCTCGCGGATCAGACGGTCGGCGGTGTCGGGGAGCGCGGCGGTGCCCGTGGCGGCGAAGGTGCGGCGCAGGCGCTCGATGCCCTCGTCGATGTCGGTGCCCGGACGCTCCACCAGACCGTCCGTGAACAGCGCCAGCACCTCGCCCGGATCGAGGTGCAGCCGCGTCACCGGATAGGTGGCGGTGCTGTCCACCCCCAGCACCACACCGCCCGCGAGCTCCACCATCTCGGTGACGCCGTCGGCCCGCCGGACCAGCGGCTGCGGGTGGCCCGCCCGGACCGCTTGCGCGGCGCCGGTCTCCGCGTCGAGCACCACGTAGCAGCAGCTCGCGAACTGGCCCGGGTCCAGGTCGATCAGGAGCCGGTTGGTGCCCCGCATCACGTCCTGCGGCCGGTGCCCGCCCAGGGCGAACGCCCGTACCGCGCTGCGCAGCTGCCCCATCGTGGCGGCGGCGGCCACCCCGTGGCCCTGCACGTCGCCGATGACCAGGGCCAGGTGTCCCTGGCGGCCCGTCTCGATCACGTCGTACCAGTCCCCGCCCACCTCCATGCCCTCGGTGCCCGGCAGATAGCGGCCCACCGTGTCCACGCCCTCGTACACAGGCAGCCGGTGGGGGAGCAGCGCGTCCTGCAGTCCGCGGGCGAGGGCCGCCTCGGAGTCGTGACGCTGGGCCCGTTCGAGGGCCTGGGCGATCAGACCGGCCAGCGCCGTGAGCACCGTCCGCTCCTCGGCGGTGAAGCCCCTCGGACGGTCGAAGCCGAGGATGCACGAACCCACCGGCCGCCCCGAGGCGATCAGCGGCAGGAAGGCCCGCGCACCCGTGTTCGTGTCCATCGGCAGCCCCGGATAGGCCGCGCCCAGCTGTTCCATCGACTCGAAGAACAGCGGGCGGCCCGTCGTCAGCGTCTCCACCCCCGGCACCCGCGCGTCCAGCCGCACCCCGTCGAAGGGCTCCAGGAAACCCTTCGGGAATCCCGTCTCCCAGGCCAGGTAGAGATGCCGCTCGCTCAGCAGGTAGATGGCGAGCTGCCGGCCGCCGAAGGCCGGCAGGAGCTCCTCGGTGACCACCGCCGACACCTGCCGGGCCGTCACCGCCTCCGAGAGCGCGATGGCGAGCGCCACCGGACGGTAGAGGGCCTCGGCCCGCCCCTCCAGGGAGGCGAGCCCGTCGGCCTGGGCGCCCGCCGGCCGGTGGGCGGGATCGCTCTCCGGCACCAGCACCATCGTCACCCCGTCGTGCCCCGGATACAGCGACACCGACAGCCACTCGCCGTGCCCCGGGTGGGCCAGGAAGTGCGTCGGCCGGTCCGAGAGCAGCGCCCCGCGCAACTGCTCCTCGTGGTACGGGTGCGCGAACCACGGCAGGGCGTCCCACAGCGGACGCCCGGCGAGGGCGCGGCGCGGCATGCCGAGCAGCGACTCCGTCCGGTCGTTGACGTAGGTGATCCGGCCGAGCCGGTCGATCGCCAGGATCGCGCGGGGCAGCCGGTCGGTCGCGTCCGAGCCGACGAGCCCGGTCCCGAGGTCGACCAGCGACCCGGTCAGGACCTTCCCCCCGCCGGCGCCCGGCACCGTGCGCGCGGTCACCTCCAGCAGGTGCAGCCCGCCGTCCGGCCCCTTCAGCCGGATCCGGCGCGCCGCCGGACCGCCCGAGCCCGCCGCCTGCCGGGCCAGCGCCCACAGCGCGTACGAGTCCTCCGGCATGAGCCGGGAGGTCAGCGCGTCGACGGTCCAGGGGAACGGGATCGTCTCACCCAGGATCGCCCGCAGTCCCGCGTCGGCCGTGACCGTCCCCGTGTCCAGGTTCCAGTCGAAGTAGCCGATCCGTACCGGCGGCGACGTCCGGGTCGGCAGCTGGACCCCGACCGGCTCGCCGGGCCACTCCACCTTCGTCCCGGCCGCCTCCAGGGCCGCGAGCTCCGCCCCCAGCAGCCGCGCCTCCTGGAGCATCCGGCCCCGGTCCCGCGCGGGCACCGGCACCCCCGGCGTCGGGGCCCGCAGCACCACCAGCACCCCGTACCGTTCCCGGCCGCCGATGACCGGCGCGTACAGGGAGGCGAAGGCGAACGGCAGGCTCGCCACCATCTGCGGGAAGAGCCGCATGGCCTCCTCCACGTCCCCCAGGTGCACCGGCTGCCCGGACCGGTGCGCCTCCGCCACCGGGAACGGCCGGTTCACGTGCATCCGCCACCATGGGCGGAACAGCGGCCCCGGCAGCCCCGCCAGCATCGCGAGCCGCAGCAGCCCCGGCGTACCGGACTGGAGATAGACCCCGCCCGCGTAGCCGCCGACCGCCTCCACCGCCCGCAGCGCCGCCTCCGTGAGGACCAGCGCCAGGGCGTCGGGCACCCGCCCGTCGACGCCGGCGCCCCGGGACGGGGGGCCGGCCTCGGCCGACGGGGCGGGACCGGCCGCGCCGTACGACGTCACACAGCCAGGATGCTCCGGCCCGCACGGCCCACGCATCCGGAGGTACGAACGTGTGAACCGTGCACCGGACCCATTGACCCGCCTTCCGGGGGCTCGCCAGACTCGGTCCTCGGCTGCCGCGGCGGGCGCGCAGCCCCACCACCTCGCGACCAGGGGGCTTGATGACCGGCCGGGTTCTTCCGTACGACGTACAGGGCAGCGGTCCGCACCGCGCGCTCGTGCTGCACAACTGGTTCGGCGACCGCACCAGCTTCGCCCCGCTGCGGGCCGAGCTCGACGACGGCGCCGGATCCTACGCCTTCCTCGACTGCCGCGGTTACGGGGAGGCGATCGACGCCGACGGTGCGTACACCATGGAGGAGGTCGCCGCGGACGCCCTCGCCGTCGCCGACGACCTCGGCTGGGACTCCTTCTCGGTCATCGGGCACTCCATGGGCGGCAAGGCGGCCCAGCTGATGCTGCTCGACGCGCCGGACAGGGTGCGCTCCATCGTGGGGATCTCCCCGGTCTCCGCGGCCGGCTTCCCGCTCGACCCGGAGACCTGGGAGCTCTTCGCCGGGGCCGCCGAGCACCACGGCAACCGCCGGGCCATCATCGACAACACCACCGGCGGCCGGTACGGCGACGACTGGCTCGGCGGCCTCGTCGACCGCTCGGTGCGGCGCTCCTCGGCGACCGCCTTCCGCGCCTACCTGGACTCCTGGTCCCGCACCGACTTCCACGAGCGGGTCCGCGACAACCCGGCCCCCGTCCTGCTCGTCGTCGGCGCCCACGACCCGGCGCTCGGCAAGGAGGCGATGGAGGCCACCTGGCTGCGCTGGTACCCCAACGCCCGCCTCGAAGTGCTGCCCGACGCCGGCCACTACGCCCCGGAGGAGACCCCGAAGGCCCTCGCCGACGCCATCGAGGCATTCCTGGCGGCCTGACAGGGCGCGGACCGCCGCCCGCCGGGAGACGATGGGGTCGTCCGGCGGACGACGGACGACCCGCGCGGCTCGGAGGCGGACGTGACCTCGATGTTCCTGACGGCGGCGGTCGCGGCCGCCGCCCTGGTCTGCGCCCTGGCCGTCCGGGAGCTGCGCGCCCCCGGGACCGCCCGGCGCACGCTCGCCTTCACCCGGGACCGGCGCGCGCTGGCGGCCGGGCTCGTGGCGGCGGTGCTGCTCGCCGTGCCCGGCTGGCGGGCCGCCGGACCCGGCGCCCTCGCCTGGGCGGTGCTCGTGGGCGTCCTGGTGGCGACGCTCTCCGGGAACGGGAAGGGCCCCGCCCTCCGCGCCCAGGCGCGGAAGACGGGGCCCGAGGGCTCCCGGGATCAGGAGTAGTAGCCGAACAGGTCGGCGATGACGTGCACGTTTCCGGCGTTCGGACGGAAGTCGATCTTTCCGTTGACGACGGGCACGGTCACGAGGTTGGCCACCGTCTGACCGGCGGTCCAGTTGATGTTGGACGCGTTGGGCAGCGTGGTGCCGTCCGGCCAGACCGTCAGGAAGCCGCCCGAGGACGGGGCCGTGACGGTGACGTTGAGCACGACCGCCTTGGCGTTCGCGAGGGTGTGGCCGTCGTTCAGGTTCAGGACCTGGGTGACGCCGCCCTTCATCGGGGTGGCCGAGGCCGCGCCGAGGGCGTACCGGGTGTCGAGGAGACGCGCCGGACCGGCCGAGTGGAAGGACGCGCCCTCCGCGCCGGCCGTGTAGTAGCCGAAGACGTCGGCGATGAAGTGCACGGAGCCGAGACCGGCGTTGTACAGGTTCACCGTGCCGTCGGGGCCGATCGGCAGGACGACCATGTTCGGCCGGGTCTGGCCGGTCAGCCAGTTGATGTTCGACGCGGTCGGACGGGTCGCGCCGCCCGGGTACGCGATGAGGTGACCGGTCGACTTCGGCGCGGTCGCCGTCACGTTGAGCACGACGGAGGTGGCGCCCGTGGCCGGGACGCCGCCGCTGCCCGCGACGGTCAGGGCGACGGTGCCCTTGCCGTCGACCGGCGTGTTGCCGGCGCGGCCGATGCCGTAGCGGGTGTCGAGGATGCGGGCCGGGCCGGTCGGCAGGTAGGTGCCGCCGCCGGTCGCGGTGGAGAAGTAGCCCGAGATGTCGGCGATGAAGTGCGTCGTGCCGCCACCGGCGTTGTACAGGGAGACCGTGCCGTCCTTGCCGACCGGGACGGTCACCAGGTTCGGGACGATCTGGCCCTTCAGCCAGTTCATGTTCGACGAGGACGGGCGGGTGGTGCCGCTCGGGTACGCGATGAGGAAGCCGGGCGCGCTCGGCGAGACCGCGGTGACGTTCATGACCACGGAGGTCACGCCGGTCGCCGGGACACCGCCCACGCCGGACACCTTCAGCTTGACCGTGCCGTTCGCGGCGACCGGAGTGGTGCCGGCGCGGCCGATGCCGTAGCGCGTGTCGAGGACACGGGCCGGGGTGAGCGCGTTGAACGTGGCGGCCGGGGAGGGCGCCACGGCCTTGCACAGGCCGGCGACTATCTCGCGCCCGTTCGGCGCGCCGAGGCCGGTGGCGAGGTCGTAACCGGCGCCGGCCTTGTACAGGCCGCTGTAGTTGCCCGACTGGGTCACGTTGTTGTGGCCGGTGGTGACGTCGCGGAAGGCGGACGCCGACAGCTTGTACAGCGCCGGGTGGACGTAGCCCACGGCACCGTTGGCCTGGCAGGCGAGGTCCTGGTTGGCCTGGCCGATGAGCGCGGCCCACACCGGGGCGGCGCCGCTGGTGCCGCCGATGATGTTCCAGTACTGACCGGCGCCGTAGGCGACCGGGTAGCCCGTGTTGTAGTCGGCGAGGCCCGCGACGTCCGGGACCTGACGGCAGGTGCCCGACGCCGTGGCGCAGGCGTTGGTGTAGCCGGCACCGCTGACGGCGGACTGGAAGCCGCCGGCGGGCACGGTGTAACGACGGGACACGCCGCCGCCCGAGCCGACCCAGGTGGTCTGCGCGGAGACGGAGCCCTTCATCGTGGTGCCGCCGACGGCGAGGACGTACGGCGAGGCGGACGGGAAGTCGACCGCGAGCTGGTTCTGGTTCGGAACGCCCGAGGTCGGGTTGCCGTTGTCGTCCGGGACGAAGCAGCCGGTCGAGCCGTTGTCACCGGAGGCGACGACGACGGTCTGGCCCTGGGCCGCGGCCTGCTGGAAGATCAGGTTCTCGGCGTCCTGCGCCGAGGTCGGCGTGTTCAGTTCGCACAGACCCCAGCTGACCGAGATGACCTTGGCGCGGTTCTCGTTGACGATCTGGCGGTAGACGGCCGTGCCGTCGTTCCAGGTGTTCTTGCCCTGGTAGACCAGGATCTTGGACTGCGGGGCCTGACCGATGATGGTCTGGACGTCCAGCGCGGTCTCCAGGCCGACGCCGTCGGTGGCGGCTCCGCTCGGGCCGCCGTTGACCCGTACCGAGGTGACCGGCACCTTGGTGCGGAAGCAGCGCTGGAACTCGGCGTTGTCCCGGGCGTCGTAGTTCTCGAGCGAGTAGACGGCGATGGTGGTGCCGGTCTGCACGTTCGGCTGGTTCGCCATGTTGTACTGCGTGGCCAGCGAGCGCGGCGCCCAGTAGTCCCGGGTGTCGAGCATCGCCGGGTAGCCGGGGGTCGCCGTCGCGAACAGCGTCGAGATGTCGCCGCACATCGCCGGGGTGGTCCCGGTCAGACGCGGCTGGGGGCCGGTCTGGGCCGCACCGGTTTCCTCGGCGCCCTTCTTGCGGGGCTTCGCCTTGGCGCCGGTGTTGAGCGGCTTGTACGAACCCAGCGTGCTCAGGCCGCCGACCGTGCGGACCTCGTCCGCGATCCGGCCGTCGAGGGCGGGAGCGGTGGTGTTGACGAGACCGGTGGTGCCGTCCGTCAGGCGGTAGCCGTCGAACTGGGTGCTGAACGCCTCGCCCGCCTTCGCGACGGTCGTCGTCACCGGCAGCGTGAGGCCGTCGGCCTCCAGCGCGCCGACGGTCAGACCCTTCGCCTCCAGCTCGGCGCGCACGCGCGCGACCGTCGCCGGCTCGGCGCCGAAGACCTTCGCGAACTCACCGGTACCGAGGTACTGGCGGTAGCGCGGCGATCCCGGCGTGGAGACCTCGGCGACGAAGCGCTTCAGCGCGTCCGCGTCCCGGGGCTCCAGGACGACGCTCAGTTCGAGCGCCTTGCCGGGGGCCGGGTCGGCCGTGCGGACGGCGCCCTGCGGGACCCTCGGCGCGGCGCCGACCCGCTGCGGGCCCGGGTCGTCGGAGACCGGCGCCGCGACGGCGGTGGCCGGGACGACGGCCGTGGCGACCGCCAGGGCGGCAACGGTGGCCGCACCCCATCTGAATGCCTTCTCACGGGCGGTTCGGCCCATGCACACGCTCCCTTTCACGTTCCGCGTCGCGCGGCCGAGCGGGCAGGGAGCAGCCGGGAAGGAGAGGTGGCAAGGCAGTTCCTCGGGCGCGGCGCGCTGACGTCGCAGCCCGATATGCGTGAAATCCCCCCCGGTGCCGTCCCCGCGTCCGTACAGGCGGCAGAGCGACGACCAGAGGTGAAGATGTATCAGCCCCGTACTCGCGTTCGATGCGGCGGGGTGGGGTTCTTTACCGGACCGTGATCATGGGGGCGGTTTCCGGACGTAAGTTACCCGGCGGTTTCTCGTGACTTCCCAGGAACCCGCCAGTAGAACATGTTCCCATTCGCTCAAGAGTGAGGAACGTCACGTGAGTGGTACACCCGTTCCGGCCTCCCCCTCCGGAGGCATCAGCCGTCGCCGGTTCGTCAGTGGAACCAGTTCTATTCTTGGCGGTCTCGCCCTCGCCGGACAGGTCGCGGCGGTCGGCGCCGCGACCCCGGCGAGCGCCGCCGAGGTCGCGTCCGCCTCCACGTCGATCCCGCCCGGCGCCCACGTCCCCGCCCTCGTCGTCGGCACCGGCTACGGCGGCTCCGTCGCCGCGCTCCGGCTCGCCCTCGCCGGGGTCGACGTCCACATGGTCGAAATGGGCATGGCCTGGGACACCGCGGGACCCGACGGGAACATCTTCGCCAACACCACCAAGCCGGACTACCGTTCCTACTGGCTGCGCACCCGGACCAAGCAGCCCCTCAGCAACTTCCTGGGCTTCCCGCTCGACAAGGACGTCCCCTGTTACACCGGCATCCTCGACGCCGAGGACTTCGCCGGCATCACCGTCTACCAGGGCCGCGGCGTCGGCGGCGGTTCCCTCGTCAACGGCGGCATGGCCGTCACCCCGCGCCGGGAGCTGTTCCCGGGCATCCTCCCCACCGTCGACGCGGCCGAGATGTACGGAACCTACTACCCGCGCGCCAACGCCGGACTGGGCGTCACCGAGGTGGACCGGTCCTGGTGGGAGAGCGCCGACTGCTACCAGTACGCGCGCGTCGGCCGCAAGCACGCCGAACGCTCCGGCTTCCCCTTCGTCTTCGTGCCCAACGTCTACGACTGGGACTACATGAAGCAGGAGGCCATCGGCACCGTCCCCAAGTCCGCGCTCACGGGCGAGGTCATCTACGGCAACAACCACGGCAAGAAGAGCCTCCAGAAGTCGTATCTGGCCCGGGCCGCCGAGACCGGCCGGGTCTGCATCTCCCCGCTGCACAAGGTCACCACCGTCACCCCCGCGACCGGCGGCGGCTACACCGTCGTCATGGAGCGGCTCGACAACGCGGGGAACACCGTCGAGACCAAGACGGTCACCGCCGACCGGGTGTTCTTCGCCGCCGGCAGCGTCGGCACCAGCAAGCTCCTCACCCGCCTCAAGGCCACCGGAGCCCTGCCCGCCCTCAACGACCGGGTCGGCAAGAACTGGGGCGACAACGGCAACGTCATGTGCGGGCGCGCCAACCACATGTGGGACCCCACCGGGAAGCTGCAGTCCTCGATGCCCACCGCCGGCATCGACAACTGGGACGCCGGCGGTGCCTTCGCCGAGGTCGCGCCGCTGCCCACCGGCATCGAGACCTACGCGTCCTTCTACCTCTCCATCACCAAGACCCCGCACCGCGCCGAGTTCAGCTGGAACGCGGCCACCGGAAGAGTCGACCTCAACTGGGACCGGGCCTGGAAGCAGACCTCCATCGACGCGGCGAAGACCATCTTCGACAAGATCAACTCCAAGGAGGGGACGATCTACCGCACCGACCTCTTCGGCGCCTACAAGATCTGGGGCGACCACCTGACGTACCACCCGCTCGGCGGCGCCGTCCTCGGCGAGGCCACCGACAACTACGGCCGCCTCCACGGCTACGACGGCCTGTACGTCATCGACGGCGCCCTCATCCCGGGCAGCACCACCGTCAACCCGTTCGTCACCATCACCGCGCTCGCCGAACGCAACATCGAGAAGATCATCGCCACCGACCTGTGACGCGGCCGGACGCGAGGGGGCCGGCCGGGCGGATCGCCCGGCCGGCCCCCTCGGCGTTCAGTGGGTCGGCAGCACGCACACCGTGTCGAGGCCCAGCACCCGGTTGAGCCGCCCGAAGGCCAGCCACGAGCCCAGGCTCATCGTCAGCTCCACGATCTCCACCTGGCTGTACGCGCCGGTCATCCGCGCCCAGAACTCCTCGTCCAGGTGGTGGTGGTCCAGCGCGTACCGCTCCGCGTACTCCGCGGCGAGCCGGGTGCGCTCGTCGAAGGCGTCCGTCGTCCGCCAGGCCAGGACGGCCTCGGGGAACGTGTCCTCGACCTTCTCCCCGTCCCGGTCGGTCCGCCAGTCCAGACAGAACCGGCACCCGTTGATCTGCGCGATCCGCAGCCGCGCCGCCTCGAACTCGCGCAGTCCGAGCGTCGTGTGCGCGTAGACGGACAGCGAGAAGTTCGCCGCCGCCATCCCGATCCCGGGCACCATGTCGCCCCACACGTACCCGATCGGCTCCTGCCCCTCGGGAATGTCGATGATCACCGCAGTCTCCTTCCCAGTCTCCCGACCGCCGGCCTGAGCGGCACGTCCAGCGCGTCGTACAGTCCCGGCTCGGCCGCCACGAGCCAGTCGATCGCCCCCACCAGACGGCCCACCGCGGTGGCGTTGCCGCCCGCGGACCGGTTCTCGCCCTCGTCCGTCGCCTCGACCGTGACCTCGATCCGCGGCCGGCCCTCGACGATGACCCGGTGCGCCCCCGAACCGTCCGGCGGGACCGGCCAGTCCGGTGCGCAGTCCGGGTGGATCCGGGTCACGTGCTCGATGACCAGGCGCGGCTCGCCGTCGACGATGCCCTGCACCTCGAAGCGCACCGCGCCCTGCGTGCCGGCCGCGAACTCGCCCATCGTCCGGGTCCGCACCGTCGCCTCCAGGGGGCGCCGCTGGAGCGTCTCGCGGATCTCGTCCAGCTCGACCCCGAGCGCCCGGGCCATCAGCCGCAGCTGCCCGCCCCACACCATCGTGGGCACCGAGGGCAGCAGCATCGGCGGCTCGTACTCCATGGGCTGCCCCATGCCGACGAGGTAGCGGACCGACTCCTCCTGCTCGTACGTCGAGTAGTCGAAGATCTCCTGGCAGCGGATCGCGTCCACCGTGCTGCCGAGCCCGCTGACCAGCAGCGGCAGCACGTCGTTGCCCCAGCCCGGGTCGACACCGGACGCGAACAGCGAGCCGCCGCCCTCCTTGACCGCCGCGAGCACCGGCTCGCGGAACTCGTCGGGCGCGCCCCGCTGGTCGTACAGCGGGTACAGCGCGGGCGTGACGACCACCGCGCCCGCGCGCACCGCCCGTACGACATCGGCGAGCGCCTCGTCGGGGCGCAGGTCGCCGGAGGCCGCGTACACCACGGCGCCCGGTGCCTGCGCGAGGACCGCCTCGACGTCGTCCCGGGCGGTGACACCCAGGTCGTGCCCGAGCCCGGCGAGCCGGCCGGCGTCACGGCCGACCTTGTCCGGGTTGGCGACGAGGACGGCCGAGAGTTCGAGCTCCGGATGGGCCGCGACGGCACGGATGGCCGCGCGCCCGACATTTCCGGTTCCCCACACCACCGTCGGAATCATGCGCGGAGGGTAGCGCCGGGGATGCGAGGTTCCCAGAGCCGTGACACCGTTTGCTGACGGTCTTTCAGATCCGGGTGCCGGGCCGGGAGGAGCCGCCGCTCAGCGACCGCCCTCTCGGCACTCGGCGTACCCGCGCGGATCCTCCTCGGCGAGCCGGCGCAAGGCCGCCGCCGCCCGCTCGCGCGGCTCGGTGCCGTCGTCGGGGAGCCGCCAGACGAACCGGAGCCACGGCCCCCGCTCGTCGTCCTCGCCCTCGAAGGTCCCCGGCCGGTACTCGAACCACAGCACCGTCGTGTACGGGTCGCGGGTGTCGACCCCGGTGTGCACCGGCCGCGCGTCCCAGCGGGCCAGCAGCTCCGGCCGCGCGCGCAGCCCTGCGGCGAGCAGCCGCCCGGTGTCCCTGGCCGGCCAGGACCAGCCGCCCGCACGGACCGCGCGGGCGAGCTCCGCGTCGTACGCGGCGGCGTCGAAGCGGTACGCGGGGAGCGACGGCGCGGGCGAGCCGTCGGGCAGCAGGGCCGGAAGCCTCCAGTCCCGCCACACCACCTCGTCGCCCTCCCGCACGACGGTCGCCGCCAGCGCCCCGCAGCAGCCCTCGGTGCACCAGGCCTCCGCGAGGCGCACCTCGCGGGGTTCCTCCGTGGCGGCCAGGTCGCCTCCGTCGAACAGATGCTCGGGGGAGTGGCCCCGGCCGCGCCCGAACGCCTCCGGGACGAGGGGGCGCCCGTCGATCAGGAACCGCGTCTCGACCGGCTCCCGTTCCACGGGGTCGTACGCGACCACCTCGATCCGCAACCGCCCCGGCACCACCGGCCGAGGCGCGAACAGGCGCTCCGTCGCGCCGCGCAGCCACGCCGCCCGGTGCCGCACAGCGGGTGGCGCGGCCCCGTCGGCCCGGTCGGGGAGTGCGGCCCACCCGGGCGAGGTGAGCAGCGCCCCCAGCGCGTCCAGGAGCTGCTCGCGCTGTCCCTGACGCCAGGGCAGGAGGTGGGAAGGGCCGCTGTCCACGTCCTGGGCGAGCGACAGCAGCACCGCCGCGCGCTCCACCGTCGGCGGCAGCCCGCAGGTCCGCCGGACCACGGTCTCGAAGACCTCCACCGCGTCCCGGTAACGGAGTATCTCCGTCCGGTAGTCCCGCTGGCTCGCCATCCGGACGAGCAGCCGCCCCGCCTGCACCAGGAGCCGCGGGGCGACCCGCCCGGCGCGCAACAGCCCGGCCAGGTCCGCACCCTCCGCGAGCAGCCGGGCCAGGGACGGCGAGACGGTGTCGAGGGCGAGCGGGTCGTCGATCAAGGCGGTGGCCGCCGCCCGCCGGTCGCCGGAGGCGAATGCCTCCGCGAGGGCGCGCAGCTCGGGTCGGCCGGCGTAGCGGGTGAGGTGGAGCAGGGCGGCGGCCCGGACGTCCAGGCGCCGCAGGGCGCGTACGGCGGGCCGGGTGAGCCCCCGCACCAGGCCGAGCACCCGGAGGCACGGCACGTCGGCCGGTTCCCCGAACCGTTGCAGCAGCAGGACGCCGAGGCGGGCGGAGGTCAGGTCTGGCGCCGTACGGGCCAGTCGGCGGCCGATCGCGCGGGCGGCCGGTTCGTCGGCGACGGGCAGGTCGGCGACGGCGGCGGCCAGCGCCCGGCCCCAGACGGGCTCTTCGGCGAGCCGGCGTCGGACCGCCTCGGCGGCCGTCACCGGGTCGGCGCCCGAGGCGGCGCCGGGCGACCCGAGGAGCGGGCCCAGGGCCTCCTGGGCGGCGGCGACGGCCTCACGGTGCGTCAGCGGCGGCGTGTCGTCCGGCGAGGCGGCGGCCGGTCCGGCGTCGTCCGGGGGGCGGGCGTACTCCGGCAGCGGATAGCAGCCCGCGGGCAGTCGCCCGTCCGGCTCGGCGTCGAGCCGGGCACGGGCGTAGGCGTGGAGGGAGGGACGGGAGGGGAAGGAAGGGATGGAGGGCCGGGAGCTGAGCGTCTCGCGCTCGTCCGGGGCGCTCACCGGGCGGAGGCGTACTCGATTCCGTTGATCATGCCCCCGATGCTGCCGCACCCGGGCCGGCCCGTCCAGCGTTTTGCGATCGAGGCGGCGGGGCCGGTGGGGCTGGTGTCGCCGACCAGGGCGCGCAGGGCCTGCGGGGCTGGTGGTGCCCGTAGGGGCGGTGCAGCCGACGGGCCCGACGGGCCTGATGGGCCTGATGGGCCTGATGGCGCCGTCGGGCCCGTCGGGCTAGTCGGCGAGCCGCAGCGTCACGAACGGCACGGTGTCGCCCGGCAGGACGTACCGCTCGGTCTCCACGAAGCCCCGGGCCAGCGCGAACCGCAGCCCCTCCGTGTTGCTGGCGAGCACCACGGTCTCCACGCCCTCGTCGCTCAGCGTCCGGGCGTGGGCGAGACCGCGCGCGTACAGCGCCGTCCCGTACCCCTGGCCCCGGTGTCCGGGCAGGACGCGGGCGATGACCGTGGCGGCGGGGGTCTCCTCGTCGGGCGGACGCACCGTGGAGCAGCCGACGGCGACACCGTCCGCGTAGGCGACGTCCAGCCGGTTGCGGCCCGCGCGCTCGCGGACGTCCTCGGGGGAGAGCGGGGCGGTGGGGATGATCGCGTTGTGGATCAGCCGCCAGTCCTCCAGGAGCGCGAGTCCGGCGGCGGAGCCGGCGGGGCCCACGGGACCGGCCGTCTCGATACGAAGATCGTTCATGGCCGCAGGAAACCGCGCGGGTTCCGCCCCGTCAACTCCTTTGCCACCTGACCCGGACGGGTGAGGAGGCGGGGACGCGCGACAGGCCCGCACCCGACCGGGTACGGATCCCCGCATTGCCCCGAGCCTCGGAGGTGGCCGACCCATGCCCGTCCGCAAGGGCACCGCAACGGTGCTGACCTGTGCCCTGTCCGCGGCCCTGGTGCTGACCGGCTGCACCGCCGGCCGCTCCCCGGCCTCCCCGACGCCCCCGGCACCCTCCGCCCGGGACGCGCACGACGGGCGGGACGGGGGAGCCGGGCCGCAACCGGCGCCCCCCGTCCCGCGGCAGGAGCGCCGCACGCCCGGGCGCATTCCCGGCGTCGGCCCGGTCACGCAGAGCGGCGTGCCCGACGGCACCACCCAGGCGCTCGTGGTGAGCGGCGGGAGCGCCGACGACAACGTGGTGACCGCCGTCCTCCACGAGCGGGACCCGGCCGGCCGCTGGCACCCCGTCGCCGGACCCTGGCGCGGCCACAACGCCCTGCGCGGCTGGACGGACGCCCACGTGGCCGGCGACCTGCGCTCGCCCACCGGGGTGTTCCGGATCGGCGACGCGGGCGGGCGCCTGCCCGACCCGGGCGCGCGGATCCCGTACGACCAGGACGAGGAGTTCGCGGTGTCGGGCACCGGCTTCCTCGGCGAGCCCCTGGAGGGCTCCTTCGACTACGTCGTCGCCATCGACTACAACCGCGTCGCCGGGACGACCCCGCTGAACAAGGAACGCCCGCTGGGGGACGAGAAGGGCGGCGGCGTCTGGATCCACGTCGACCACGGCGGCCCCACCCAGGCCTGCGTCTCCCTGCCCCGCGAGCACATGGCGGAGCTGCTCCGGGCCCTCGACCCGGCCCGCGAGCCCGTGATCGTGATGGGCCCGGCGGGCGAGATCGCCCTCTGAATCGCCCTCTGAGCCGCGGGCCCGGACGGAGCCGTGCGGGATGTGGTGCCGGACTCCGGGCGTCGGGCGCGCACGGGGTGCCGGAAGCCGAACGCGGACCGGAAGCCGAACGCGGACCGGAAGCCGCGCGCGGACCGGAAGCCGCGCGCGGGCGTGGTGTCAGACCCCCGGCGCGGCCGTCACCGTGATGCCGTGCCGCTCCAGGAGCGCCGCCGTGACGCCGTCGCCCGGTACGAGACCGCCGCCGAACGTCCCGTCGTAGACCCGGCCCCGCCCGCAGGAGGGGCTGCGCGGCATCAGGACCGCCTCCGCGCAGCCCGTCTCCCGGGCCAGGGCGAGCGCGAGGCGGGCTCCGGAGAGGAACTCCGCGGTCACGTCCCCGCCCCGGTCGTCGACGACCTTCGCCGTGCCGTCCAGGACGTCGTGCCCGTCGCCGCCCACCAGCTCGGCGGGCCTGCGCGGGGTCGGCAGTCCGCCCGCGCGTTCCGGGCAGAAGGGGACCACGACGCGGCCCGCGAGCCGCGCGTCGAGCGCGGCGGACGGTTTGTCGCGCGCGTCGTAACGGCACGGAACGCCCCGCAGGCAGGCGCTGACCAGTACGGAATCCATCCGGCCAGGCTAGCGAGTCCGGTCGGACCGGTGCGGCGGCTCAGGAACCGGCGGCCCGCAGCGAGGCCGTGTGGGAGCGGACCTGCTCCGGGGTGAGATAGGCGTCCGTGTACTCGAAGTCCCGCAGGGTGCCGGACTTCGAGGCCAGGAAGCCGGTACGGACGAAGTCGTCGCCCGCCAGCGCGTTGAGCAGCCAGTTGGTCATCACCCGGGTCTTCGCCACGTTCGTGCGCAGCGCCGCCCAGTGGTAGGCGCGGGCCACCGCCTGGGCCGGCATGCCGTGCAGCTCGACGCCGAGGGGCTTCGACACCCCGTCCAGGCCACCCAGGTCCACCACCAGGCCCAGGTCCTTGTGGACGTACGGGCGGGTCCGCTCGCCCCGCAGGGTCGCCACGAGGTTGTCGGCCAGCGCCTTGCCCTGGCGCATCGCGTGCTGGGCGGTGGGCGGGCAGACCGCGTCGGCCTCGCCCTTGGCGAGGTCCGGCACCGCGGCCGCGTCGCCCAGGCCCCACACCCCGTCCAGGCCGGGCACCGACATGTCCGAGCCGACGACCAACCGCCCGCGCAGCGTCTCGGCGCCCAGGGTGCCGATGAGCGGGCTGGCGGCCACGCCCGCCGTCCAGATGAGGGTGCGGCAGGGCAGCACCCGCCCGTCGGTGAGGGTCACGTTCTCGTCGTCCACGGAGGCCACCGACACCCCGAGGGAGACCTCGATGCCGCGCTTGCGCAGCACTTCCAGGGCGGCCCCGCCCAGCTTGGGGCCGAGTTCGGGCATGAGCGTGGGCGCGATGTCGACCAGGTGCCACTTGATGAGCCCGGGGTCGAGACGCGGATAGCGCTTGACGGCGGTGCGGGTGAGCAACTGGAGGCAGGCCGCCGTCTCCGTCCCCGCGTAGCCGCCGCCGACCACCACGAACTGCAGCCGCGCCGTCCGCTCGGCCTCGTCCTGGCTGGCGTCGGCGAGGTCGAGCTGGGCGATCACGTGGTCGCGGATGTACGCGGCCTCGGCGAGCGTCTTCATGCCCCGGGCGTGCTCGGCGAGCCCGGGGATGTCGAAGGTGCGGGTGACGCTGCCCGGGGCGAGGACGAGCTGGTCGTACGGCTCGGTCACCAGTTCGCCGGAGATGGTGCGCGCCACGCAGATCTTCGCCGCCGTGTCGACGCCGATCGCGCCGCCCGGGATGATCCGGGTGCGGTGCCGCTCGCTGCGGCGCAGCGACAGCGCCACCGACTGAGGGGTCAGCACCCCGGAGGCGACCTGCGGCAGCAGCGGCAGGTACAGCTGGTACGAGAAGGGCGACAGGAGCGAGATCGTCGCCTCCCTCGGCGTCAGCCGCCGTTCCAGGCGCCGCACGCACCCGACCCCTGCGAAACCGGCGCCCACCACGAGGATCCTCGGTCGAGACACGGTGTCAGCCCGCCCTTCCACGTTCCTGGCCGTCGAAGGCCCTTGAAGGCTGACTAACCGTGCACACCATCCTGAAATCATTTATATCCGCTGATCGGGTGATGAACAGGTGAGGAACGGGCGGCGGACGGCGGGGTGTCGAGCGGGCGGGCGACGGGTGCGGGTGCGGCCGGGCCGGACCTGTGGCTGAGTGGGATCATGTGGCAGTTCTTCGCGGACAACCCCTGGTTCACCCTGTTCGTCGTCATCGCCGCCGGCTCCCTCTTCGGCATGGTCCGCTTCGGGCCGGTGAAACTGGGCGCGGCGGGCGTGCTGTTCATCGGGCTGCTGCTCGGCGCCCTCGACCCGGACATCGGCCCGGCCGTCCCCGCCGGGCTCGCCGTCTTCGGTCTCGCCCTGTACGTCTACACGGTCGGCCTGGAGGCCGGACCCGCCTTCTTCCGCGAACTGCGCCCGCAGCTCGGCGTGATGATCGGAGCCGTCGTCGCGCTCGTCGTCACCGCCGTGGTGGTCGGCGTCCTCGGCAACAAGGTCTTCGGCATCCCCGGCAGCTACCTGGCCGGCGGCTACGCCGGCATCGGCACCACCACCCCCGGCCTCGCCGCGGCCCAGGCATCCTCGGCCCAGCCCACGGAACCGGCCACCGGTTACGCCATCGGCTACCCGCTCGCCGTCGTCCTCACGATCCTCTTCGTCTCGGCCATCGCCGCCGTCCGGGCCTGGCCGTCCCGCCGCGACCCCGGCACCGGCCTGCCCGACCGGCTGATCACCCGCACCGTGACCGTCGACCGGGCCCAGAAGTGGGGCGAGGTCCCCGGCGTCGCCGACGGGCGGCTCCTCGCCAGCGTCCACCAGGCCGTCGGCGCCTCCCCACGGGTCGCCCGCGGCATCGGCACCCTCGCCCCCGGTGACCGGGTCGTCCTGGTCGGCGGCCCCGAAGCCGTCGCCGAGGGCGTCGCCGTACTCGGCCAGGAGGACGCCGAGCACCTGCTCGACCGCCGCGACACCGTCGACTACCGCCGCATCCTGCTCACCAACCCCGACCTGGCCGGGCGCACCGTCGGCGAGCTCGCCCTCGCCGACGGCTACGGGGCCATGGCCACCCGGGTCCGCCGCGGCGACCAGGACCTCCTCGCCCACGACGACCTGGTGCTCCAGCTCGACGACCGGGTCCGCGTGGTCATGCCCCGCGCCCGTACCGCCGAGGTCACCGCCTACCTCGGGGACACCGAGGCCAAGGTGAGCGAGGTCAGCGCCGTCAGCATGGGCCTCGGCCTGGCCGCGGGCTTCCTCATCGGCATCCCCAAGATCACCCTCGGCGCCACCACCCTCTCGCTCGGCACCGCCGCGGGCCCCCTCGTGATGGCGATGGTCCTCGGCCGGCTGCGCCGCACGGGCCCGCTGGTCTGGGTGCTGCCGACCCGCGCCAACCTGACCCTGCGCCAGATCGGCCTGCTCGTCTTCCTGGCCTGCGTCGGGCTCACCTCCGGCTACGCCTTCCGCCGCGACGCCTTCTCCGTCTTCGGCCTGAAGCTGCTCCTCGTCCTCCTGGTGAGCGCCGTCCTCAGCTACGCCCTGATGGTCCTGGTGGCCCGGCTCCTGGGCCAGAGCCGCCCCCGGACCATGGGGCTGCTGGCCGGCTACGTCGGAAACCCCGCCATCACGGCGTACGCGAACAGCAGGGTCTCCGACAGCAGGGTGAACACCGGCTACGCGACGCTCTTCGCCCTGGCCATCCTGGTGAAGATCGTCTGCATCCAGCTCATCGTCGGCCTCTGACACCGGGCTCCGGCGGCGGATCCCGGGCCCGCCGTCAGAGGCCGGACCCGCCTCCGGGCCCTCGGTCCGTCAGCCGGTGACGCTGGGCGCCCCCGTCTCGATGTGGCCGGTGTACCGCCGCGACCAGGTGCCGTCGGAGTCGGCCAGGACGGTGAAGTCGTACCAGCCGTCGCTGTACGCCACCGCGTTGAAGTAGTCCTCGCGGGAGGAGTGCGCCGGGACCGTGTACGTCCAGGGGCCGTCCGTGCGGTACGCGTTGGGGCGGACGGTGAAGGTCACGGCGGAGGACGAGGCGTTGGTCATCTTGAACCAGATCGCGGTCTTCCCGGTGCCGGACTCCGTCGCGAACCGGGCCGCCACCTCGATGTCCTTGCCCGCCTTGGAGGCGTCGCCGATGTAGCGGCGCAGGAAGCGGTTCGGGCCCATCATCGAGATGTCGTACTTCCCGGAGCCGGAGCCGAGCCCGATGTTGAAGTAGTCGGTGGCGGTGCCGCCCGGGTCGACCGTGTACTGCCAGGCGGCGGTGTCCCGGTGCTGGTGCGGGTGGATCGAGAAGTGCGCCGGGCGCCGCGCCTCGGTGCCCTGGTTGGTCATGGAGAACCAGGCGAGGATCTTCCCGGCGGCGCCGAACTCGAAGCGGTCCAGGTTGCCGTTCACCTGGTAGGGCACGGCGCGCGCGGGGCGGGTGCCCGTCTCCTGCGGGGGCAGGGCGTTGTCCTGGGGGGCCGGGTTGGGCAGCGGGCCGCAGGTGGACTGGCCGATGACCTTCGCGGTGGACGGCAGGTTCGCCGGGACGCCGTACACCGGACTGGCGAAGTCGAAGACGCCGGTCAGGTCGCCCACCACCTTCCGCCGCCAGGCGCTGATGTTGGGGCAGGCGGCCGGGGTGCCGAGGGCCGCCGTCCAGGTCTCCATGAAGCGCAGCACGGAGGTGTGGTCGAAGACCTCGGAGCTGACCCAGCCGCCGCGGGTCCACGGCGACATGACGATCATCGGGACGCGGAAGCCGAGGCCGATCGGCACCCCGTCGATGTACTCGCCGGCGGTGCCGGGCGGCGCGACCGGCGGCGGGACGTGGTCGAAGAAGCCGTCGTTCTCGTCGTAGTTGAGGAACAGCACGGTCGAGTCGAAGACCTCGGGGTTCGCGGCCAGCGCGCGGTACACCAGGTCCACGAAGTGCGCGCCGTCACCGGGCGGGGCGTAGGGGTGCTCGGAGAACGCCTCGTTGGCGACCACCCAGGAGACCTGTGGGAGCGTCCCCGCGACGACGTCCGCGCGGATCGCGGCGGCGATGTCGTCCGGGGTCGAGCCGGTGACCTTGGGCACCGAGCCCATGCCCCGGTCGTACAGCGGGTCGCCGGGCTTGGCGTCGGTGAACCTCTTGAAGTACGCGAGCCCGTTGTCGCCGTAGTTGTCCTGGGCGTTCTGGTAGACCTTCCAGCTCATCCCGGCCCGCTGGAGGGCCTCCGCGTACGTCTCCCAGGTCAGCCCGGACTCGTCGCCGCCGTCCTTGCTGGACGGGTCGACCTTGCCGCTCCACAGGAAGGTGCGGTTGGGGCCGGTGGCGCTGAGCGTCGAGCAGAAGTAGGCGTCGCAGATGGTGTACGAGTCGGCCAGCGCGTAGTGGAACGGGATGTCGCCGCGGTCCAGGTGGCCCAGGGTGCGGGTGTTGCCGACGCCGGTGACCCAGTTGTCCATGCGCCCCTTGTTCCAGGCCGCGTGCTGCGAGGACCAGCTGTGCGGGAGGTCGCCGTTGCACTGGGCCAGGGTCTCGCCGTCGACGCCACCGGCCGGGGGAGTGGAGCTGAGCTTCCACGGGTACTGCCGGCCGCCCCAGTTGGGCTGGTTGAAGGTGCCCCAGCCGCCCGGGATGTTCCCCGCGGCCCGGTCGCCGAAGCCACGCACGCCGCGCAGCCGCCCGAAGTAGTGGTCGAAGCTGCGGTTCTCCTGCATCAGGATCACCACGTGCTTGACGTCGGTGATGGTCCCGGTGGCCCCGGCCGCGGCGGCCGAGACGGCCTCCCCGGCGGCGGCCGCGGCCCGTCCGGCCGGCAACGCGGCCCCGGCGGCGAGCCCCGCCCCGATCCCGACGAACCCTCTGCGGCTGATGGGAAGCATGCCCCGCCCCTCGTGTCACTCGGCTGCCCCGGTGGCGCGCCGAGGACAGGATGGGGGACCGAGACCCAAAGGTATACGGCCGTGCAGTAATCGATTGGTTAACTTCCGGGGGACGCTCAGGTGTTGCGGTAGCGGGCCTCGGTGATTGGTCCGGATTCGAACCAATGCGGTGTGCTGCGGGAAGGAGAGCACGGGGCGCACCCCGGTCCGGGGTGCGGCGGCGCGCTCCCGGGCGCGTGGTACACAATCGTCGGCATGACCGAGACGAGCGCGGACACCGGCAGCACCGACCCCTACCTGTGGCTGGAGGAGGTCGAGGGCGAGCGGGCGCTCGCCTGGGTGCGCGAGCGGAACGCCGAGACCAAGGCGGAGCTCGCCGACACCGACGGCGCGGCCTTCGGCGCCCTCGTCGCCGAGCTGCGCGAGGTGCTCGACGCCCCCGACCGCATCCCGTACACCCGCAGGCGCGGCGACCACCTCTACAACTTCTGGCAGAGCGCCGAGCACACCCGCGGCGTGTGGCGCCGCACCACCCTGGACGAGTACCGCGCCGACGAGCCCCGCTGGGACGTCCTGCTCGACCTCGACGCGGTGGCCGCCGCCGAGGGCGAGGACTGGACGTGGGCCGGGGCACAGGTCCTGCGGCCCGCCTTCCGGCGCGCCCTCGTGAGCCTGGCGCGCGGCGGCGGCGACGCCGTCGTGGTGCGGGAGTACGACCTGGAGGAGCGGGCCTTCGTCGAGGACGGCTTCCGGCTGCCCGAGGCCAAGACCGACATCGGCTGGATCGACGAGGACCACGTCTACGTCGGCACCGACCAGGGCCCCGGCTCCATGACCGCCTCCGGCTACCCGCGCACCGTGCGCCGCTGGCGGCGCGGCACCCCGCTCGACGCGGCGGCGCTCGTGTACGAGGGCGCCGAGTCCGACCTCGCGGTGTCCGCCTGGCACGACCCGACCGAGGGGTACGCGCGCGACTTCGTCACCCGCTACCGGGACTTCTGGCACCAGGAGACCCACCTCGTCACCGAGGGCGGCGAGCTGCGCCGGATCGAGGTCCCCGACGACGCCGACAGCTCCGTCCACCGCGAATGGCTCCTCGTCACCCCCAAGGCGCCCTGGCTCGGACAGCCCGCGGGCGCCCTCCTCGCCTTCCGTCTCGACGCCTTCCTGGCCGGACGGCGGGAGCCCGAGGTCCTGTTCACGCCCGACGAGCGCACCTCCCTCGCGGGCCACTCCTGGACCCGCAACCACCTCGTCGTCGAGACCCTCCAGGACGTCGCCAGCCGGATGTACGTCCTCACCCCGCCCACCGGTCCGGGCGACTGGAAGCGGCAGGAACTCGCCGACATCCCGCCGCTGACCTCGGCCGGCCTCACCGACACCGACCCCGACTCCGGCGACGAGTACTTCCTCTCCGTCACCGGCCACCTCGTCCCGCCCTCCCTGCACCGCGGCGAGATCGGCGGCCCGGGGGAGCTGATCAAGCAGGCCCCCGCGCGCTTCGACGCCACCGGCCTCGACGTCCGCCAGTACTTCGCGGTCTCCGCCGACGGCACCCGCGTCCCGTACACCGTCGTCGGCCGCCACGGCGAGCTCCCCGGCCCCACCCTCCTCACCGGCTACGGCGGCTTCGAGATCTCCCTGACCCCCTCGTACGACTCCGTGCGCGGCCGCGCCTGGCTCGCCCGCGGCGGTACGTACGTCGTCGCCGGCATCCGCGGCGGCGGCGAGTACGGGCCGCGCTGGCACCGCAGCGCCCTCAAGGCCGACCGGCCCCGCGCCTACGAGGACTTCGAGGCCGTCGCCCGCGACCTGGTCGCGCGCGGCATCACCACCCCCGACCGGCTCGGCATCACCGGCGGCAGCAACGGCGGCCTGCTCATGGGCGCGATGCTGGTCCGCAGCCCCGAACTGTTCGGCGCGATCGTCGGCCACGTCCCGCTGCTCGACATGCTCCGCTTCCACACGCTGCTGGCCGGCGCCAGCTGGATCGCGGAGTACGGCGACCCCGACGACCCGGCCGACCGGCCGCACCTGGCCGCGCTCTCCCCGTACCACCGTCTCGAAGCCGGCCGGCCCTACCCGCCGGTGCTGCTCACCACCTCGACCCGGGACGACCGCGTCCACCCCGGGCACGCCCGCAAGGCCGCCGCCCGGCTGCGGGAGCTCGGGCACCGGGTGCTGCTCCACGAGACCCTCGCCGGCGGCCACGCGGGCGCCACCGACCACGAGCAGACCGCCCACAACAGCGCCCTTGAGCACACCTTCCTGTGGCGGACCCTCGGCTCCTGAGCGCCCACGGGCCCCGGCGGCACGCCCTGGGGCTCCGGGACCGGCCGGCCCCGGCGGCGCCCCCACGGGCGGGCCGGGCGGGCCGGGCGGGCCGGGGGCCGGGCGGACGGCTCAGACCAGGGCGCCGTCGCGGGCCACGACCCGGCCCGCCCGGACCACCAGGTCACGGCGCGGCACGTCGACCACGGCCTGCGGTACGCACTCGCCGTCGACCAGCATGAAGTCGGCGGGCGCACCCGGGCGCAGGTCGGCCCGGTCCAGGCCCAGGAGCTCGGCACCCCCGTGGGCGGCGAGCTCGAAGCAGGCCGCCAGCTCCTCGTCGCGCCGCGCGCGCAGCGCCCAGCCGGCCAGCCAGGCCCGGTGCAGCATGTCCGCGTTGCCGAACGGGCTCCAGCTGTCCCGTACGCCGTCCGACCCCAGCCCGACCCGCACCCCCCGCTCGGCCAGGCGCCGGAACGGCAGGATCGTGGCCGCCGACAGGGCGACCGTGGTGAGCGCGACCCCGGCCCCGGACAGCTCGTCCGCCATCGCGTCGAGCTCGTGCCCGGACAGCTGGGCGACCGCGAAGGCGTGCGAGACGGTCACCCGGCCCTGGAGCCCGAGGGCCCGGGTCCGCGCGGCGATGTCCCGCAGCGGCGCCAGGCCGGTCTCGCCCCGGTCGTGCAGATGGATGTCGAGCCCGAGGCCGTGGCGCTCCGCCAGCGCGAACACCGTCCCGAGCTGCTCCCCGTCGGCCGCGCCGCGCTCGGCGTCGAAACCGGCCGGGTCGATCCCGCCGACGTGCGTGATCAGCCCGCTCGCCGCCGCCTCCTCCAGGAGCGCGGTGACACCGGGGGTCCGGACGACCCCGTGCTGCGGGAACGCGACCAGCTCCACGTCCACGATCCCGCGCAGCTTCTCCCGCGCCTCGGCCAGCCCCTCCAGGCCCGCGAGCCCGAAGGCGGGGGCCACGTCCGCGTGCGCCCGCATCGCCCGGGTGCCCTGCGCCGCCGCGTGCGCCATCAGCCGCAGCGCCCGCTCGCCCACCGGGGTGGGCAGCGCCCGGGCGAGCTCCACGTCGCCCTCGACGTACTCCCCGATGCCCTCCGCCGCCCGCCGGCTGTGCCAGGGCTCGCCCCAGGAGGTCTTGTCCGGGTGGATGTGCGCGTCGACCAGGGTCGGCAGTGCCATCCTGCCGCCGCCCTCGACCACCTCGACCGCCGCGCCCTCCGGTACGGCGTCGACCAGGACCCCGTCCACGGCGACCAGTTCGGTCACGGCCCCGCCGAACGGGCGGACGTCCCGGAAGACGGTCGCCGAGACCGAGGAGGGGGCGGCGGGAGCGGCGGACGGGACGGAGTGCGGTGAGGACACGGCGAGGTCTCCTGGGCTGCGGCGGCGGGACGAAGGGACGCCGTTTGGTATACCACGGGTTTGTATACCAAGGCGTGTCCGTGGGGCCGCGGGGCCTTCGGAGCGCGTGGAGCCGGGTCGGCGTCAGTCCTCGCGGCGCGCCAGCAGGCAGCACCGCCGGGTCTCGGCCTCGTGTGGATACGGACCCCGCTCCAGCTCGGCCTCGATGCGGAAACCGGCCCCGCGCAGCGCCTCGGCGACGTCGGCCGGCCGCAGGAAGTGGAAGTCGACGTCCACGTCGTGCCCCCACCACTCGGTCAGGGTCCGCACCTCGGTGCCGATGTGGAAGGAGACCAGGAGCAGGCCGCCCGGCCGCAGCGTGCGCCGGATCTCGGTGAGGGCGGGGGCCAGCTCCCCGGGCGCGAGATGGATCAGCGAGTAGAGCGCGACGGCCGCCCCGAACTCGCCGTCGCCCGCCGGCAGCCCCAGCAGGTCGCCCTCACGGAACTCGACTTCGGGGTGCCGCTCGCGGCCCAGGGCCACCATGGCGGGGGACAGGTCCACGCCCACCACGCTCCCGGCCCCGTCCAGCCCGGCGATCCAGGCGGCCACGTGCCCCGGCCCGCAGCCGAGGTCGGCGATCACCGCGCCCTCGCCCGCCTGCTCCACGACCGCGCCGATCAGCGCCCGGTCGAGCGGCTTGCCGTCGAGCTCGTCGCCGATGCGGGCGAGGTACTCGCCGGCCACCGTGTCGTAACTGCGCCGCACCCGCTCATGGCCGGGCCGCCCCGCCCCCGCCGCCCTGTCCGTCCCCGTCGTCACTCCGGCCCCCTCCGTCGTACGGTCCTCGGCTCCTGCGACTGCCCTGTCCACCGCGATCACCGCGGCGCGATCGCGGCATCGTGATCACCGCACGGCGATGACCGCGCCCCGACTACTGCATGGGGTGCTGCATCGGCTGCTGGACACCCTGCGGAAGCTGCGGCATGCCCGGGGGGAGCTGCTGGACGCCCGGGGGCAGCTGCTGCATGGGCTGCTGCATCGGGGCACGCGACGGAGCCATCCCGGCCGGGGCCATCCCGGTGGGTGCCATCCCCGCCGGAGCCATCCCGGCGGGCGGCATTCCGGCCGGCGGCATCTGGATCACACGGCTGAGGTCGCGCAGCACCTCTTCGGCGGTCCGGCGCACGTCACCGGGCACGTCCCCCTGCTCGCGTATCAGTTCGGAGTAGATGGGGGCGGTGGTGTCCGCGTGATTCATCGGGTTCGCATCCTCGGTGTTCTCGGGCGTTCTCGGGCGTGCTGGGGAGTCGTGCGGGGAGGTACACGTGTGGCCGGCCGGGCGGTGCCGGGGCCCCGAGGGCGGCCACAAGACGGCGAGTCTACGGGGCCGGGCCCGCGCGCGGGGGCACCGGCTCATCCCTCCGCCGTGAACCCGGCCCTCTTGTAGGTCCGCATCAGCAGTGCCGTCTCGGTGGACGTCACCCCGTCCAGACGGCCCAGGACCCGGGCCGCGAAGTCGTGGACGTCACGGACGTCCCGATGGCTGGAGTAGCCCAGCAGATTCGTCGTCCCCGAGGTCACCACGAGGTGCCGGACGGCCTGCTCCTGGGCCAGCAGCCGGATCGCCGGATCGAGCGCCCGGTACGGCAGACCCAGCCGGAACCGGGCCTCGACCGGATATCCCAGCACGGCCGGATCGGCCCGCAGCCGCAGGTGCAGGACGTGCGAGTCCATGAGCCGGGCCAGCCGCCGGCGGGCCGTGGTCTCGCCCGTCCGCAGCTCGCGCGCGAGCCGGGTCGTCGACATGCGGGCGTCCCGGCGCAGCAGCTCGACGAGCCGCCGGTCCAGCTCGTCGATCACCGGGGGCTCCGGCAGCACCCGGCCCTCCACGGCGTGCCGCCGCACCTCGGTCGGCGCGTCGGCGTACGGCGCCCAGTCGCTCGCCGTGAGCAGCAGCCGCAGCACCAGCGCCGAGTGCACGTCCACCACGCCGTCCAGGCGGCCCACGCCCGAGTCGAGCAGGGAGAGCAGCGCGCCGTGATCGGGGAGGTTCACCTCGACGAACACGTCCAGCGCACCGGTGGCGACCTCCACGGACCGGGCCTCCTCCAGCGCCGCGAGGGCGAGCGCCACCTCGTGCACCCGGCCCGGGGCGCACCGTACGGCCAGCTCGGCCGTCACGCCCTCGTGCAGGTACTCCGGGACCAGGGCCGCGACGAAGGCGACCCGCCCGCTCGCCGTCATGCGCTCCAGACGGCGCGCGACGGTCCGCTCGTGCACTCCCACCGTCGCCGCGACATCGGCGAACGCGGCCCTCGGGGAGCGGTGCAGGACCCGCAGCACGGCATGGTCCAGCTCGTCGAGGACCAGCGGGGCACGCGGCCCCGGGGTCGTCCTGTCCACCATCGCTCCTCCCGGAGACTCGTCGTGCCGTGCCTTGCTATGTCCTGTTGTGCCGTGGTGTGCCGTTCTGCCCTGCCGCGTGCCCGGCCCTCCTGTGCCCTGCCGTGCCCTGCCGTGCCCTGCCGTGCCGCGCCTTCCGGTGCCGCACCGCCCGGCCCGGGGTCCGCCCGAACCCGTACCGAGGACCCCGGTCCTGCCGGAATCCACCGCGCGACCCCGCCCCGCTGCCGCAATCGGCCGTGTTGACCTTCAAGTCTTGCCCGAAGGGGGGCCCGCTCGCCACATTGTGGTGCGCGTCCCGACGCGTTCACCGGCGGCCTTCCGCTCTCCCTCGACTCCTGCCGATCCCCGCGGCTCTCCCGGACAGGTTGTACGTATGACCCTCTCCCCAGGCAGCACCCGCACCACACCCGTCCACAGACACCCCGCACCCCGTGCGACCCCCACCGCGGTGGTGATCGCCTCGGTCGCCCTCGTCGAGCTCTCCAGCGGCGTCACCCAGGGATTCCTCTCCCCGCTCCTCAAGGGGCTGACCGAGACGCTCGGCGTCACGGCCGCCGACCTCAACTGGATCAGCATCGCCAACCTCCTGGCCAGCGTCGCCTTCACCCCCGTGCTCTCCCGCATGGGCGACCTGTACGGCCACCGGTGCATGCTCCGCTGGAACCTCGTCCTGGTGATCCTCGGCTCGGTGCTCGTCGGGCTCAGCCGCTCCTTCCCGGTCCTGCTCGCCGGGCAGATCCTGCAGGGCGCCATCGCCGGCTTCTTCCCGCTGCTCGTCGGCATCCTGCGCAACCGCGCTGGCGCCGGCGGTGACGCCGAGAGCCGCCGGGGCATCAGCTACATGGTCGCCGCACTCGTCGGCGGACTCACCCTGGGGCTGCTCGCCAGCGGCTTCGTCGCGGCCTCGGTCGACAGCCCGACCGCCGCCCTCTGGGTCCCCGCGGTCGGCGCCACCCTCGCCCTCGCCGCCACCTGGCCCTTCCTGCCCGAGTCCGCCGACCGGCCCGGCGGCACCGTCGACTGGGCGGGCGGACTGCTGCTCTGCGCCGGACTCGTCGCCCTGATGCTCGCGCTCGGCCTCGGGGGTACCCCGGGCTGGGAGTGGACCTCGGCCCGCACCCTGGGCGTCCTCGTCGTCGGCGTGCTCGTCACCGCGCTCTGGGTCCTCGTCGAACTGCGCACCGACGAGCCGATGATCGACGTGCGCATGTTCCGGCGCCGCAACGTGGTCGTCGTCTCCGTCACCACGCTCACCTTCAGCTTCTGCATGCTCGGCCTCCAGATCGCCCACCCCGTCTTCCTCGGCACCTCCCGCGCCGAGACCGGCTACGGCTTCGGCCTCGGACCGGTCGCGATCGGCCTCGCGATGCTCCCCAACCTCCTGTCCCTGGCCGTCGGGGCGCTCGCCGCCCCCGCCGTGGCCGCCCGGCTCTCGGACCGTCGCACCCTGGTCGGCGGCTCGCTCCTGATGGCGGCCGGCTACGGGATCGACCTCCTCGCGTACGGCACGGCGCCGCTCTTCCTGTTCGGCACCGCCCTCGCCGGCTTCGGCACCGGACTGCTCCAGCACTCCACCCGCACCCTCGCCGTCGAATCCGTCCCCCACGACCGCACCTCCGTCGGCTCCGGCATCAACGAGCTCCTCATCAACGTCGGCGGCTCGCTCGGCGCCGCCGCCGTCCTGACCGTCTTCGCCGCCCGCACCCCCGCCGGCCACACCCTCCCCGACATCGGCGCCTACACCACCTCCTGGACCGTGTGCACGGGCGTCTCCCTCGCGGGCGCCGCCGCCGCGCTCCTCCTGCGCGCCCCCTCCGCCCGCCCCGCCGCCAAGGACGCCCGATGAGCACCGCCACTCCCGCCCCCGCCCTCGTACCGACCGCCGAACGGGGGCGCGAGCACGCCCGCCGCGCCCTCACCCGTCGACAGGAGGCCATCCTCGGCCTCAGCCACGCGCTGCACGCCGACCCCGAACTCGCCTACGAGGAGCACCGGGCGGCCCGCCGCATCACCGACCTCGTCGAGGGCGCAGGCTTCGACGTGACCCGCGAGGCGTACGGGCTGCCGACCGCGTTCCGCGCCACCGCCGGCAGCGGCGAACTCGTCCTCGGCATCTGCGCCGAGTACGACGCCCTGCCCGGCATCGGCCATGCCTGCGGGCACAACGTCAACGGCGCCGCCGCAGTCGCCGCCGCGCTCGCCCTCGCCCCGCTCGCCGACGACCTCGGCATCACCGTCGCGCTCCTCGGCACCCCCGCCGAGGAGGCCGGCGGCGGCAAGGTCGACCTGCTGAACGCCGGAGCCTTCGACGACCTGGCCGCCGCGATGATGGTCCACGCCGCCCCGCAGGACGCCGTCGGCATGACCTCGCTCGCCATCACCAGCCTCGACGTCACCTACACCGGCGTCACCGCGCACGCCGCCGCGATGCCGCACCGCGGCGTCAACGCCGCCGACGCCCTGATGATCGCTCAGGTCGCCATCGCGGCCCACCGCCAGCAGATGATCCCCGGCGCCGTCGTCTCCGGCGTCGTCACCTCCGCCGGCGAGGCCGCCAACGTCATCCCCGGCCGGGCCACCGCCACGTACGACTGCCGCGCAGGCACCAGCGAGGAACTGGCCGAACTCAAGGCCAGGATCCGCGCCTGCTTCGAGGCCGGCGCCCTCGCCACCGGCGCCGAACTCGCCCTGGAGACCGTCGGCAACGACTACGCCGACCTGCGCCAGGACCTCGCCATGGGCGAGGCGTACCGGGCCGCGGCCCAGGCCCTCGGCCGCACCGTCCCCGCCTGTGACCCGAGCCTGCGCGGCGGCTCCACCGACATGGGCAACGTCTCCCACCTCGTGCCGACCATCCACCCGATGATCGGCTACGACTGCGGCGACGCGATCATGCACAACCCGGAGTTCACCCGCTACGGCACCACCCCCGCGGCCGACCGCGCCGTCCTCGACGGCGGCCTCGCCATGGCCTGGACCGCGATCGAGCTCGCGGCCGACGCCGGCCGACGCCGCCGCCTGCTCGCGCAGGTGGCCGGGCGGCGCTCCTAAAACGGCTGGTCAGGGCGGGGCACCGACCGGAACAATGGGCCTCCTTGAAACCGGGAGGGAACCCATGAGCCAGGCGTACCTGACTCTCGACGCGCTGCTGCCGGCGCAGGAACTGGCGGCAGCCGTCGAAGCCGGGCATGTGACCCGCAAGTCGCACCCCGAGCTGCCGCTGTCCATCTACACGTACACACGGGTCTGTCAGTACGAAGGCGTGTGGAACGAGGTCACGGTCCGCTGCCGCGGTCTCGTCGCCGACGACAGCACCGGCCGCGTCGTGGCCCTGCCCCTGCCGAAGTTCTTCAACGTCTCCGAACACGAGTCCGGCCGCCCCTACGCGCCCGCGCTGCCCGAAGAGCCCTTCGAGGTGTACGAGAAGGTCGACGGCAGCCTCGGCGTCCTCTTCCACTACGCGGACCGCTGGCACGTCGCCTCCAAGGGCTCCTTCATCAGCACCCAGGCCACCTGGGCGCAGCGCCGCCTCGACGCCGCCGACACCTCGGCGCTGGTGCCCGGCGTGACGTACCTCGCCGAGATCCTGTACCCGCAGAACCGGATCGTCGTCGACTACGGCGACCGCCGGGACCTCGTCCTGCTCGCCGCCTTCGGCCCGGACGGCACCGAACTCGCCCTCGCCGAGGCGGCGGCCCACTGGACGGGCGTCGGCTCCGTCGTCACGGTCCACCCGCCGATGCCGCTCGACGAACTCGTCAAGCTGACGGAGTCGAGCACGCTGCCCGACGGCGCCCCCGCGACCGGCACCGACGCCGAGGGCTTCGTGCTGCGCTTCGCCTCCGGGACACGCGCCAAGGCGAAGATCGCCGAGTACGTGCGCCTCCACAAGGTCCTCACCGGCGTCACCGAGCGGGACATCTGGCGCGGCCACGGCATCCAGCGCTTCGCCGGCACCTCCGCCAAGCGACTCGCCCAGGGCCTGGGCCTGTCCATGGCCGAGCTCGGGGGCGTGCGCTCCCAGGGCGGTCGGCCGCTGGACGCGCTCCTGGAGCAGGTGCCGGACGAGTTCGACACCTGGGTGCGGTCCGTCGTCGCCGGACTGGAGGACGCCTTCGCCGCGCGGGAGCGCGCCATCGACACGGCGTACGCGGCGCTCGCCCCGCTCGGCGGCGACCGGGGCGCGTTCGCCCGCGCGGCGCGGGAACTGCCCGACCCGAGCCTGCGCTCGGCCCTCTTCCTGCGCCTCGACGGGCGCCCCACCGACCTGCTCACCTGGCGTTCCCTGCGTCCCGAGACCGCCGACCCCTTCACCACCGACGAGGAGAACTGACCGTGCCCGTGGTCCATGTCATGACCGGACTGCCCGCCTCGGGCAAGACGACCGCCGCCCGCGCCCTCCAGGAGCGGTCCGAGGGCCGAATGCGCCGGGTCAACCTCGACGACCTGCGCGCCATGCTCGACGTGCCGGGCGGCGACCGCCGCTCGCACGCCCACGAGCTGACCGTCCTCGAGATCCAGGACGCGGCCGTCCGCGCCGCCGTCGACGACGGATTCGACGTCGTCGTCGACAACACCCACCTCACCCCGCACATCCCCAAGCGCCTCAAGGCCGCCGTCGCCGGCCGCGAAGCCACCTTCGTCGTGCACGACTTCACCGACGTGCCCGTCGACGAGTGCGTCCGCCGCGACGCCGCCCGCGAGCGGCCCGTCGGCGAGGAGATCATCCGCATCCTCGCCGACAAGCACGCCAAGGCCACCCGCGGCGGCTGGCGGCTCACCGACGCCTGGCTCAACGACCGGCCGGCCGTCACCCCGTACGTCGCCGACCCCGCGCTGCCCTCCGCCGTCATGTGCGACATCGACGGCACCCTGGCGCTGCGCGGCGACCGCGGACCGTACGACTTCAGCCGCTGCGACCTCGACCTGCTCAACGAGTCGGTCCGCGAGGCCCTGCGCGCCTTCCAGCGCTCCCACCAGGACCGGATCGTGCTGCTCTCCGGCCGCAGCGAGGACCACCGGGCGCTGACGGAGGCATGGCTGGAGCGGTACGAGGTGCCGTACGACGAGCTGTGGATGCGGGCCTCCGACGACGGCCGCTCCGACGACATCGTCAAGGCCGAGCTCTTCGACGCGCACGTACGCCACCGCTACGCGGTCCGCGTGTCGCTGGACGACCGGGACCGGGTGGTCGCGGTGTGGCGCCGGATGGGCCTGCCCACCTGGCAGGTCAACTACGGCAACTTCTGATCCGCGACGGCCGCCCTCCGGCGTCGGGACGGACGCGATCCGGCACGGGGACGGCCGCCCTCCGGCGCCGGCACGGACGCGATCCGGCCGGGGCACCCGGTCGTATCCGGCCTCGGTCTCGCGACCTAGGCCGGGTGCGACCCCAGCCGGATGCCGCACCGCCCTCCGCCGTCCTAGGGTGGCGGGGGCCCACCACGGCTCATGACCCGCCCGACCGAGGAGATGTAACCGCGCATGATCCGCCGCACCGACGAGGTCGAAGACCTCATGCACCGCTTCCCGCACGTCCCCAGGGAGGCGGTGATCAAGGAGGATCTGCTGCGCGGCGGCATCGCCTTCGACGACTCGGCCCTCACGGACAGCTCCAACGAGGCGTCCGGCGAGGTCAAGCCGAAGTCGTACTTCATCTTCTCCTTCGACCACCGCACGCTGCCGGAGCTCGGCGAGGCCGCCCTGCGCCGCCCGCCGGAGGAGATCGTGCTCACCGGCGGCCCGTACGAGCTGCGCCGCACCGTGGTGTCCGTCCGCGTCAACCCGGCCTCGCCGTACCGCGTCGCCGCGGGTGACGACGGGATGCTCGGGCTGTACCTCGACGGGCGCCGCATCGCGGACGTCGGCCTGCCGCCCATGCCGGAGTACTACCGGCACACCCTCGCCAGCGGGAAGTCCGTGATGGAGGTGGCCCCCACGATCCAGTGGGGCTATCTGATCTACCTCACCGTCTTCCGCGTCTGCCAGTACTTCGGCGCCAAGGAGGAGTGCCAGTACTGCGACATCAACCACAACTGGCGCCAGCACAAGGCCGCCGGACGCCCCTACACCGGAGTCAAGGACGTGGAGGAGGTCCTGGAGGCGCTGGCGATCATCGACAAGTACGACACGACCGGCGCCTCGACCGCCTACACCCTGACCGGCGGCGCGGTCACCTCGCAGGTCGGCGGCAAGGACGAGGCGGACTTCTACGGCCAGTACGCGCAGGCCATCGAGGAGCGCTTCCCCGGCCGCTGGATCGGCAAGGTCGTCGCCCAGGCGCTGCCCAAGGCCGACGTCCAGCGCTTCAAGGACTACGGGATCCAGATCTACCACCCCAACTACGAGGTGTGGGACAAGCGCCTGTTCGAGCTCTACTGCCCCGGCAAGGAGCGCTACGTCGGCCGCGACGAGTGGCACCGCCGGATCCTGGACTCGGCGGAGGTCTTCGGGCCGCGCAACGTCATCCCCAACTTCGTGGCGGGCGTCGAGATGGCCGAGCCCTTCGGCTTCACCACGGTCGACGAGGCCATCGCCTCCACGACGGAGGGCCTGGACTACTTCATGTCGCGCGGCATCACGCCCCGCTTCACCACCTGGTGCCCCGAGCCCACCACCCCCCTCGGCAAGGCCAACCCGGAGGGCGCCCCGCTGGAGTACCACATCCGGCTCCTGGAGGCCTACCGCGCGACCATGGAGTCCCACGGCCTCAGCTCGCCCCCCGGCTACGGCCCGGCGGGCCCCGGCCGCGCCGTCTTCTCGGTCAGCTCCTTCATGGACAGCCTCCCGGCCACCATGGACGGCCTCCCGGCCCAGGACTGACGGGGGGCACCGCCCGACCGCTCCCGGACCGCGCCGCAGGACGCGGACGGCCCGGGGCGGTCTTGCGGAAATTTCTTGCAGGATCTTGCAGGGCTCCGGCGGGCGCTGTTTGACTGCGCGCATGAGCAGCGACAGCACCAGTGATGCCGAGACCGACATCGACGTCCTCGTCCTCGGCGGTGCCGGCGTCGACACCATCGTGTACGTCCCCGAACTCCCCCTGCCCTTCGCCGACAGCCACATGATCCGGCCCGGCATCGAGACCCGGGCCGGTCAGACCGGCGACTTCGTCGCCCTCGGGCTGCACCGGCTGGGACTGCGGACCCACCACCTCGACCTGGTCGGCGCGGACCCCGAGGGCGAGCTCGTACGACGCTTCCACCGGGAGCAGGGCATCCCGCTCACCGAGGTGCCCCACCCCGCCGGGACCAAGCGCGCCGTCAACCTGGTCGGACCGGACGGACGCCGGCTCTCGCTGTACGACGCGACCCGGGGCGACGACGAGGACCGGCTGCCGCCGGAGACGGTGCAGGCGCTCGCCGCCCGCAGCGGCCACGCCCACGTCTCCCTGACCCAGCCCTGCGCCCACGCCCTGCCCACCCTGCGCGACGCCGGGCTGACCCTCTCGACCGACCTGCACGACTGGGACGGATCCGCCGCCTACCACGAGGCGTTCGCGTACGAGGCCGACGTCGTCTTCCTCTCCGCCGTCGCCCTGGACGACCCGGAACGCACCATGCGCGCCATCGCCGCCCACGGCCGCGCGTCCGTCGTCGTCGCCACCGCCGGCGCCGCGGGCGCGTACCTCCTGGACGGCACGGACGCCCCGCTCGTCCACGTGCCCGCCGTCACCCCGCCCGCCCCCGTCGTCGACAGCAACGGCGCCGGCGACGCCTTCGCGGCGGGCTTCCTGGCGGCCTGGCTCGCCGGGGCGCCGGTCCGCACCTGCGCCCTGCACGGCTCCGTGGCCGGGGCGTACGCCTGCACCGTGCCGGCCACCCGGGCCGACGCCATCGGCCGGGACGCGCTCCGCGCCGAGGTGGCACGGCTGTGCGCCGCGCCGGGTGGTCACTGACCCGTCACGGGACCGGGTGGTCACTGACCTGTCGGGGGACATGTCAGGATCGGAGGATGACAGAGAAGATCATCGCGGCGTGCGACGGCGCGTCCAAGGGCAATCCGGGTCCCGCGGCCTGGGCCTGGGTCATCGGCGCCGGGGACGGCGAGATCGCCCACTGGGAGGCCGGGCCGCTCGGCACGGCGACCAACAACGTCGCCGAACTGACCGCGCTGCTCAGGCTGCTCGAACACATCGACCCCGCCGTGCCCGCCGAGGTGCGGATGGACTCGCAGTACGCGATGAAGGCCGTCACCACCTGGCTGCCGGGCTGGCGCCGCAAGGGCTGGAAGACCTCGGCCGGCACCCCGGTCGCCAACAAGGACCTGGTGGTGCGGATCGACGAGCTGCTCGCCGACCGGCGCGTCGAGTTCGTGTACACCCCCGCCCACCAGGTCGACGGCGACCCCCTCAACGACGCCGCCGACCGGGCCGCCAGCCACTCCGCCCGTACCCAGGAGGCCGCGGGTTCCGCCGCCGGCTCGCCGCTGCCGCCGCCGGAGCCCGGATCGACCCGCCCGGCGGGCGCGAAGCGCGCCCCGAAGGCGGCGGGCACGGCCCGCAAGGGGGGCTCCTCCAAGAGCCCCACGCTCAAGGCCAGGTTCCCCGGCCGCTGCCGCTGCGGAAAGCCCTACGACAAGGGCGAGACGATCACCAAGAACCCCGACGGCTGGGGGCATCCCACCTGCGCGGAAACGGTTTCCTAGGGCCCCTCGGCAGGGGGCTTCGGAGGGGGTTTGCGCCATGTGAGGGATCGGGGTGAACCGGACATTCACCCAGCCGTGCGCTCGGGTTCGTGTGGGGTTCTGTTCAGGACGCGCTGCGGGCTGCATACTGTCCTCCTCGCACCGGTGACGAACCGTTTCATGGCCCGTTTTGCCCATCAGGCGAAGTGGTCGGCATCCGGCGCGAACCTCACCCCGTCATTCCCGCCGTGATCCGGCGTGGGATGTCCCCTGCCCGTGAAAGACCCGAGGTTCCGTGCCAGTACCTGTAGTCCTTGCCGGGCGCACCGTGCGCCTGGAGCCGCTGGCCATGCGCCACGCCGAGGGCATCGCCTGGGCGGGCGCACTGGATCGTGCGGCCTATGCCTACACCGCCGTGCCCCACGGCCTTGACGCGTCCTGCGACTACATCGCCCGCGCGCTCGCCGATCAGGCGGCGGGCAGGGCGTTGCCCTTCGCCCTGGTCAATCCCCGCAACGGCCGGGTTCTCGGATCCACCAGGTTCCTCGAACTCGACTACTGGCGCGGGCCCCTCGTGTGGCCGCCGACCACCGGCACGCCCCACGGCGACCCCCTGACGGCCGTGCCCGACGCGGTGGAGATCGGCAACACCTGGATCTCCACCGAGGCGCGCGGGACCGGCGTCAACACCGAGGCCAAGTACCTCATGCTGCGTCACGCGTTCGAGACCTGGGGCGTACGCCGGCTCTCGATGCGCGCCGACGCCCGCAACAGCCGCTCCCGGGCCGCGATCGAACGCCTCGGCGCCACCTGCGAGGGCGTGCGCCGGGCTCATTCCCGCGGTCTGGACGGGGTCGTCCGCGACACGGCGTTCTACTCCGTCCTCGACGACGAGTGGCCGGCCGTGCGCGGCATCGTCGAGCTCCGCCTGTCGGGCCTGCGCCCGCAGGGCGTGCTCGAACGCGCCTTCCCCGGCGCGGGCGGCCAGACCAGGGAACACGGGGGCGCGGGAGAGCTGCTGCCCGCGTAGCGGCCGCGCACCGCGCGAGGAGGCGGGTTCACACCCGCAGTCGGCCCGGGCGTCCCACGCGGGGCGCCGGTGGCCGGGCCGCCCCGGTGGGCGCCCCGTCGCCGGGCTCCGGGGCGGACGGCTCAGGGCGCAGTACGTCGTCGAGGCCGGCCAGCCGGATCAGCCGCAGGATCATCGGCTGGTCGCACACCAGGCGCCAGGCCGCGCCCCGCCCTCGTACGCGTTGGGCACACCGCACCAGGAGCCCGAGCCCCGAGGCGTCGCAGAAGGCGAGAGAGCGCAGATCGACCGTGAACGCGGCGGCCTCGCGGGTGAGGTCGTCGAGTTCGGGCCGGACGCGCTGCACCAGCACCAGGTCGAGCTCGCCGTACAGCTCGACGGTGGTCAGGCCCTCGCTCGACCGGACGGCGAGGTGCGGTTCGCGGCGTCGGATCAGATGCATGGACACGCTCCAGTGGATCGGCCCCCCGTGGGACGAGGTTCCCGGCACCCACGCGGGCAGACACGTTTCTCCATGTCCGCCATCACCCGAAGAGGTGAATTCGGCGCATTTCTGCCCGCTTGCGCTCCGGCGGCGCGCCGGGTGGCGTCACATGCCGCGCGGGGGCGTGGTCAGGGCCGGTCGACCGGTGGGACGACGGCGACCGGGCAGGCCGCGTGGTGCAGCACCGCGTGCGCGACGGAGCCGACGAGCAGGGTCTCGACCCGGTGCCGCCGGTGCCGCCCCACGACCACGAGTCCCGCCTCCTGGGAGTCCTCCACAAGCCGTCCGGCCGCGTCGACGGGCGTGACGGTGCGCACGACCTCCACCCCGGGATAGCGATCGGTGAACGGGCGCAGCCGCTCGTCCTGGTGTCGGGTGGTCGACTCGACCACCTCGGGGGTCTCGTCGGGCAACGGCGGCGGCACCTGCAGGGCGGGCGCGGGGGCGCCGATGAGCAGGGCGGGGGACGGGGGCACGGGATAGGCCGTCACCACCTCCAGCGACACCCCGCGCCGTCGCGCCGCCTCGAAGGCGAAGTCGACGACCTCGTCCGGGGTCTCCTCGACGTGCAGCCCGAGCAGGACCCGTCCCGCCCCGGCGCCGCCCTCCAGCGACGCGGCCCGCGCCTCGTGCGGGACGACCACCACCGGGCAGGGCGCGGAAGCGGCCAGGGTGCGGCTCGTCGACCCGAGGAGCAGGCTCTTGAAGCCGCCCCGCCCGCGGGAGCCGACCACGAGCAGCCGGGCGTCGCGCGCGGCCCCGGTCAGGGCGTCGACGACGGAGCCGTCGAGCGAGTCGTAGCGCACGTCGAGCCCCTCGGTCTTCGCCCCGATCCGGTCGGCGAGCGCGTCGAGGACGGTGTCGGGGATCGTGGGGGCGGGGCCGAGGGAGGAGATCCGGGCGCTGCCGAGCTGGAGGGCCTCGGAGCGGACGTGGGCCACGGTCAGCGGCGCCTCCAGGTGGTGCGCGACCCCGAGGGCCCATTCGAGCGCCCGCAGGCTGTGCTCGGAACCGTCCACGCCCACCACGACAGCTGTCTTCTCAGTCATGCTTCGCACTCATATCGGGATCATCCGACCGTATTCGGATGCCACGCCGGAAGTGCCTCGCGCGTTCCCCGTCGTTCCGCGCCCCCGCGGCCCGTCGCCGCCCCACCTCCATGGGGGAGGGGTGGCGGCGGCGACGGGCCGCGGTCAGCGGGACAGCCGGCGGCGGCCGCGGGCGGCGGCGACCAGCTCGGGTACCGTGCCCAGCTTCACGCGGGGCCGGCCCGCCGCCCCGCCGCGGGCGAGCTCGGCGCGTTCGATGGCGGCGAGCCCCCGGGCGTCGACGACCGTCCTCGCCCGGCCGCGGGCCAGCCGGTCGAAGGCGCGGGCGCCGCCGGCCGGGAGGGGCAGGATCCCGTCGACGGCGTCGGCGAGGAGGGTGCCGACGGTCTCCGCGGCGCAGGTCCGGTTGGCGCCGATGCCGCCCGAGGGGCCGCGCTTGATCCAGCCGACGACGTAGGTGCCGGGCCGGCCCGCCACCCGCCCGTTCTCGTGCGGCACGGTGCCCGTCGCCTCGTCGAACGGCAGTCCCGCCACCGGCATGCCCCGGTAGCCGACGGCGCGCAGCACCGTGCCGGCGGGGATCTCGACGCTCCCGGCGGGGTCCGGGCCGGTCACCCGCACCGCGCCCTCCAGGATCTCCTCGGGCGCGGAGTGGAACCGGAAGACGATCCGCCGCTCCGGTCCGGGCGCCCCGGACCAGTCGACGCGCTCACGGTCCGCGCCGCGCAGCAGCGCCGCCTTCTCGTGGGGCGCGGCGGCCTCGACGGCGGCCCAGGTCCGCGGGTCCTCGTCGTCGACGACGAGCCGTACCCCGGGCAGCTTCCCGAGGGCGAGCAGCTCGGAGGCGGTGCAGGAGGCGTCCTCGGGGCCGCGCCGGGCGAGCAGCACCACCTCCCGCACGGAGGAGGCCCGCAGCGCGGCCAGCGCGTGGTCGGCGATGTCGGTCGCGGCCAGGGTCTCGGGGTCGGTCACCAGGATGCGGGCGACGTCGAGGGCCACGTTGCCGGTGCCGACCACCACGACCCGCTCGGTGCCCGACAGGTCGACGGCGTCCGGCGCCACCTCCGGGTGCGCGTTGTACCAGGCGACGAACGAGGTCGCCGAGAGGCTGCCGGGCCGGTCCTCGCCGGGGACGCCGAGCCGCCGGTCGGTCGCGGCGCCCACCGCGTACACGACGGCGTCGTGGTGCGCGGCCAGTTCCTCCGCCGTGACGTCCGTACCGACGTCGACGCCGAGGTACATGCGCACCCGGGGATGGGTGTGGAAGCGGGCGAAGGCGTCGCCGATCCGCTTGGTCGCCGGGTGGTCGGGCGCCACGCCGTACCGGACGAGTCCGCCGGCCACCGGCAGCCGGTCGACCAGGGTCACCTCGGCGCCGGTGTGCAGGAGCAGGTCCTCGGCGGCGTACATCCCGGCGGGCCCGGTGCCGACGACCGCGACCCGGATGGGCGCGAAGTCGGACGGCAGGCTGCGCGGGAAGGACGGCTGGCCCCAGGGGTGGAAGGTCGGTCCGGTCACGGGCTCGGGGCGCGCCGGGCGCTGCTCGTAGTAGGCGGCGTTGACCGCTGCGTACTCCCGCTGCCCGGGGGCGAGGGCGTCCGCGGGGAAGATCGCGTCGACCGGGCAGGCGTCGGCGCAGGCGCCGCAGTCGATGCAGGACCGGGGGTCGATGTACAGCATCTCGGTGCGGCCGAAGTCCGGCTCGTCCGGGGTCGGATGGATGCAGTTGACCGGGCAGACGGCGATGCAGGTGGCGTCGTTGCAGCAGGTCTGGGTGATGGCGTACGTCATGGCGTCGTCGGCTCGTCCGCTCGTCGCTCGGGCAGGTCAGATGAGGTGGGCGCGCTGGTAGAAGGCGAGCGCGGGGCGGGTGAGGAGGCGGCAGGAGGCCAGGAACTCCATCAGGCCCGCACAGCTCGACCGCATCAGGGACTTGTGGTGCTCGTTGGCGCGGGCCTCGGCGAGCGCCCGCTCGGTGTCGAGGCCCGCGTTCGCGTACACCTCGCGGTTCACCATGCTCGTGACGATGAAGTACGACGCGACGGCGACGACCAGCGCCTGGACGTGCCGCCGCACCGGGCCGGCGTGGCGCAGCCGCGCGCGGGTCTCCTCGCGGGCGAACTTCATGTGCCGCGACTCCTCGACGACATGGATGTTGTTGATGGTGCGCACGAACGGGGCGACCCGCTCGTCGCGCATCCAGTCGCGCTGCATGACGTCGAGCACCTCCTCGGCGACGAGGATCGAGGCGTACGCGGCCTCGCCGACCGCGAGCGTCTTGAAGGCGCGGCCGAGCTCCCGCACGAAGCGGGCCGGGCGGTAGGCGGGGGCGCCCAGCTTGGCCGCGCCGCGCCCGAACATGATCGAGTGCCGGCACTCGTCGGCGACCTCCGTCAGGGCCCACTGGAACCGGGGGTCCGTCGGGTCCTTCGCGTACATGTCGCGCAGCACCATCTGCTGCAGGATCATCTCGAACCAGATGCCCGTGCTGGCCACCGAGGCGGACTCCTGCCGGGTGAGCTCCCGGCGCTGTGCCTCGGTCAACTCCTGCCAGTAGCGCGTGCCGTAGAGGGTGCTCCACTCGGGGCTCATGCCGTGGAAGCCCTCGTCGAGCGGGGTGTCCCAGTCCACCTCGGTGGCGGGGTCGTAGGACAGCCTGGCGGAGGAGTCGAGCAGCCGCCGGGCCGCCTCGCGCTCGGGCGCGTCCGGGGCGGGCGTCGCGGTCAGGGAGGGGCCGGCCTGGTCCGCCGGCCGGACGGTGCTGCTTGCCATGGTGCGGCTCCTTGGTGACCTCGGGGGGCAGGAACGCTCGCTTGTTAGACATCGCGTCTAGCAAGCTATTAGACGGAAGGTATAGCAAGAGCGTCCGCCCGCCTACCCATCGGTACGAAATACCCTGGGGCCCGGCCCCTGGACGGGGGAGGATGACCGCATGAACGACGAAGAGGAACGCCCGTACCGCGACAGCGCGCAGGAGGCGATCGCCGCCGCCCTCGCCGGCGAGCTGCGCCTCATGGACCCCGCCGCCCGCGTCTCCGCCGCCGAGGCCCGCCGCCTTCTCGACCCCGAGTTCGTCGAGGTCGGCGCCTCCGGACGCCGCTGGACGTACGAGGAGATGCTCGCCGCGCTCCCCGGACTCGAAGGCGGAACGGCGGACGGCCCGCGCTACGAGCCCTCCGGCCTGCGCGGGGTGCTTCTCGCGCCGGGCCTCGTCCACGTCACCTACGAGACGCTCATCGACGGCCGGCGGGCGCTCCGCAGCTCCCTCTGGCGCAAGGCGGAGGGGGAAGGCGAGGCGGAGGAGGCCACGAGCGGGACGGGCTGGCGCATGTACTACCACCAGGGCACCCCCGTGGCGGAGGGGTGAACACCCCGGCTGCCATGATGCGTTCTGCCGATCGGCAGTGATCATGAACGGCCGACGGGACATCGTGAAGCGGGGGACCATGGACAAGAGGGACGAAGGCGAGCTGCTCACCCGGCGGTTCGAGGAGGACCGCGGCCATCTGAGGGCGGTGGCCTACCGCATGCTCGGCTCGCTCGCCGAAGCCGACGACGCCCTCCAGGAAGCCTGGCTGCGGGCGGACGCCGCCGGCATCGAGGGCGTCGACAACCTCGGCGGCTGGCTCACCACCGTCGTCTCCCGGGTCTGCCTGAACATGCTCAGGTCCCGGGACCGGCGCCGCGAGGACGCCCTCGACGACCTGCTGCGCGAGACGGAGCCCGACCGGCCCGGCCGCGACCCGGAGGAGGAGGCGCTGATGGCCGACTCCGTCGGCGTCGCCCTCCTCGTCGTCCTCGACACGCTCGCTCCCGCCGAACGCCTCGCCTTCGTCCTGCACGACATGTTCGCCGTCCCCTTCGAGGACATCGCCCCCCTCCTCGACCGCAACGCGGCGGCCGTGCGCCAGCTCGCCAGCCGCGCCCGCCGCCGGGTCAAGGGCGGCGCCACCCCGGCCCCGTCGGCCGCCGCCGACCTGGCGCGGCGGCGTGTCGTCGTCGACGCCTTCCTGGCGGCGACCCGGGGCGGCGACTTCGCCGCCCTGGTCTCCCTCCTCCACCCGGACGTCGTGCTCCACGCCGACCGCCGGGTCGTCCCGACGCCCGAGCCGATCGTCGTCGCGGGCGGCCACACCGTCGCGCGGGGCGCGATGGCCGCGATGGGCCGCGCCCGGTTCACCGGCGTGGTGCTCGTCGACGGCACGGTCGGCCTGGCGATGGCGCCGATGGGCCGTCTGAAGCTGGTGCTCACCTTCGCCGTGACGGACGGTCTGATCACCGGCATCGAGGTGATCGCCGAGCCCGAGCGGCTCGCGTCGATGCGGCTCGACGTCCTCGGGGGCGACCGGGGCTAGGCCGTACGCCCCGACAGGCGCGATCCGAGAGGCCGGGCAGGTCAGCGACCTGCCCGGCCCGTCGTTCTCTCGTTCTCTCGTTCTCCCGGGAGCCCGGGCTCTCTGTCTCTCCGCCGCCAGGGATCAGCCGGCGGTGACGCGGTAGGCGCCGATCTGCGTCTGGGTGAGGGTGTTGCCGACGGCGTCCGTCAGCTCGGCGCGGAAGGACACCGTGCCGCCCGCACCCGGCGTACGGACGGAGGCCCGGCCGCCGACCATGGGCACCCGGGTCCAGGTCGTGCCCGCGTCGGTGGACACCGAGACGGCCAGGCACCGGACGCCCGACACCGAGGCCGCGCCCTGCACCGTCACCGGCACGAGCGAGGTGGTGTACGGCGCGGCGGTGCCGTCAGGCCGCAGCTCCGGTGTGAAGCGGACGACGCTGAGCGGGAGTTCGGCCGGTGCGGCGGTGGCCGCCGAGGTGAAGGTCCAGGCCGCCGTGACCCGGCCGCCGGGGCGGGCAGCCGTGGTGGAGAGACGGTAGTCGCCCCGGGCGGACGGCACGGTGAACTCCGCCCGTCCCGGCGTCCCGCGCCGGGTGCCGACGAGCAGGCCGTTGCGGTGCAGGGTGGTGCTCGCCCCCTCGAACAGGGGCGCGCTCGGCCGGTGGCCTTCACCGTCCGCGAGCAGGGCCAGGTCCAGGCCGAGTGTGTTCCCGGTGCGCAGGCCGGCGGGCCGGGCGCCCGGCGTCGGATCCAGGGCGGGGCCGAAGACCGGGGTGTCGAAGGTGACGAGGGTGGTGGCCCCGGCCCGTACGCGTACGCCGGACACGTGGTACCGGTTCGGCGTGGCTTCCTCGGTGGCGGTGGGGGCGCTGTAGAGCAGCTCCCAGGCGCCGCGGTCGGGTGTGATCATGAACGTGGTGTCGCCCGGGACCTGGAACGGGTGCGGCAGGGCCACGGCGGTGTCACCGGCCGGCACCAGGTCGAGGAACCCGTACCCGCCACCCGTCTCCGGCGCGACGGTGCGGACCGTGAGGGTGCCGAGTTCGGAGACCTTCGGTTGCCGGACGATGCCGGTCAGCACGCGGTCGGACGTGAAGGTGTAGCCGAGGGCGTACCCCCGCTTCTCGCCCTTCCAGTACGCGTCGAACCACTGCTGCACCGAACCCGGCTCGGCCGCGGGGCCCTGGTGCGCCGTCCGCAGATACGGGGTGGAGTTGACGATGCTCGCGAACGCGGTGCCGCCCTCGTGGGAGACCTGGACGTACGTGCCGCCCAGCCGGTACGCGGTTCCGGCCTCCGGAGGCGAGATGTCGACCGGCTCGGCCGTCCGCGCGTCGAAGACGACGGTCGTGTCGCCGTCCACGTCCAGCCGCGGCTGGACGATCCAGTCCGTCTCGATCCGCGGGTCGTACACGTTGATCGAGGAGTGCAGCAGATAACGCCCCTTGGGGACCTGGAGGGTGACGGTCGCGTCGGGCGATTCGCTGATCTTCTCCTTGACCGCGGCCGCCGCGCCGGAGACGCCGACCACGTAGGTGGTGTAGGCGGTGGTCGGCGCGCCGGTGCGCCCCAGGTGGGTGAGCGTCAGCGTGTACGTCTCGGTGGGGGCGGTCGCCGCGGCGGCCGGGGTGGCGGCGTGCGCGACGGCGGCGGGGAGGCAGGTACCGGCGGCGGCGAGCGTGAGCCCGCGCAGCAGGGTCCGACGGGTCGTGCGCTTCTGCGAGATGTTGTTCATGATCAGCACTGGGCGGAAGGGCGGCCCCCGTTCCCGTGACCTGCGCCACACCAACGGCAGAGACGGGGCGGATGTGGCGCAGGTCACGGGAACCCGGGCGAACCAGCGCCCAGTACTCCATGTGGAATCACCTATGAGGAATCGTTTCCGTGCCGGGGACACCACGGCACTCGGCGAGGCCTACGACGAGCACGCGCAGGTCCTGTTCCGGTACGCCATGCGCGTCTGCGGCGACCAGGCCGCAGCCGAGGACGTCGTCTCCGCCACCTTCCTGGAGGCATGGCGCTGCCGCGAACGCCTGCGCCCCGACGGCGACGGCCTGCGCCCCTGGCTGCTCGGCATCGCGACCAACATCCTGCGCAGCACCGCCCGCGAGGCCCGCCGCCGCGACACGGCCCTGGCCCGGCTCGCCGACCGAGGCGTGCTCCCGGACTTCGCCGACGACGTCGTGACCCGCCTGTACGACACGGAGCAACTGACCGCCGCCCGCGCCGCCCTGAAGCGCCTGCGCCGCCGCGACCGCGAGGTCTTCGCCCTCGTGGTGTGGGCCGGCCTCGACTACGCCGCGGCCGGCGAGGCCCTGGGCATCCCCACCGGCACGGTCCGCTCCCGCCTCTCCCGCGCCCGGGACCGCCTGCGGGCGCTCGCGGACGCGGAGTTGAAGGCGGTACGGAAGGCACGGAAGGCGCGGAGGGGAGACGGGGCCGGTGGCACCGGCGCCCGGACCACGCCGGGCGAGGTCCGCTCCGGCGGAACCGGGCTGGGGGACACCCGCTCCGGCGGCAGCGAGTACGCGGAGCCGGGCTCTTCCCGAGCCGTGCCCGCGGGACCCTGCCCCGTAGGCGGCATGGCCCCGCAGTCGGGCTCCGTACGAGCCGTGCCGGGTGACGTCCGCTCCGGCGGCAGCGAGTACGCGGAGCCCGGCTCTGCCCGAGCCGTGCCGGGCGAGGTCCCTTCCGGCTGCGGCATGGCCCCGCAGTCCGGTTCTGCCCGGACCGCTCTGGCCGACGCACGCTCCGGCGGCAGCGCGGCCCCGCAGCCCGCCTCCGCCCGAACCGTGCTCGCCGACCCCCGCCCCGCTCGCCCCGCCCACGCCGTCGCGACCACCGCTCCCGCCGCTGCCCACCCCATCGCGGTCACCGTTCCCGTCCCCGACCGCTCCTCCCTCCCCGCCCCCGCCCCCGCGCTCGCGCGCCGACCCGCCCCGGAGAACTCGCTGTGAACACCCCCGCCGACGAAGCCCTCCGCGCCGAGCTCGCGGCTCTGCTGCCGCCTCCCGAGGTGCCGGACCTGCCCCCGGTGCGCCGGCAGGCGCTCAAGCACCGGATCCTCAACGCGACCGAGGCGCCCGGTCCCCTCCGTGCGCGTCGCCGCGTCCCGCGCTTCGCGCTCCCGGCGGTGGCCTGCACCGTCGCCGTGAGCGCCGTCGCCCTGACCGTGGTCGCGGGCGAGTCGCCCGCGCCGCCCGTACCCGCCCCGCACGCCGGGGTCGCCGCGCCCGGACCCGGCCAGATCCTGACGCGGGCCGCGCTCGTGGCGGCGGCGAGTCCGCGGGCCGAGGCGCGTCCCGAGCAGTTCGTGTACATCGAGAGCCTGGTCGCGTACGCGGCCCGGAGCGCGGCCGGCGGATCCGCCGCGCTGCCGCCGGCGCACCGGCGTCAGGTCTGGCTGTCCGCCGACGGCAGCCGCGAGGGCCTGCTGCGCGAGCAGGGCGCGCCGGACAGCCCGCTCGGTGTCCGGGCGCCCGTCTACACGCTCGACCACCGGGGCGCCACGCCCCGTCTGGCGGAGGGAGGTGCCCCGACGGCGTCGGTCACGAACCCGACCCACACCTACGTCGCCTCTCTGCCGACCGACCCGGAGACCCTGCTGAGCCTGGTCTACGCGCAGACCCGCACCACCGGTGGCGGCGACGCGCACCAGCGGGCCTTCACCGCCATCGGCACGCTGCTGACCGAGACCTGGGCGCCGCCGAAGGTGACGGCCGCGCTGTACGGGGCCGCGGCGCGGATCCCGGGGACGACCGTGCTGCCGTCCGCGAGGGACGCGGCGGGCCGCGAGGGCGTCGCCGTGGCCCGTACCGCCGAGGGCGAACAGACCCAGTGGATCTTCGACCGGAAGACCTCGGCGTTCCTCGGGCAGCGCACGGTGCTGGCGCGCGCGACGGACGCGGGCCCGGCCGGCACGGTCCTCGGCAGCTCGGCCGTTCTGACCAGGGGCGTCACGAACCGCCCTGGGGAACACCCGCTCGGGGCCTCGGCGACCCCGCAGGCCTGAGCGCACCGCCACCGGTCCGGGTCCGCCGGGCCCACCGCACAGCGAGCGGGGCGGCGAGGCCGGTGAGGGCGAACATCGCCCCGGCGACGTACCAGCCGGGGCGGCCCCAGCCGATGCACAGCGCGATGAGCAGGGCCGGGCCGAAGCCCTCGGCGAGCCCGGCGCCGAGGCCGAAGACGCCGAGGTACTGCCCGGTGGCGTGCTCGGGCGCGAGCGCGAAGGAGAGCTCGAAGCCCGCGGCGGCGTGCCACAGTTCGCCCACGGTGTGGATGACCACGGCGGTCAGGACGAGCGTGGCCGCCGCCCACGCGGGGGTCCCGGCGGCGAGGGAGACCAGCGCGCAGGACACCAGGAAGGCGACCCCCGCACGCCGGTAGGCGCGCGCTCCGGCGGCGGGGGAGTCGATGCCGCGGCTGGCCCGCACCTGGAGGGCGATCACGATGAGGGTGTTGACCAGCATCGTGCCGCCGATGAGCCAGCGCGGCGTGCTCGTCGCCTCGACCAGCCACAGCGGGATCGCCACGGTGAGCACCTTGAACTGGACGCTCATGACGCCGTCGATCGCGGTGATCAAGAGGTACGGCCGGTCCTTGAGCGCGAGCCGGCGGGGCCCGCCGGTCGCGGGCAGGGGCGGCACCGGCGGGAGGGGGAGGAGCACGAGCGCCGAGGCGGCGAAGGCGACGGTGGTGCCGACGATCAGGAGCTGGTACGCCGTGAGGGTGCCGACCTGGACCACCCAGCCGGCGACGAGCGCGCCCAGGGAGATGCCGACGTTGGTGACGGCCCGCAGATAGGCCCGGAACTCCTGCGGCCGGTCCCCGCCGTACCGTCGGATGAGGGGACTGCGCGCGGCGAGCCCGGCGGCCTGCGCGGCGCCGGCCGCGGAGATCGTCAGGACGAAGAGCCACAGCCGGTCGGCGAACAGGAAGCCCCCGGTCGCCAGGGCCCGCACGACGAGCGTGACGGCGTACACGCTCCGGGCCTCGCGCCGGTCCGCGAGGTGCCCGACGGCGATCCCGACGGCCAGCGACACGAGCCCGGCGGCCCCGAGCCCGAGCCCGACCTGGGCCGCCGGGAGGTGCACCGCCTGGGTGAAGTACAGGACACCGGCGGTGAGGTACAGCCCGCTGCCCATCGTGTTGACGAGATTGGAGGCGGCGATGACGCGCTGCGGTCCGGCGTCGGGCAGCAGTCTGGGCATGGCGGGCTCCGGGTCCTGGGTGCGGGGGAAGGCGCGGGAAGGGCGAGGCGACGTAAGGACTCGCCTACCTTCTTGCTTATTACTCGCAAGAGCAAGAGTTTTGCGAGAACGCGGGAATGTGGCGCGGGGGTGCCCTGTTACACGGATCGAAGCTGGCATGCCCGACTCAAAAGGATCTCGGGGCGTGTCGGCCGGAAGGAGCACAGCATGGCCCGCACCACCCAGCGCCCGGTGGTCACCCTCCGGTCCACCGCCGGCACCGGCGTCACCTACGTGACCAGGAAGAACCGCCAGAACGACCCCGACCGTCTGGTCCTGCGCAAGTACGACCCGGTCGTGGCGGCACACGTCGAGTTCCGCGAGGTCCGCTGACGATGAAGGTACGCAACTCCCTCCACGCCCTGAAGGCGAAGCCCGGGGCCCAGGTCGTCCGCCGCCGCGGCAGGACCTACGTCATCAACAAGAAGGACCCCCGCTTCAAGGCCCGCCAGGGCTGACCCCCACCGGCCCCCGCCCGCGCACCCCGCGCGGCGGGGGCCGTCGTCACGGGTGAGACGCGCCCGCGTGCGGGTGGACGTCACACGCCCCGCGTACGCCGCGCGCGAAGAATCCTCAACTCCCCTTCCTGTCCGCCCCCTTGCGTCGTCGGAGGCATCCCCCTACTGTCGCTCTCGCCCGCCGAAAGTTAGGAAGCTTTCCTATTAGTCGCGGGTCGCCGAGGTTTTCCTCAGTCCTCCCACCTCACAGATGGAGCGACATGCCCCCCACGATCAACGCACTCCGGCGCCGCCGCCTGGCCGCACTCGTCGTCGCCGCGGCCACCGGTGTCCTGCTCCCCGCCGTGTCCGGCCTCACCACGGCCACCGCGGCCGCCGGCAACCTGGCCCAGGGCCGTCCCGTCACCGCCTCGACCACCGAGAGCAGCACGCTCGGCGGCGCCAAGGCCGTCGACGGTTCCACCTCGACCCGCTGGGCCAGCGCCGAAGGCGTGGACAACCAGTGGATACGGGTCGACCTCGGTCCCTCGACCACGGTGAAGCGCGTCGTCCTCAAGTGGGAGGCCGCCTACGCCAAGGCGTACCGCGTCGAGCTGTCCGACGACGGCTCCACCTGGCGCCAGGTCTACGCCACGACCACCGGCGACGGCGGCACCGACGACCTCGCCGTCGACGGCACGGGCCGCTACCTGCGCGTCTTCGGCACCAAGCGCGCCACCACGTACGGCTACTCGCTCTGGGAGGTGGAGGCGTACGGCTCCGGCACCACGCCGCCGTCGCCCGGCACCAACCTCGACGACCCCCGCAAGAAGGAGGTCGCCATGAAGCTGGTCTCCACCTTCGAGAACTCCTCCCTCGACTGGCGCGCCCAGTTCTCGTACATCGAGGACATCGACGACGGGCGCGGCTACACCGCCGGCATCATCGGCTTCTGCTCCGGCACCGGCGACATGCTCGATCTGGTCGAGCGCTACACGGCCAAGAAGCCGTCCAACCCGCTCGCCCCCTACCTGAACGCGCTGCGCGCCGTGAACGGGACCGACTCCCACCAGGGGCTCGACCCCGGCTTCACGAACGCCTGGCGCCAGGCCGCCCAGGACTCGGTGTTCACGCAGACCCAGGAGGAGGAGCGGGACCGCGTCTACTTCAACCCCGCGGTCTCCCAGGCCAAGCAGGACGGTCTGCGGGCGCTCGGCCAGTTCGCCTACTACGACGCAGCCGTGATGCACGGAGAGGACGGCTTCCGCAGCATCCGCTCGGTCGCCCTCTCCCGCGCCCTCCCGCCCTCCAAGGGCGGCGACGAGCGCGCCTACCTGAACGCCTTCCTCGACGCCCGCGAGGAGGAGATGCGCAAGGAGGAGGCGCACAGCGACACCACCCGTGTCAGCACGGCCCAGCGCCGCTTCCTCAACGAGGGCAACTTCGACCTCAACACCCCGCTGTACTGGAGCGTCTACGGCGAAGCCTTCTCCATCACCGGCTGATCGGCTGGTCAGTCAGTCAGTTGGTACCCGTACGGGGCCGCTCCGGTGAGCGGCCCCGTACGCGTTGCCGAGCCAAGCGGTCGTGGCCCGCGCCTCCTGGTGCAGGGGGCCGAGCGGGGAACGGGCGTCCGGGCGGCAACCGGACAGTGTCCGGTGCGGATTCGCCATTGCCCGGTGAACGCCTGCGGTCCGCGACGGACGTCGGCTGCACTGGTCCGGGGCGCCGGGTCGGCGCATGGGCCGTGCGGGTGGGCAGGAGTGGGTTGCGCGTGATGACGATCAACGTGGCGGTGCTGCTCGCGGTCATCGTGGTGATGAGGCTGCGCCGCAGAACCCAGGCGAGGAGCCGCCGGGAGGAACGCACCACCGCGTTCCTGGTGCTGACCCTGGGCATCCTGATCGCGCCGACCCCGATCGGCCAGGGCGTCTTCCACGGGATCGGGCAGCTGGTCCGCGGCGTCTCGCAGGCCGGATCGTGAGCGGGCGGCCCCGTCCGAGCGGTCGCCGGACCCGTTCGCGGACCCCGTCGCGGACGCGGCCGCGCCGTCGGCCCGCCCGCACGGTCTCCAGGCGCGGCACGGCCACCCGCCGCCCGCGCAGGGCTGCCGGGTGGGAGCGGGCGGCTCTGCTTCTTCTGCTCCTCGCGGTGGTGTGGACCCTCGTCGCCGGTGCCCTGCGGTGGCTGGCCGCTCATCCGTGGGTGCTGATCCTGCTCCTGCTCGCCGCCGCGACGGCGGGTGGAGCCCGGGTGCGGCGGAAGAGGGAGACCGCACGGCGGAACCGGGTGCGCGACCAGGGGCTGCGTCTCCTGCTGCCGCAGATCGACGCCCTGCACCACCAACAGTTCGAGGAGGCCGTACGGGACCTCATGCGCCGTGACGGCTGCCCCCGGACGATCAGGGTCGGCGGGGCCGGGGACGACGGCGCGGACGTGAAGGCCACCGACCCGTTCGGCCGTCTGTGGGTCATCCAGTGCAAGCACCGCAGGGCCGGTCTGGCCGGCGCCGCGGTCGGGACTCCGGACCTGCACGTCCTCAACGGCACCGGTCGCCCCGTCCACCACGGCGACGTCGTGGTCCTGGTGACCAACGGCCGGTTCACGAGCAAGGCCGTGGCCTTCGCCCGTTCCCAGCGTCTCCACCTGGTGGACCGCCACCTGCTCGCCCAGTGGGCCGCCGGCGCCGCCCCGCTGTGGGAACTGCTGGGGACGGTGCCCGCCCCGCGTCGCCCCGTCCCCGAAGCCGCGCCACGGCCGGCCGGTGCACCGCCGGGGCAGGGCTAGGCGTCGACGGGCCTGAGCGTTCCTACCGGCCCCGGTGGGCCCGCCACTCCGGCGCGAGCACCGCCCACACCTGCTTGTCGTGGCGGGTGCCGCCGTACGCCCAGGTCTCGCGGTTCACGCCCTCCAGGGTCATGCCGAGGCGCTGGGCCACCGCCGCGCTGCGCTTGTTGTCGGCGCGGCAGTGCCACTCCGCGCGGTGGACGCCGCGCTCTATGAGGGCCCAGTCCAGGAGGATCTCGCAGGCCGGGGTGATCAGGCCCGCGCCCTCCGCGGAAGGCTCCAGCCAGCAGCCGACCTCGCACAGTTCCGTCTCGGTCGAGAAGTCGGTGAACATCACGCCACCGACCAGCGTGCCGTCGAGCCAGATGCCGAACAGGCGCGCACCGTCCGCGGCCTGGCGGTCGGCGTAGCGGCGCAGGGTGGCGCGCGCGCCCTCGATGTCGGACGAGAGGAACCCCGCGCCGACCCACGGCCGAATGTGCTCACGTGCCCGGGCCATGTGGGCGGCGAACTCCTCGGCGTGCCGGATCTCGAGCGGGCGGAGGGTGGCGCCGTCCCGCAGCGGGAGGGAGAACATGGTGACCCCATTCACACAACAAGCGTTACGGTTATGTACCGTAGCAGCATGCCACGCACCAAGGGGGACCACGAAGCCCGCCGCCGCGACGTCTCGGAGGCCGTCTGGCGCGTCCTCGCCGCGCACGGGTTCAGCGGCCTCACCCTGCGCGCCGTCGCCGCCGAGCTCGGCGCCACCACGGGGCTGCTCACCCACTACTTCCCGGCCAAGCGGGACCTGGTCGTGCACGCCCTCGACCTCCTGGACGAGCGGACCGCCGCCCGGCCCCGGCGCGCCTCCGGGCAGGGGCTGTCCGCCTTGCGGAGCGCTCTGCTCGACATCCTGCCGCTGACCGCCGAGGCCACCGCGAGCAACCGGATCTGGGTCTCCTCCTGGGACACCGCCCTCGCCGACCCGGCCCTCACCGAGGACTACGCCGGGAAGTACGGCCGCAGCCGGGTCCGCCTGGCCGAGCGCGTCGCCGCGGCCCAGGAACGCGGCGAACTGCCGCCCGGCGACCCGGGCAGCATCGCCTCGGGCGCCCAGTCCTTCGCCCTCGGTCTGGTGGTGCAGGCGCTCTTCTCCCCGGCCGAGTTCACCCCCGAGCACCAGGTCGAGCTGCTGGACGCCTACCTCGGCGGGCTCGCCGCGCCCCGGGAGTGAGCGGGGCCGTCAGCGATCGGCCGGCGGCGCCGTGAACGCCGCGGCGAGTACCTTCGCCGCCACGATCGGATGGAACAGCACCGCCGGCGACGCGGTCATGTTGACCACCCGTACGAAACGCGACCACACGTCCGCGTCCCGGACCGCCACCCGGAACAGCCGGCTGTTGTACCAGTGCGCGAACCGGGCGCCCGTCGGCTGCCGCCGGGGGTTCCACATCAGGTCCGAGTTGGTCGACAGCGTCCAGGGGGTCAGGAGCAGCTTGCCCACCCGGCGCTGGAAGTCGCGCGCGGCACCGTCGAGGGTCCGGCCCGAGGCGCGCCGACGGGCCAGCAGCCGGCCCAGCAGGTCGGCCTCCATCGCGGCCACGGTCAGCCCCTGCCCGTACACCGGGTTGAACACGCACACCGCGTCGCCCACCGCGAGCAGCCGGTCGGGCCACTCCTTGACCAGGTGGTACGGCCGCCAGCGGTTGTCGACGTTGGTGTAGCGGTACGTGGGCTCCTGGGCGCTGCGCCGGGTGATCTGCTCCGCCAGATGCGGATTGTCCAGGGTGTGGGCGAACTCCAGGTACCCGGCGTCGTCGGTCGGCGGCTGCTGCTGGAACCCGAACAGCGAGCACGTCCACCGGCCGCCCTCCACGGCCAGCAGCACACCGGCGCGCGCGACCCGCGGCGCGAACAGCATCTCGTAGGCCACGAAGTAGTCCGGATGCCCCTCCTCGGGCCGGTCGAAGACCATCGAGGTGTACGTGACCTTCGCCTTCACCGTACGCATCTCGGGCACCGTCACCCCCAGGTCGCCCAGCCACTTCTCCAGGGCGCTGGACCGGCCCGAGGCGTCGACCACCAGATCCGCCGCCAGTTCGGCGGTCTCGCCCGTGTCCCCGGGCCCGCCCCGGCGGTACGACACCCCGCTCACCCGGCCGCGCCCGTCGCGCAGCAGCCCCGTGCACGCGGTCCCGGCCATCAGTCTCACCTGCGGCAGGTCGAGCACCCTGCGGCGCAGCCGCCGCTCCAGACCGTCCCGGGTGAAGGTCTGGATCTCGACGCCCGTGCGGGTCCGCGGCGCGGTGCCGGCGGGGAGCAGGAAGTCGATGCCCTCGCCGTAGTCGAAGACCGGCGCGCCCGCCTCGCGCAGTTCCTCGCGCAGCCCCGGGAACAGCTTCTCCAGGACCTCGCCGCCCTTGGCCAGCATCGCGTGCGCGTGGTACCCCTGCGGCGCCCCCGGATGGCTGCCGGTGTCCCCGTCGACCGGATCCCGTTCGAGCAGGACGACCTCGTCGAAGAAGTCCGCCAGGACCCGTGCGGTCACCAGCCCCGCGTAACTCCCGCCGACGACGGCCGCCCTGCCCCACCGCTGATGCTTCGTCATGCGCTCCAGCATGGTCAGGGAGCGCGACCCGCCTCAACGGCACGCACCCCGAGCCGAGCAGCGCACGGGAGCACTACGGGCGCGCGCGAAGCGGGCGCGTGCCCGCGCACGGGAGCGTCACCCCCGGCGGTCGGTGACCGGCACCACCGCTGTCACCGTCTTGCCGTCCGGCCGGACGTCCACCGTCACCTCGCGGCAGAGGCGCAGCACGATGGGCCAGCCGAACCCGCCGGTCCGCAGGCCGCCGCCGGGGACGCACCGAGGCGCCTGCCGACTGGCGTCGCTGACGCCGACGGTCGCGCCGTCGGGGCCGACGTCGAGCGCGAAGCCGGTGACGCCGCCCGCGTGCCGCTGGGCGTTCGTCACGAGTTCGGAGACGACCAGCAGGAGGTCGTCGAGCAGCGGATCGGCGCCCGGGCCCGGGAGCGTGGCGGGGCCCGGCACCCCGAGCGCCCGGCGTACGAGCCGGCGTGCCTGGGCGGGTGTCCGTACGGGGTCCCCACAGTCCCACGGGGTGTCCTGACGCCCGGTCACGGAAACGGCGTCGTGAACCTTCATCACGAGCCCCCTTCTCCTCGTCGGTTCTTCCCTCATGGTGGGCTTCCGTCCCGATTCCTCCTGCCCGGAGAACCGCGGGAGATGCCCGAGTCCGGTCCGGAAGTCGTACGCGTGCCCGCGCGAAGTCCGGGTAGGCGCACCCCGAAACAGGTACCAGCAGGCGAACGATCCGCGAGCAACAGGAGGTTGTCCCCGTGCGCACCGAGGTGGCCAAGGTGACGACGACGTACGTGGGGAGCGAGGCGAGCGAGCTGCCCCTGGTGGAGACCCCGCACGAGGTCGCGCCCCAGGACGCTCGTGCCCTGTCGAAGGTGTTCCTCCGGGAGCTGGCCGTGCGGGAGGAGGGCACGGCGGGGCACCAGTACGCCCGCAACACCCTGATCGAGATGAACGCCTCCCTGGTCCGGTACGCCGCCGGACGGTTCAGGGCCCGCGGCGACGAGATGGAGGACATCGTCCAGGTCGGGACCATCGGTCTGATCAAGGCGATCGACCGTTTCGACCTGACGCGCGAGGTGGAGTTCGCGACCTTCGCCGTGCCGTACATCGTCGGCGAGATCAAGCGCTTCTTCCGTGACACCACCTGGGCGGTGCACGTCCCGCGCCGGCTCCAGGAGGCGCGGGTCGAACTCGCCAAGGCGAACGAGGAGCTCGGCTCGCGGCTCGGCCGGTCGCCGCGCGTCTCGGAGCTCGCGGAGGCGATGGAGCTGTCGGAGGAGGAGGTGATCGAGGCGCAGATCGCGGCGAACGGATACAACTCCGCCTCCCTCGACGCCGTCTTCGACGGTGACGACGCGGACGCGGACACCTCCCTCGCCGACTTCCTCGGCGAGGAGGACCCGGCCCTGGAACTCTTCGAGGACTTCCACACGCTCGGCCCGCTCATGGACCTCCTCGACGAGCGCGAACGGCTCCTGCTGCACCTGCGGTTCGTGGAGGAGCTGACCCAGGCCGAGATCGGGAAGCGGGTCGGCGTCTCCCAGATGCACGTCTCCCGGCTGCTGGCCCGGGCCCTGAAGCGACTGCGCGCGGGCATGCTCGTCGACACCTCCGGCGAGGTGTGAGCACGCCGGCGAGGTGTGAGCACGCGGGCCGGGCCTGAGCGCTTCCACCGGGTCTGAGCGCCTCCACCGGGACCCGAACCGCTGCCCGGGGACGGGGACCGCCCTCCGGGGCCCGGCGCGCATCGGGCCTCGGAGGGCGGTCCCCGTCCCCGCGGGGCGTCACCGCACCGTGCGGAGGAAGGCCCGGGTCCGGTCGTGCGCGGGCGCGTCGAGCAGTTCGTCGGCCCGGCCCGACTCCACGATCCGCCCGCGGTCGAACATCAGGATCCGGTCCGACACGTCCCGCGCGAACCCCATCTCGTGCGTCACGCACAGCAGGGTGATGTCGCTGCCGTGCGCGATGTCCCGCAGCACGTCGAGCACTTCCGCCACCAGTTCGGGGTCGAGCGCCGAGGTCACCTCGTCGAGCAGCAGGATCCCGGGCCGCATCGCGAGCGCGCGGGCGATGGCCACCCGCTGCTGCTGACCGCCGGAGAGACGGGTGGGCCGTTCGCCGGCCCGGTCGGCGAGCCCGACCATGCCGAGCAGTTCCCCGGCCCGCGCCTCCGCCTCCTCTCGGCTCTCGCCCAGCACGTGCACGGGCGCCTCGACGACGTTCTCCAGCACGGTCATGTGGGGGAAGAGGTTGAACTGCTGGAACACCATGCCGATGCCGCGCCGACGCGCTGTCAGCCTCCGCTCGCTCGCGGGCACCAGCCGGCCGTCCGCCCCGCCCGGCATGTGCGAGTAGGGCTCGCCGTCCACGTGGATGACCCCCTCGGTCACCCGCTCCAGCGTCATGAGCAGCCGCAGGATCGTCGTCTTGCCCGAACCGCTCGGCCCGATCAGCGTCACGCGTTCGCCGCGCCCGACGGTCAGGTCGAGGCCGTCGAGCACGGTGTTCTCCCCGTACCGTTTCGTCACCCGGTCGAAGCGGACCGCGTCGGGGACGGATGTCTCAGCGGGCAAGGCGTGCCTCCAGTCGGCGTACCAGCAGGGACGTCGGCCAGCTCGCGAGCAGGAACACCGCGGCGGCCAGGGTGAGGCTCTCCAGATAGGCGAAGTGGGTGCTGCCGAAGGTGTTCGCCTCGTGCACCATCTCGTGCACCGTGATCACCGACAGCAGCGGTGTCTCCTTGAACATGGAGACGGCGTAGTTGCCCAGCGGCGGCAGCACGTTGCGCACCGCCTGCGGCAGCACGACCGCGCGCCACACCCGCCGGCGCGGCAGCGAGAGCGCCGTGCACGCCTCCCACTGGCTCCTCGGCACGGCGTCGATGCCCGTCCGGTACACCTCGGAGAGATACGTCGCGTAGTGGACGCCCAGGACCAGGACGCCCAGCGCGAGCGCGTCCAGGGCGGGCACCAGGACCCACGCCGCGAACAGCTGCACCAGGAGCGGTGTCGAGCGCACGAACGCGGCGGCCGCGCTCACCGGCAGGGCCAGCCACCGGGGGCCGGCGCGCTGGACCAGGGCGAGGACCAGCCCGAGCGCCGCGGCCACGGCGAATCCGAGCACGGTCGCGGCCAGCGTGACGCCGAAGCCCCTCAGTACGGCGGGCAGTGCGGCCCACGCCGCTTCCCCGTCCCACATCAGGCACCCCCGCCCTGCCCGAGCCGGGCCTTCGCGGCCCGCTCCAGCGCGTTCATCAGCAGGCTCAGGACCATCGCCAGGGCCCCGTACACCACCAGGAGCAGGACGTACGCCGCCGCAGTGTCGCCCGTCGCGGACCGCAGCTGGTCGATCTCGAAGGTGAGGTCCGGCACCGTGACCAGCGAGAGCAGCGGCGTCGCCTTGAGCAGCTGGACCAGCAGGTTCTTGAACGGGGCGACCATCAGGGCGTGCGCCTGCGGCAGGACCACACGGCGCAGCCGCAGCCCCGGCCCCATGCCCAGCGCCACGGCCGCCTCGCTCTGCGCGCGGGGCACCGCCGCGATCGCCCCGCGCACCACCTCGGCCCCGTACGCGCCGTAGTTGAGCCCGAGCGCGAGGACGGCGCAGGCCAGGGGCTCCAGGCGGAAGCCGAGGATGGGCAGCGCGAAGAACAGCCAGAACAGCTGCACGTACAGCGAGGTGCCGCGGAAGAACTCGACGACGACCCGCGCCCCGCCCCGTACCGGCCACCGGGCGGAGCGCGACAGCAGCCCGAGCGCGTAGGCCAGGACGAGGGCGAGCGCCGCGCCCAGCACCGTGGCCTCCACGGTGACGAGGAGCCCCTCGCCGAGCCGGGGCAGCGCCTCCCGGACCGCGGGGAGGAAGTCCGCGGCGAAGCCCCCGGGGAGCTCCACGGCCTGCGGTGCGCCGAGGCCGGTGGCGGGCCGGGCCGGGAACGCGGTCATGCCGGCCACCCGCTCACGCCGCGCACAGGTCGGCGGTGCGCAGGGAACGGGGCGGGACCTCGCGTTCGGTGAAGCCGTAGCGGCCGATGAGCCCCACATAGCGGTCCGGGGCGCCGGTGATCTTCGCGAGCTCGCGGTCGAAGGCGTCCCGCAGCCCGTCCGCCCCCGGCCGGAACACGGCGCCGCCCGCGCTGAACTGGCGCACTCCGTCGATCTCCGGGAAGAACGGGGCGGCCACCTCCACGGCGGCACGCCGGTTGGTCCGGGCGAGCCAGCGCAGCGAGATGCCGGTGAGCGCGAAGGCGTCGATCCGGTCCGCGAGCAGCGCGTCCAGTCCGTCCTGCTGTTTGGCCAGGCTCTTCACCGCCCCGTCGGACACGCCCGCCGCCTTGGCGTAGGCGGCCTCCACCGCGGCGGAGAGCACACCCAGCGTGGCGCCCTTCGCCGCGCAGGACGCGAAGTCCGTCAGTCCCTCGGGGTTGCCCTTACGGACCATCAGCGCGGTGGGGGAGACGAACTCGGGCTCCGAGAAGATCACCTTGGCGCAGCGCTCGGGCGTGATCGACATGCCGGCGCTGACCACGTCGAACCGGTCGGCGAGCAGCCCGGGTATCAGGGTGCCGAACTCCGTGAGCGTCGGCCGGAGTTCCGGGACGCCCAGGGCCTTGAAGATCTCCCGGTGCAGCGTCGGGGCCTCGCCGGCGAGCTCGTCGCCGTCCCGGAACCCGTACGGTGCCTCGCCGGCGAACCCCACCCGGACGAAGCCCCGTTCGCGGAGCCGGGCCAGGAGCTCGCCGTCGTCCTCCGGCGCCCCCGTCCCGGCCTGGGTGCGGCTGCAGCCCGTCACGGCGAGGCCGGACGCCACGGAGAGTGCGGCGCCGAGCCGGACGGATCTGGTGAGAAAGCCGCGGCGGTCGAGCGGTGCGGGACTGGGCATGACCGTCCTCTACTTCGGTGGGGGAGGGTGGGGGCGCGCTGGTGCGGTGGGTCAGCCGACGGGGGTGAACTCCCGCGCGGCGACGAAGGAGGGCCGCCGGACCGGAGCGGCGAACGGGGCCTCCGGCGCGTTCTCGACGCTGTTGAACACCAGGAACACGTTGCTGCGCGGGTACGGGGTGATGTTGTCGCCCGAGCCGTGCAGCGCGTTGCAGTCGAACCAGGTCGCCGATCCCGCCCGGCCCGTGAAGTGCCGGATGCCGCAGGCGTCGGCGAAGGTGGTGAGGGACGCGTGGGACGGCGTCCCGGCGTCCTGCATCCGCAGCGACTGCTTGTAGTTGTCGCGGGGCGTCTCGCCCGCGCAGCCCAGGAAGGTCCGGTGCGAGCCCGGCATGATCATGAGGCTGCCGTTGGTGGTGTGGTTCGGGGTGAGCGCGATCGAGACCGACACGGTCCGCATCCGCGGCAGGCCGTCCTCGGCGTGCCAGGTCTCGAAGTCGGAGTGCCAGTAGAAGCCGCTGGCGCCGAAGCCCGGCTTGACGTTGACCCGCGACTGGTGCACGTACACGTCGGAGCCGAGGATCTGCCGGGCGCGCCCCACGACCCGCGGGTCGGCGGCCAGCCGGGCGAAGACCGGGCTGATCCTGTGCACCTCGAAGACGGAGCGGATCTCCCGAGAGCGGGGTTCGACGACGGCCCGCTCGTCCTCCCGTACCTCCGGGTCGGCGAGGAGCCGGTCCAGCTCGGCACTGAGCTCCACGACCTCGTCGGGGGCGACGAGTTCGTCGACCGTGGCGAAGCCGTCGCGCTCGAAGCCCTCAAGCTCGCGCGCCCAGAAGGGGCCGGGGGTGCCGGGGGAGGACCAGACGACGGGGTCCTTGCGGCCGATCAGCACCTCCTTGGGGCCGCGGGTGGGGTAGAGGTCGACGGGACGGGTGGGTGCGGAGGTCATGAGGGCGGGGGCCTTCCTTTCTCTGCCGTGGTACGGGGGGTGCGGGCCGGCCGCGCTCCTGTACGGGGGTGCGGCCGGCCTCCCGGCTCAGTCCTGGCCGGGCTCGGTGAGGAGCGGGTAGACGCCGTTCTCGTCGTGGTCCTCGCGGCCGGTGACCGGCGGGTTGAAGACGCAGAGGCAGCGGAAGTCCCGCTTGACCTTGAGGGAGTGCCGCTCGTGGCCGTCGAGCAGGTACATCGTTCCGGGCAGGACGGTGTACGTGCGGCCGGTCTCGTGGTCGGTGAGCTCGGCCTCGCCGGCGGTGCAGACCACGGCCTCGACATGGTTCGCGTACCACATGGAGGTCTCGGTCCCCGCGTACAGGACCGTCTCGTGGAGGGAGAACCCGACGCGCTCGCGGGCGAGGACGATGCGCCGGCTCTCCCAGGTGCCGGACGCGGCCCTCACGTGCCGCTCGGTGCCGTCGAGCTCGTCGAAGGTACGGACGATCATCGGTCGCCTTTCGCTGTGGGGGGAGGGGGAGTGGGAGGGGCCGGAGGGGTCAGACGGTGCGGCGGTCGGCGGTGTGCCGTACGGAACGGGCCAGGATGCCGAGGCCCTCGTCGAGCTCGTCGTCGGTCGCGGTCAGCGGCGGCAGCAGTTTCACCACCTCGCCGTGCGGGCCCGAGGTCTCCAGGAGCAGACCCAGTTCGAAGGCCCGCCGGCACACGGCCTCGGCGCGCGCCCCGTCGGCGAACTCGAGCCCCCACACCAGGCCGCGCCCCCGGGCGGAGAGCGCCGTCCGCGCGTCGTTCCCGCACAGGTCGAGCAGGGCGTGCTCGACGCGAGCGGCCCGGCCGAGGGTGCGGTCGCGCAGGGCGGTGTCGCCCCAGTACGCGTCGAGGGCGGCGGTGGCGGTCACGAAGGCGGGGTTGTTGCCGCGGAACGTGCCGTTGTGCTCGCCCGGCTGCCACAGGTCCAGTTCGTCGCGGAAGAGGCAGAGCGCCATGGGCAGGCCGTAGCCGCTGATGGACTTGGAGAGGGTGACGATGTCGGGGGTGATGCCGGCCTCCTCGAAGGAGAAGAATTCCCCGGTGCGTCCGCAGCCCATCTGGATGTCGTCCACGATCAGCAGCATGTCGCGGCGACGGCACAGGTCGGCCAGCTTGCGCAGCCACTCGGCCCGCGCGACGTTGATCCCGCCCTCGCCCTGCACCGTCTCGACGATCACCGCCGCCGGGTGGTCGAGGCCGGAGCCGGGGTCCGCCAGGAGCCGCTCGAACCAGAGGAAGTCCGGCATCCGGCCGCCGAGGTAGCGGTCGAACGGCATCTGGGTGGCGTGGTGCAGGGGCACGCCGGCGCCGGCCCGCTTGGCGGCGTTGCCGGTGACTGCGAGCGAGCCGAGCGACATCCCGTGGAAGGCGTTGGTGAACGACACGACCCCTTCGCGGCCGGTGACCTTCCGGGCCAGCTTCAGGGCGGCCTCCACGGCGTTGGTGCCGGTGGGCCCGGGGAACATCACCTTGTAGGGGAGGGCGCGGGGCTCCAGGACCGTCGTACGGAAGGTCTCCAGGAACGCGCGTTTGGCGGTCGTCGCCATGTCGAGGGAGTGGGTCACCCCGTCGGCGGCGAGGTAGTCGAGGAGCGCCCGCTTGAGGACCGGGTTGTTGTGGCCGTAGTTCAGCGAGCCGGCCCCGGCGAAGAAGTCCAGGAAGGGCCGCCCGTGTTCGTCGTACAACCGGCTCCCCTGGGCCCGCTCGAAGACCACGGGCCAGGCGCGGCAGTAGCTGCGTACCTCGGATTCGACGGTCTCGAAGACGGACGGGGCGGCGATGTCGGTGAGGGTGGTCACGGTTCTCCCGTAGATGGGTGGAGCGGAGCGGGTACGGCGGCGGGTGCGGCGGCGGGTGTGCGCGGGCAGGCCGTGCGGCGTCAGGGCGTCCAGGCGTCCGGGCGTCACGGCGCGCGTGCCCCGGGCGTCAGCGCGCCGGCGGGGCGATGCGGTAGAGCACCTCGGGTTCGTGGGAGGCGTCGGCGGGCGGAAAGGCGGCGGGCGGGAACAGCACCTCTCGGGTCACGACCGCGCCGTGGCGACGCGCGTACGAACGGAAGAGCCGGTCGGAGGCCACGTTCCCCGGAGTGACGGTCGCCTCGACCAGGCTCAGCCCGTGTTCCGCCGCCACGCGGGCGGACAGGGCGTCGAGCAGTGCTCCGGCTACCCCGGTTCCGCGGTGCGAATCCTCGACGGCGACCTGCCAGACGAAGAGGGTGCGCGGTGCCTCCGGCCGCAGGTATCCGGTGACGAAGCCGACCGGCCGCCCGGACGCGTCACGGGCGACGGCGGTGGTGTCGGCGAAGTCCCGGCACCACAGGAGGTAGCTGTAGGGCGAGTTGAGGTCGAGATCCCCCGAGCCGCGGGCGATGCGCCAGAGCTCGGCACCGTCCGCGACCTCGGCACGTCCGATGGTGAGGTCCTTGATCGGGGATGTCGCGTGGGCAGTGGTCATGGGCGCCGAAGCTACCGAGTCGATCAGCGAACTGCCTCGACCTGAGGGCTTGTGCGGGGCCGGGGGGCGTGATAGCCGCGCGACGGGTCCCGGGGGCCGGAATCCGCGCCGGACACCCCGTGAAATACTCTCAAAGAGACCCGAACTGCCCGTTTATAACGGCTGGATAACGGCTCTGTGCTGCCCGTTCCGGCCCTGCTCAAGGTGTGGGAATACCGCGCGTTTCGGGTTTGGGGACGCCGGACCGGGTGAGACGTACGGGTCCGGTGGACGAGGCCGTCAGCGCCCCGGAGCCCCGCCGAGACTCCCCGGCACTCGGCCGACCGGGCCATTCAGGGGCCTTTGACCCGGCCCCGGATGTGAACCTCCACCGCCTTCGGGGTAAAACCATGACCAACACCCCTCTCATTCGAACGGACACGCGCGCGTTGAGCATGCTTCCCGGATCACGTGTCCCAGGCCGAACCTGGACCATCCGACTCACCGGCAACGCGGACCACTCCGCCACGGTCACCTGCACGACGGAGGGCTGCCGCATGCCCGCGAGGTCCAAGGACATCGCGGGTATGCGCGCCTTCGCCCGCGAGCACGCCCGCGCCCACGCCCGGCTCGCGGCCCCGCGCCCGAACGCCGCCTGCGCCTGCGGGGCGAGCGGCTGCCGCCACCACACGGCGCGGGCCACCTGCACGGGGACGACGCTGCTCGTCCTGATCCATAACCCCATCGTGGCCGAGGTCTGGACCCTCTCCGAGATCTGCCAGGCCTGCGCCCCCCACATCACGCACGCCACCGTCCTCGCGGGCGGCAGGACTGTGGCCGCCCAGCCGGGCCCCGGCGCCGCGCGGACCGCCCCCGCCGCGCCCGCGGGCCCGCCGCCGGTGGCCGTCGGCTTCTCGTCCCCGGGCGCCGCGGGGGGCGAGGCCCCGACCCCGCCCGGGGGCCGGCGTCGCACCGGCCGCGGCAAGCCGCGCGGCAACCGCTCGGGCCGCGGCCCGTTCTGACGGGCGCTCCCGCCCGGAACGCCGCCCGGAACACCGTCCGGGCCCGTGGACCGGGCCCGGACACGGCACGGCCGGCGCCGTCGGCCGCGCCCTCGCCTCAGCCCGTCGCGCCCTTGCGTGCCCGGAAGGCCGCCGCCTTGGTGCGGTTCTGGCAGGCGGTCGAGCAGAACTGGCGCGCCGCGTTGCGCGAGGTGTCGACATAGACGCGGTCGCAGCGGCCGGCCCGGCAGACGCCGAGCCGGCCGGCGAGGCTGCCGCCCACCGCCAGCGCGAGCGCCGTGGCACAGCTCGCGGTGCTGCCCACGGCGAAGGTCTCGTCGGCCCCGTGGAAGTGCAGCTGCCAGGGCTCGCCCTCGCGCCGGTCCAGGTGCGGCCGGGCGCCGCTGAGCCGCAGCAGGCCGTTCACCGTGGTGGCGGCCGTGTCCAGGTCGCCGTCCTGCACGGCCTGGAAGACCGCGCGCATCCGTCCCGCCGCCGCGGCCAGGTACTCCGCCTCGGCCGCGTCCATGGTGCGCGGGAGCGAGGAGGCGGCGCGCGGCACCGCCGCCTCGACCGCCGCCGGAAGGTCGGCCCCGCGCGGTGCCGGATGGGCGCGGCCGTGCGCCTCACCGTCGGTCAACGTGTTCACGAGCGCCACCGCCTGATCCAGCAGCACCGCCACGTGACTGTCGAACATCACTTGACCAGTCACCCCCTCGATGGTCTGATACGTGACTGACATTACTTGATTCGACGGTTACGCGAGGGGGGCCGGCGATGCCGAGAGTCGTGTGGTTACTGGTGATCGCGCGGGCGATCAACAAGCTGGGAGCCTTCTCCCTGCCGTTCCTGACGGTGCTGATCAGCAGCGACTTCGGCGCGAGCGTGACCACGGCCGGGCTCCTCTCGGCCGCGTTCGGCCTCGCGACGATCCCTTCGCGGCTGGCCGGCGGCCGACTCGCGGGAGTCCTCGGCCGCCGCCGCACCATCGTGCTCGGCCTCACCGGCTGCGCCGTCGCGCAGCTGGCGATCGCCGCCGCCGACTCCCTGCTCCAGGTCGCGTTCTTCGCGATCCTCCTCGGGCTCGCCTTCGAGCTGTACGAGCCCCCCAGCCAGGCGATGATCGCCGACGCCGTCGGCCCCGCCGACCGGGTCCGCGCGTTCAGCCTGCTCAACGCCGCGCTGGCGGTCGCCGGGACCGGCGCCGGCCTGATCGCGGCGGCCGTGGGCCGCTGGGACCTGCGCTGGCTCTTCGTCGTCGACGCGGTGACCTGCCTGGCCTGCGCCCTCGCACTCCGCCTCGTCCTGCCCGCCGACCACCCGCGCCGACACGCCGCCACCGCCGACGGAGACCGCGGCGCGCCGGTCCACCCCTGGCGGGACCGGGCGCTGTGGGCGATGTTCTCGTGCGGCACGGTCTTCGCGCTCGTCGCCATGCAGGTCATGATGGGGCTGCCGCTGACCCTCGCCGGCCGCGGCCTGGAACCCGCCGACGCGGGGCTGCTGTTCACGGCCTCGGCCGTCACCGTCGTCGCCGCCCAGCCCGCCCTGCGGCTGCGCCGGATCGCCGCGCTCCCCGACACCGCGGCCCTGGCCCTCGGGTACGCGCTGATGACGGTGGGCCTGGCCGGATACGCCCTCGCGCACTCGCTGCCCGCGTTCCTGATCGGCACCGGCCTGTGGAGCCTGGGTGAAGTGCTCGTCCTGGGACGCGTGTTCGGCGTCGTGGCCGCGCTGGCCCCGCCCGGCGGCTCGGACCGCTACCTCGCCGCGTACGGCATCAGCTGGGGCATCGCCACGACCGCCGCCCCGATCACCGCCACCCAGCTCCTCGACCGCTTCGGCGCGACGGTCCTGTGGGCCGGCACGGCGGCCCTGTGCCTCGCCCTCGCCGCCGCGCAACCGCTGCTGGTCGCACCCCTGATCGGCCGGACGCGCCCGGCCGGAACCGAGCCGGAGACCGGGAAGGACACGGAGACCGGGAAGGACACGGAGACCGGGAAGGACATGGAGACCGGCCTCGCCGCGCGCCGCCCCAGGGCCGCCCGCGCGGACTGAGCCGCCCGCGCGGACTGAGAGAGGGCGTGGGCCGGGACGGGGTGCCGCGCGCCGGGCACCGGGCGCCGGATGTCAGGCGCCGGGCGTCATGTCGTACGTGACCCACATCGTGCGGGTCGCCACCTGGTCGTACTTCGCGCGGGCCCGGTGGTTGTCGTCGGCGGTGATCCAGCGCACGACGCTCCAGCCGCGCTCGGCGGCGATCCCGCGCAGCGCCTCCAGGAGCCGGTCGGCGGCGCCGGACCCCCGGCTGTCCGGGGCGACGAACAGGTCGTCCAGGAAGCACCCCGTGGTCGCCGACAGCGGGCGCGCGAAGGGCCGGTAGTGGGCGAGGCCGACGAGCCGTCCGGCGGAGTCCTCGGCGACCAGGGCGTTCACCTCGTGCCCGGGGTCGTGGATCCACGCCCAGACCCGCTCGGCGGCCTCGTCGGTCTGCTCGACCCGGTAGAACTCGGCGTAGCCGCGGTACAGGGCACGCCACGGCGCGAAGTCCTCGGCGGTGACGGGACGGACCTTGATGTCGGTCGACATGGACTCACACTCTCTCGCTCTTGCGGGTGCCGCGGTGCCGCGGTGCATCGGTGGTGCGGAAGCCGCAGGTTTCGCACAGAGTCGATCATGCGGGCGCCGCGGCGCCGCCACCCGTGACGCGGCGTCCAAAGAAGTGCCCGCCGTGCGCCTCGATGGACAGGTGGCGCCCGGGCGAGGATCGGTCGGCGCACGCCAGGCCGAGCCCGCCGATTACACGGCGTAGTGATATGCTACTCATCGTGACAATGGAGCCCGAGGGCATCCCTCGACACCGCACGAACGCGCCCAACCACGTCTACTACTTCGACATCGGGACCGGCACCTGGCACGGAAAGGCCACCTTCCGCGTCACCTCCTGGCGCGGTCTCATGCGCAGCCGCATCGGGCTGACGTACAAGCTGCTCGCGACCGCCATGCACACCGTCGAGCGGCTCACCGGCGCGCCGCGCCAGTCGTCGACGATCGTGCCGAAGCCGGACGAGGGCGAGTTCGGCGTGGCCGACAACGTGGTCAGGATCTCCAAGTTCGGCGCGACCCTGTACCTCCTGAAGGAGCGGTACGTACTGGACCGCAACGGGACGGGGGTCGTCGTGCACGGGAACGAGAGGCTCGGCCCCGTGCCGGGCCTGCTCACGCGGACCTTCGACTACTCCGCGGAGGTTCGCGACGAAGGGATGGCCGCCACCTATCAGATGCCGTTGCTCGGAGCCCCTTGGGTCGCGAACTACCAGGTGGCGGCGGACCGGCAGAGCCTCTTCGCGGAACTGCTGTGCGACTGGGGCAGGGCGACCGAGGAAACCCGCCGAGTCGGCGCGCCGGTCTAGCGGGCGGCAGGAACACACCCCCGATGGCCGCCGAGCCCGTGCTCCCCGCCGAGAAGGTCGACATGGTCGCCGGACTGCTCGCCGACCGGGTCAGGCAGTACGACGCCGCCCACGATCGCCGGGCCGCGTTCGCCTACACCTACTACCGCCTCACGAAGACGCTCGCCACGGCCTTGGACACGGGCACCCCCGCGTTCGACGACCCGCCGTGGGTCGCCGAGCTGTGCGAGACGCTCGCGTCGGCCTACTTCAGCGCGATGGACAGCACCGACGCGTGGCTGGCGGGACGATCCGGTCGCGCCGCGGCCGACGCCAAGCCCCGCGACCTGCCGGACTCCGTCCCTCCGCCATGGCGAGACGTCTACGCCGCTTCGAGCGTCCGGCGCTCCTACCTGCTGGAGGACGTGCTCTTCTCGATGATGGCGCACATGTCGTACGACCTGCCGGGGGCGTTGCGGCACATGGCGGCGATCACGGGCGACCGCAGCCACATCGCGGACTTCCAGCGCATGAACGACGTGCTGGCGTCGTGCGTCGACGAGGTCCAGGACGACCTTTCGGCCAGGTACATCCGAGGGCTCAGCTCGCTGGACAACCTGTTCACCCGGAGCGACGAGCTGCTGACCAACTACGGGATCCGGGTCGCCCGCGGCTTGGCCTGGTTCAACTGCGACAGGCTCATGGACCCGGCGTCGACCGAGGACGCGTCACGTTCCATCAGCACGAGCACCGCCGCTCTCATCGCCGAGATCCGCGCCCCCGACGACCGGAAGCTGCGCGCCGTCCTGTGGATCCTGCGCAGGGTGATTCCCGACCGCAGGCACTGGCCCGCCGCGGACGCGCCCCTCGGGTAGTGCCGGCAGCAGCCGTCGACGCACGGCTGCGACCGGCACCCCCACCACGGGCTCCGAGGTCCGGCCCCGGCCCTACTCCTCGATCGTGATCGCCTGTACGGGGCACGCGCGGGCGGCCTCGCGGACCAGGGGTCCCTCGGCGTCGTCCGCGCGGTCCGGGGCGACGGTGCCGAAGCCGTCGTCGTCCTGGGTGAAGTGGTCCGGGGAGGTCAGGGCGCACTGTCCGGCGCCGATGCAGATGTCCCCGTCGATCGAGATGCGCATCCGTGTGGGTCCTTTCACCATGTGACGGGGAGTTCGAGCATGCCCTGGATCGTGTCGCCCGGCTTGAACGGGATCTCCTCCGCGGGCACCGCCAGCCGCAGCCCCGGCAGGCGCCGCAGCAGGGTCCCGAGCGCGATCTCCATCTCCGCGCGGGCGAGGTTCTGCCCCAGGCACTGGTGGATGCCGAAGCCGAAGGCCAGGTGGTGGCGGGCCGGGCGGGCCCAGTCCAGGGCGTCGGCGTCGGCGTAGGCGGTGGCGTCCCGGTTGATGACGGAGGTCGAGAACACCACCCCCTCGCCCGCGCGGATGACCGTGCCGTCGATCTCCACGTCCTCGCGCGCGACCCGCAGCAGCCCGTCGGCGATCGACAGGAACCGCAGCAGCTCCTCCACGGCCGTCGGCACCAGCCCGGGGTCGGCCTGGAGCTCGGCCAGCCGCTCGGGGTGGCGCAGCAGGGTGAAGGTACCGAGCGAGATCATGTTCGCGGTGGTCTCGTGCCCCGCGACCAGCAGGATCGTGGCCAGCTGGACCAGTTCCTCGCGGTCCGGTCCGCCGTCCTGGAGCTGTCGGGCCACCAGGTCGTCGAGCACACCCTCGCCGGGCTTGTCCCGTTTCCGGTCGACCAGATCGCCGAGGTAGCCCTCCAGTTGGGCGAGCGCGTCCTCGGTGTCCGCGCCCGTCGGGCCGCGCAGCAGCCGCCGGGACTGCGTCTCGAAGAAGTCGTGGTCCTCGTACGGCACGCCCAGCAGGTCGCAGATCACGATCGACGGCACGGGCAGCGCGAACGCGCTCACCAGCTCGGCCGGCGGGCCGGCCGCCTCCATCGCGTCGAGGAGCCCGTCCACGGTCGACTGGATGCGCGGGCGCATCCGTTCGGCGCGCTTGAGCGTGAAACCGGGAATCAGCATGCGGCGCTGGGTGTTGTGCTCGGGGTCGTCCCAGCCGAGCAGCGCGGCCCGCCGTGACCTGCGCAGAGACGCGGCCCGCTCGGTCGGCAGGGGGAAGTCGGGGCGGGTGGAGTCGGTGGAGAGGCGCGGGTCGGAGAGCAGCGTGCGGGCGGTCGCGTGTCCGGTGACGGCCCACACCGAGCGCCCGTCCCAGAGCGTCACCCGCGACAGCGGGCGCTCCTCGCGCAGCGGCTCGTAGGCGGTCGGCGGGTGGTAAGGGCAGGTTCGGTCCTGGGGGAACGCAACGGCTTCCGTCATGGGGGGCCTCGCAAGGGCGAATCGGTGGCTCTGACGTGGGTTGCCGTCTCCACTACATGCCTCAGGCACCTATCTGGTCTACGCACAGTTCGGCCAATCCACCGGAAGGGGGTCGTCCATTCGGCGTCCGTCCGGGGCGGCGGCCGGACGGCGGCCGCTCGGTCGACCGGTGCGGCGGGTCGGCGCGGCGGAACAGTGGGGCCCCGGGCACGAGAAGGGCCCGGCCTCGTACACGGGGGAGGTACGGGGCCGGGCCTGAGAACACAGTACCGCCGAAACTCCCTTTCGTGGTGCGATGGCGGCAAATCGCCCCCGGCCTTCCGAAATCCGACGCCAGGCCCAGGAGCCTCCTCTTGGGCCCCGGGGTCAGGACTTCACACCGGGACCCGGCCGGAACCCAAGGAGAAGCCCCGCAAGCGGACTTGTACGTTCAGGCCCTGAACGCGCGGGGGCGTGGCGGCGGCCCCTCCCGCGCGAGCGCGAACACCGCCGACCTGGTCGTCCACCCGTGAGGGCCGCGTCCTCGACCCGCTTCTAGGGTGGGCGAACGCACCACCGCCGACCGTCCAGGAGACGCCATGCCCCCGCTCATGAAGCTGAGCGCGATCACCCTCGACTGCCCGGACCCGCAGGCCCTGGCGGCCTTCTACCGGGAGGTCACCGGGCTCGAACCGCACCCGAAGTCGGACGCCGAGTTCGCGAGCCTCCTCGCGGAGGGCGGCCCGCTGCTCGGCTTCCAGCGGGTCGACGCCTACCGCGCCCCGACCTGGCCCGACCAGATCGTCCCCCAGCAGCTCCACCTCTGCTTCGACGTCGCCGACCTGGAGGAGGCCGAGGCACGCCTACTGGAGCTGGGCGCGGGAAGGCCGGAGCGCCAGCCGGACGAGGGCAGGTGGCGGGTTCTGACCGACCCGGCCGGGCACCCGTTCTGCATCGTCGCGGTCTGACGGGGGGCGCACGAGCGCGCCAACCTCTGCCGGCCGTGGGCCCGGTCGGCCCGGCGCCGTAGCGGTCGACGCCGTACGGATCAGCGCCGTGCCGTACGGATCAGCGTCGTGCTGCCCGGTTCAGCGCCGTGCCGCCCGGCTCAGCGTCCTGGCTCCGGCGACCGGTACGACCAGCGAGAGCCCCGCGATCACCAGGATCTCGATCGGCCCGAGCCTGGAGCCGGCCAGCGACAGGGCGGCGAGGACCACCACGAACGGCACGATCGCGCAGGTGAGCGTCCCGATCGCCTTCTGGCGGTTGGTCCACTGGGGGGATCCCCACAGCAGGGCCAGGCCGACGAGCATGGCCGCCGCCCCGGCGAACGCGTTGAGCAGCACCAGCAGTCCGGCCAGCGCGAGCAGCACCACCGTGAGGCGGGTCCGGCCGGGGCGGGCGGCCGGCGCGGCGGCCGGCTCCTCGGCCAGCGCGGCGGCGGCGACGGCGCGGGGATCGCCCAGGCCGTCCAGGACGCGACGGACCTGGACGTCCGTCTCGGCGCCGCTGACCTCGACGTGCTCGCGGAGGTCGGCGAGCAGCTCGGCCCGGCGCTCGGCGGGGAGTGCGGCGGTCTCGCGCGCGACGGCGTCGAGGTAGGCGGTCACCAGCGGGTGGTCGATGGCGTTCATGAGGATTCCCCCTGTGGGTCGTTGAGAAAACGGTCGGCGGCGTCCCGGGACGACGGCCATGCCCGGGTGAACTCGGCGAGGGCCGCGCGGCCCACGGTGGTCAGCGTGGGGCGGCGGCGCGGCGGCCCGCTCGGGGACTCGCGCGGTTCCGTGTCGACGAAGCCGACGAAGCCGACGAAGCCGACGAAGCCTTCGCGGCGTGGCCGCGGAGCCTGCCGGGAACCCTGCCTCCCGCCTCGTTCTTTGCGTCGCCAGGAACCATGCAATGCAAGATAGTGTGGCCGCGCGTCTCCCCGCAAGCGTGTACGGGGGCTCCGGCGGGCTGTGTCAGTCGCGCGGACGCGTGGGCGTGGCCCGCAGATCGGCGAGGAGTTCGGCCTGACCGGCCAGCACTCCGGAGAGGATCGAGCGGGCGACGGCGAGCAGGTCCGCGATCTCCGGGTCCACGAGCGAGTAGCGCACGGTGGCCCCCTCGCGCCGGGCGACCACCAGATTGGCCCGGCGCAGCACCGCGAGCTGCTGCGAGAGGTGCGCGGGCTCCACGCCGACCTCGGGCAGCAGCTCGGCGACCGCGTGCTCGCGCTCACTGAGCAGCTCCAGCACGCGGATCCGCACCGGGTGCCCCAGCGTCTTGAAGAACTCGGCCTTGAGTTGGTACAGCGGCGCGCTCACCCCCGCCACCTCCGTCGCGCCCGAGCCGTGCACCGTGTCCCTCGCGCCCTCATCGCCGTGGCTCCCTCCTCGCGCCCTGACGTCGAGATGACGACCTCGCGAACTTCCCAGATTAGCAATCCGGTACATCCCGCATGCGCCGGGCGGCCCCCGCCCCGACACCCGGCGATCCCGGCCACCGGCACCCCGTACCCTCCACGGACCAGGCGCATCGCGCGATGCGCGCCGACGACGGGGGACAGCACATGACATACCGGCGTGCGGTGATACCGGCGCTGCTCGGGGGCCTCCTGCTCACGGCCCTGCTGTGGTGGGCGGGAGCCACCGCGGACGCGCTCCACCTGCCGGGCAGCGGCAGCGTGCTCGGCGCGCGGACGGCCGCCGAACTCGAACGCTGGCTCGGCCCTTGGGCGTACGACCCGCCGACCGCGCTCCCCCTCGGTGCCGAGACGCCCGGCGGGACCGGCGGCGCGGCCGTCACCGACAGCGGCCGCTACCTCTCGCTCTACACCACCGGCCAGCAGATCCGGTTCTGCGCGCTGTTCGCCTTCTTCGTCCCCGGGGCGCTGCTCCTGATCCGCCGGCTGCCGCCGGTGCACGGCCGACTGCCCGCCACGCTGCTCGCGCTCTGGGCCTGGGGCATCGTGGCCGGAACCCTCGCCGTCGGCGTCTCCACGCCGTGGCTGATCGCTGCGAACGGCCGCGGCAGCTACCGCTTCCTGCCGCAGCTCGCGAGCGGCCTGGCCGCCGGCCGCCAGCTGCTCGTGGTGACCGGGCTCGTCGTGGCGGCGGTGACGGTGCTCGTCGCGCGGACCGCCGCCAAGGGCGCCGGACCGCTGCCGCGCACGCCCGTCCCCGCTCACGCCGCCCGCAGGGCCGCCACCCTCGGGACGGCCGTGATCGCGCTGTCGCTGGTGGTCCTCTCGTACGAGAAGGTCGCCGCCGCCCTCCAGACGGTCCCGTCGCCCGGCGGACTGCTCGACGAACCAGGCGAGCTCCTGCGCCAGTGGCTGCTGCTCGGCGCCTGGTCGGCCCCGGCCGGCACGGCGCTCGGCGACTGGCTCCTCCACCGCGCCGTCGACCTGCTGGTGCTCGCCCTCGTGTGGGCGGCGCTGCGGCTGCTCCCCGGACTGCTCACCCGCGTCACCGTCCCGGCGATGGCGGCGGGCGCCGTGAGCGCGACCGTGCTCGGGCTCCTGGCGAGCCAGGTGCTGCGCATCGCCCTGGACGCGACCGGCATGCGGTACGGACTCCTGTACATCTCCGGCAATCTCGGCAACGGCGTCCCGGCCGCCCTGCTCTGGGGCATCCTGGCGGGGACGGCGGCGGCCCTGACGCTGAGGACCACCACGGGCGGGCAGGAGGCCGTGGAACCCCGGGAACCCACGGCGCCCATGCCACCCGGGGCGCCGACGGCCCCCGGGGCGTCCACGGCCCCCGAGGGGCCCACGGCCGGCGCGGCGTCCACAGCCGGTGAGGCGCCGACGGCCCCCGCATCGCCGACGGTACCCACCTCGCCGACGGCCGGCGAGGCGCCCGCGGCCGAGCGGTCCTGACCGAACCGGCGCGGCTATCCGCCGAGCCACCCGCGCAGCAGGCGGCTGACCGTCGGCATCGTCACGTACGTCATCAGGACGTTGAAGACGCAGGCGGTCAGGACGGTGCTCAGCGGCAGGGGCAGCCCGGCGAGCCGGGGGACGAGGAAGTAGGCGCCGAGCAGGGAGACCGGGTAGATCGCGAGGGTCGCGCTGATCGCCATCTTCCACCGGGGCGGCGCCGGACGCGTCGAGCCCGGCTTGGCGAACCAGGTCTCCATGCCGGTGAGCTTGCGACGCGCGATCTCGGTGTGGTGGTGTCCCTCGCAGTGGGCGAACCACGCCGCCCGTTCCGGCGACTCCTGCCACACCCGGCAGGCCTCCGCGTCCCGGAACCGGTGGACGAGGAACCACGGGGCGTCGCCGCCGGACGAACGGAACAGCCCGTAGCCGAGATGCCCGGGGAACGCGGCGGCGCTGTCGAGGATGCCCCTCGCCCACTCCTCGAACGCGGCCTCGTAGCCGGGTTCGACCCGCCGGGCTATCAGCAGCGTCACCTCACCGGCGTCGGCGGGGACGGTCGCGTGCTCAAGGCTCACAGCGGTCACTACTGCTCCTGAGGGTCACGCCGCGCCGCCCGCCACCCTACGCGGTCGGCGACCGGGATCCCGCCCCCGGGTGCGCCGCGGGGAGACGCCCCGCGATACTGCCCCCATGACCGGCACCCCCCGCCCCGTACCGGCGTCACCGCCCCCGTTCGACCCCGAACTCGGGGCGGCGCTGGGCGCCTTGGGGGAGGTGGCGCGGGAACCGTACACGCCGGAGAACCTCGTGGCCCGGCAGGAGCTGGACGCGGCGGCGCGGCCCCGGCCGACCGTCGAGCGGCTCCGGGCCGACGGGCGCTTCGAGGTGGCGGAGCTGCGGGTGCCGGGCGGGCCGGGCGGCCCGGAGGTCACCCTGGTGAGCGCCCGCCCGGCCGGCACCGAGGGCCCGCTGCCGCTGCTGTACTACCTGCACGGCGGCGGCATGATCATGGGCAACGCCTGGTCCGTCGTCCCGCAGTTGCTCCGCACGTGGGCGGTCACCCTGGGGCTGGCCGTGATCTCGGTCGAGTACCGCCTGGCACCGCGCACGCGGTACCCGGGACCGTTGGAGGACTGCTACGCGGGGCTCGTCTGGGCGGCCGGGAACGCCGCCGCCCTCGGCGTCGACCCGGACCGCATCGTCATCGGCGGCAAGAGCGCCGGTGGCGGACTCGCCGCCGCGCTCGCCCTGCTCACCCGCGATCGCGGCGGACCCGCCCCGATCGGGCAGCTCCTCCTCAGCCCGATGCTCGACGACCGCGGCGACACCTTCTCCAGCCACCAGATGGCGGGCGTCGACACCTGGGACCGGAGCTCCAACGCCACCGCGTGGCAGGCCCTGCTCGGCGACCGGTACGGCACCGCGGACCTGCCGCCCCACGCGGCGCCCGCGCGGGCGACCGACCTGTCCGGACTGCCGCCGGCGTACGTCGAGGTCGGCTCCGCCGAGACGTTCCGGGACGAGGGCGTGGCCTACGCCGACGCGATCTGGCGGTCCGGCGGCCAGGCCGAACTCCACGTGTGGCCCGGCGCCTTCCACGGCTTCGACACCGTCGCCCCCGATGCCGCCCTCAGCCGGGACGCCCGCGCGGCCCGGACCCGCTGGCTGCGGCGCGTCCTCTCGGCGGCGGAGCGGCGCTGACCCGCACTGGCGTGGCCCGCGCGGGCGCGTGCGCGGGTGCCCGCGCCCCCATACGCTGATCATCGGTCAGACCGGGACGGACACAAGCCCTGAGGAGTGCCGGTGGTGCGGCGGGTGCGCGGCGGCCTGGTCCCGTTGCTGGTGGGTGCGCTGGTGCTGGGTTCGGGGGCCGTGCCGACGGCCGACGGGGGAGCCGACGCCAAGCCGCCGCGGGCCGCCGCCACGACGCTGCACGGCGTGTTCCTCGGCTCGGAGCAGGAAGGCATCACCCGCCTGCGGCACTTCGAGTCGTGGCGCGGGCACGGGACGCTTCGTGCGGGGCGCACGTACCTCCCCGGGGACGACTGGGTCAGCATCGAGGGCCCCGAGGCGTTCCTGCGCCCCTGGGCGGCCTGGCGCACCGGGAGCCCCGGCCGGGTCCTCGTCCTGAACGTGCCGATGCTCGACCGCAGCGAGGCCCGGCTCCCCGACCGGCGGGTCGCCGAGCTCCTCAAGGCCGGCGCGCGCGGACGCTACGACACCCACTTCCGGGTCCTCGCCCAGCGCCTCGTACGCCAACGGCTCGGGGACAGCGTGCTGGTGCTCGGCTGGGAGATGAACGGGATCACCTACACCCACCGCTGCCACCCCGCCCCCACCCAGTGGCAGGCCTACTGGCGCCGCATCGTCAGGGCCATGCGCGCCGTCCCCGGCCAGCGCTTCCGCTTCGACTTCGCCCCCAGCCGGGGCCGCGACGCCATCGCCTGGACCCGCTGCTACCCCGGGGACGCCTACGTCGACGTCATCGGCATGGACGCCTACGACCAGCCGCGCGGCACCTCCTTCAGCCGCCAGGTCGACGAACCGTACGGCCTGCGCCACCAGGTCACCTTCGCCCGACGGCACCACAAGCGCGTCTCCTACCCGGAGTGGGGCCTGTTCCGCAACGGCGACGACCCCGCGTACGTCAAAGGCATGCTCGACTGGTTCCGCGCCCAGCGCCCCCTGTACGAGTCGCTCGCCGACTACTGCCCCCACGGCGTGTGGAACTGTTCCCGCCACCCCAAGAGCGCACGCGAGTACCGGCGCCGCCCCTAGGGACGGGCGCGCCGGGGACGCATGGCCCGCGGCTACGATGAGGGGGACCGCGGCCCCACGGTGCGGCCGCCGGTGGCGAAGGGAGCGGGCGTGCGTCAGTTGGGCGAGCTGGAGGCGGAGATCATGGACCGCCTGTGGTCCTGGGGCCGCCCCGCCACCGCGCGCGAGGTCCTCAACGACCTGAACAGGCAGCGGCCCCTCGCGTACAGCACCGTCAAGACCGTCGCCGACATCCTGTACGGAAAGGGCATGCTGACCCGGGAGAAGGACGGCCGCGCCTGGCTCTACGAGCCGACGTGCACCCGGCAGCAGTACACCGCCGCCCGCATGCAGGACGCCCTGGAGGGCAGCCCCGACACGGCCGGGGTGATGGCCAGCTTCGTCGAACAGATCTCGGCGAGCGAGGTGGAGGCCCTGCGCGCCGCTCTGCGTGCCGCCAGGCGGCGGAGCGAGTCGTGATCACCGCCGGTGTGCTCGCCGGGTACGCCGTGCTCGTCGGCGCCGCCGCCCCCCGCGTCCTGGCCCGGGCCCACTGGCCGCACCGCGCGCCCGTCCTCGCCGTCACGGTCTGGCTCCTGCTCATGGTCACCTTCGTCGTCTCGGCCGCACTCGCCGTCTACCACCTCGTGATGACGGAGCAGCACGTCCACGACGGTCTGATCGGCCTGCTCAGCGCCTGCGGGCTCGCCGAGGACACCCGGGCGGGCGCGGTCGCCCCGACCTTCCGGGACACCGCGGTCCTCCTCGCCCCGACCGCCGTCGTCCTCCTGCCGGTCCTCTGGCTGCTCCGCACCGCCTGGACGGCACGGGCCGAACGGCGCCGTCAGCTGGAAGCGCTCCGGCTGATCGGACGGTCCTCGACCAGGTACGGCGCCACGATCGTCGAGCACCCCGTCGCCGCCGTGTACTGCCTGCCGGCCCGGCCGGCCCGCGTCGTCGTCACCCGGGGCGCCCTCGACGCCCTGGACGACGAGCAGTTGCGCGCCGCCCTCGCGCACGAACGCGCCCACATCGACGGCCGCCACCACCTGGTCCAGATGGTGCTGCGGGCCTTCGCGCGGGCGTTCCCGGGACTGCCGCTGGCCCGGCACGGGCAGGAGCAGACGCTGCTCCTCCTGGAGATGGCCGCGGACGACCGCGCCCTGCGCCTGCACTCGCGGGACGCCCTCGCGACGGCCCTGTGCGAGGTGGCGGCGGGACGCGTCCCCCGGACCGCCCTCGGCATGGGCGGCTCCGGCGCGCTGATCCGGCTGCGCCGGGTCCTCACCCCGCAGCCGAGGCCGCACGGCGCGACCCGCCTCGGCGTCGCCCTCGCGGCGGCCGGCGCCCCGCTGTTCCCGATGCTCCTCGGCTGCGGACCCCTCTGACCCGCTGACCCGCTGACCCGCGGGCCCGCGCACCGGCCGCCGCCCCGCGCGGTCAGAGCCGGACGCCCCACATGAACGGCATCCCGCTGCGCGCGATCGACTCGTAACGCACCTGCGCGCCGGGCTTGGGGGAGTGCAGGATCTGCCCGTTGCCCGCGTAGAAGCCCACATGGCTCAGGTCGGTCCGCATGATGATGAGGTCGCCGGGCCGCAGCTCGCTCAGCGAGTTGATCCGGGTGCCCACGTTCGCCTGCGCCTGTGACGTACGGGGGATGTTCACGTTCGCCTGCCGGAAGGCCCACGAGGTGAGCCCCGAGCAGTCGAAGGACCCGGGGCCGCTCGCCCCCCACACGTACGGCAGCCCGACCCGGCTCTGGGCCGCGGCGAACGCCTGGGCGGCCCGCGACGACGCGCTCGACTCGTTGCCCAGGTCGGCCCGGGCGCCCGCCCGGTTGGCCCGGTCCTCCGCCTGGCCGATCCGTGCCCGCTCCTCGGCGGAGAGGGTGTTCATCAGCTTCCGCGCCTTCTCCAGCTTCCCCTGCACCTCCGCCTTCTTGCGGCGCTGCTCACCGCGGGTCGCCTCCAGCTCGGCCAGCTTCCGCGCGGCCTCCGTGCGCTGCTGCTGGAGCTCCCGGCGCTGTGCCTCGAAGAGCTGGAGGGCGTTCACGTCCCGCTCGCCGAGGCGCTGCTGGAGGCTCGCGCGCTCCAGGAATGTGTCGGGGTCGGCGGAGAGCATCAGCCGCATCGACGGGTCGAGGCCGCCGCCCCGGTACTGCGCGGCGGCCAGCGAACCGACCCGGTCGCGCAGCCTGTTGAGCTCGCCCTGCTTGCGGGCGGTGGCGTCCTGGAGGGTGCCCACCTGCTTCTGGAGGGCGTCGGCCTTCTCCTTGGCGCCGTTGAACTTCTCCGTCGCCTGTGTGGCCGCCTCGTACAGGCGGTCGATCTCGGCCTGTACGCCCTTCTTCCTCGGGTCGGGCGCGGGGTCGGCCCACGCGGTCTGCGCGGAGAGTGCCACGGCCGCCGCCGCGGTCGTCGTGAGCACACCCGCGTATCGGGGGCGTGAGGGCTTGGGACGGCGGTGGGACGCCACGATGGGCCAGCTCCTTCTTGCTCGGGAGGGCTCCTCCGGCCGGGGTCGGGGCACGGGCCCGACAGGCGACCGGAGGAGCGTTCGAATGCTAAGCAACTTAGCTGGCGGGTGACAAGTGGTGAGGGGGTGAGGTCGATCGGTCCGCGCGGACGGCTCCGGGTAAGGCGGACCTGACGGCGCCCTTATGTGGTGCGGGGCTAGTCTGCGAGCAGTGTGAAACCACTTAGCAGATTGGTTGTCGCGGTTGCGTGTCGCGCGTGATCCGTGTCGCGCGTGAGGGGGGGAGGGGTAGTGGTTCCGGTCGGATCACGGGGGAGACGTCGCGCCCGCCGGGTGCTCGGCGCCCTGGCCCTGTTCGGCGCCGCCTTCGCCGCCTTCGCGGTCCTCGTCCACCACGAGGCCGCGACCGCCCCGTCCCCGTCCGTCCGCGCCATGAGCCACGCGATGCCGGGGGCGGGTCACGCGGCAGAGGCCGCCCCCGCCATGGGCGCCTGTTCCGCGCCCGGCGCGGGGCACTGCGCGGCCCCGGTCGTCGACCCGCCCACGGGTGCCGCGCGCGCCGCCGCGGACCTCGACGGCCGGAGCGGTCACCGGCCGCCCGACACGGGCGGGCGGCCCGTGCCCGGCCCGGTGTCCGGGCGTCCGCCACCCGATCCGCCGACCCTGTCCCCGTTGCGCACATAGGCCGCCGGCGCGTCACGCCGCGGCGCCGCCCGGCGTCCGCGCGTGCCGATCCCCGGGCCCGATCGCAACCGAGACAAGGACTTCACGCATGAACCCCGTCAACCGCCGCTCCGTCCTCCTCGCCGGACTCGGCGCCGCCGGCGCGGGCGCGCTCACCGCCTGCTCCGGATCCCCCTCCACCCCGAGCGGCGCCCCGTCGCTCGTCGGCGCCTCCGGGCCCGAGGTCACGAGGGTCGAGCGGGCCCGCGCCGGGACCGGCACCGAGCGCAGGCACACCCTCACGGCCGCGTCGGCCAAGTTCGACCTGGGCGCCGGCATCACCGCACGGACCTGGGCCTACGACGGGCGCGCCCCCGGCAAGGAGCTCAGGATCACCGCGGGGGACACCCTCGTCGCCACCCTCTCCAACCAGCTGCCGGACCGCACCGCCACCTCGATCCACTGGCACGGGATCGCCCTGCGCGGCGACATGGACGGAGTGCCGCCCGCCACCCAGGCCCCCGTCCGGCCGGGCTCCACCTTCACGTACCGCTTCGTCGCCCCCGACCCCGGCACCTACTTCTTCCACCCGCACGTCGGCGTCCAGCTCGACCGCGGTCTGCACGCCCCGCTGATCGTGGAGGACCCCAGGGAGCCGCTGGGCTACGACACGGAGTGGGTCGTCGTCCTGGACGACTGGCTCGACGGTGTCACCGGCACCCCGGACCAGGCCTTCGCGGAGGTCTCCCGGGGCATGGGCGGCCACGACATGGGCGACATGCCGTCCATGGACGGGGGCGGCGGTTCCGCCTCCCCGGCACCCGCCGGTGGCGGTGCGACGATGCCGTTCATGCTGATGGGCGCCCGCAGCGACCTGCTCGGCGGCGACGCGGGCGACGTGGCGTACCCGCACCACCTCGTCAACGGGCGGGTTCCCGCCGACCCGGACGTCCACCGCGGCAAGCCGGGCCAGAAGGTGCGGCTGCGCATCGTCAACGCCGGTTCCGACACCGCGTACCGGGTGGCCCTCGGCGCCCACCGGATGACGGTCACGCACACCGACGGGTTCCCCGTGCGGCACGAGGTGGTCGACGCCCTCCTTGTCGGCATGGGGGAGCGGTACGACGTCCTGGTCACCCTCGGCGACGGCGTCTTCCCGCTCGTGGCCCTGGCGGAGGGCAAGAGCGCCACCGGCATGGCCCTGGTGCGCACGGGTCCGGGCGCCGCGCCCTCCGCGACCGTGCGCCCGAAGGAGCTGGACGGACGGCTCGTGACGGCCGACCGGCTGCGCGCCGCCGACGCCGTACGCCTGGGGACCGCGGAGCCGGACCTCGTGCACCGGGTCGAGCTGACCGGCGGCATGGCGAGGTACGACTGGGCCCTGAACGGGCGCCGCTTCGCCATGGACGACCCGACGGCGAACCCCCTGCTCGTCGAGGAGGGCCGCCGCGTCCGCCTGGAGTTCGTCAACGGCACCGACATGTGGCACCCCATGCACCTGCACGGGCACACCTACCAGCTCGGCGCCGACGGCCCCCGCAAGGACACCGCCATCGTCCTGCCGGGAAAGACCCTGTCCGTGGACTTCGACGCCGACAACCCAGGCCGCTGGATGCTCCACTGCCACAACGCGTACCACGGCGAGGCCGGGATGATGGGGCTCGTCGCCTACCGCGCCTGACCCGCCCCGGCCCGGCGGGCGCCGGGCGCCGCAGCAGGACCGGGGATCTTCTCCCGGCCGGTCATCCAGCGCCCGGCGAGCAGGCCGGAGACCGCGGTCAGGACGGCGGCGGCCAGGACCGTCGCGTCCAGGCCGATCGCGTCGGCGAGCACGCCCGCGAGGAGGGCGCCGGCCGCGTAGCCGATGTCGCGCCAGAAGCGGTACGTGCCGAGCGCGTTCGCCCGCCACGAGGGGTGCGCCCGGTCGGAGACGGCGGCGATGAGCGCGGGGTAGACCAGCGCGGTGCCGAGGCCGAGGCCCACGGCGGAGAGGAGTCCGGCGAGCAGGGGGCGGTCGAGGAGCGCGAGCGCGACGAGGAGGCCGCCCGCCTGGACCAGCATCCCGGTGACGACCAGGGGCTTGCGCCCGATCCGGTCGGCCAGGTGGCCCGCCGGGATCTGCCCGAAGCCCCAGAGCAGCGGGTAGAGCCCCTTGATCAGGCCGATCGCGGCGATGCCGAGCCCGTGGTCGGCGAAGAGCAGCGGGAAGACGCCCCAGGTCAGACCGTCGTTGAGGTTGTTCACCAGGCCCGCCTGGCTCGCACCGCGCAGCGAGCGGTCCCGCCAGGAGGTCCGGGCGAAAGCCCCCGCGAAGGAGACCTTCCGCGCCTCTCCCGGCGGGGAGGGGTGCCGGGCGAGTTCGAGCGCCAGGTGGGCGGCGGTGTCCTTGGCCAGGAGGGAGAGCCCGAGACCCGCCAGGACGAAGACGACCCCGATGAGCTCGGGAGCGGGGCGCAGCCCGTACTGGGTGGCCAGGTAGCCGGTGAGCAGGGCGGACGCGCCGACCGCGACGTATCCGGCGGCCTCGTTCAGACCGGTGGCCAGGCCGCGGCGGGCGGGACCCACCAGGTCGATCTTCATGTTCACCGTCATCGACCAGGTCAGACCCTGGTTCACGCCGAGGAGCACGTTCGCGGCCACGATCCACCACCAGGACGGAGCCCACGCCAGCACGAAGGGCACCGGCACCCCCGCCAGCCAGCCGGCGAGCAGCAGCTGCCTGCGCCGGAAGCGGGCCGTGAGGGCGCCCGCGGCGAGGTTGGTGAGCGCCTTGGTCAGCCCGAAGGCCACGATGAACGAGAAGACCGCCAGATTGCTGGTGAGCCCGAACACCTCCGTGCCGATCAGCGGGACCGTGGTGCGCTCCAGGCCGACGAGCGCGCCGACCGCCACGGTGACGACCACGAGCAGGACGAACTGCGCCCTGTTCTCCCGCAGTCCCAGCCGCACCGCGCCGCCCGTGGACGGGGCCTCCGGTAGGGGCGGGGGTCCGGCCGCCTCCCTCTGTCGAGTCATTCCGATCCACCGTCCTGTTTGTGTTTCGGCTGGCCACCATACCCCCATGGGTATTTTTATGGTGTGACCCAGGATACCTAGGGGGGTATTTGACTCCGATGGGTCCGACTGTTTACGGTCGGATGCATCGATACCCAGGGGGGTATGGAAGTCCGGCGCGTCCGCCCCTTCCGTTCCGACCGGACGCGCGTCCCCGATGGAGGAATCGGCGTGTTCTTCGCCCAGTACTACCTCGACTGCCTCTCCCAGGCGTCGTACATGATCGCCGACGAGACGACCGGCCAGGCCGTGGTCGTCGACCCCCGCCGCGACGTCTCCGAGTACCTCGCCGACGCCACCGCGCACGGCTTCACCGTCGTCGGCGTGATCAACACCCACTTCCACGCCGACTTCGTCGCCGGTCACCTGGAGCTGGCCGACAGCACCGGCGCGTGGATCGGCTACGGCAGCGGTGCCGAGACCGAGTACCCCATCCGCGAGCTGGCCCAGGGCGAGCGCATCGAGCTCGGCGACGTCGCCCTGGAGATCCTGGAGACGCCGGGCCACACCCCCGAGTCGATCAGCGTCCTCGTGTACGAGCGGGCCGCCGACACCGTGCCGTACGGCGTGCTCACCGGCGACGCGCTCTTCATCGGCGACGTCGGCCGCCCCGACCTGCTCGCCTCCGTCGGGGTGACCGCCGAGGAACTCGGCGCCATGCTCCACGACAGCGTCCAGAACAAGCTGATGGCGCTCCCCGACGCCGTGCGGGTCTTCCCCGCCCACGGCGCCGGCTCCGCCTGCGGCAAGAACCTCTCCACCGAGAAGTCGTCCACCATCGGCGAGCAGCGCGCCACCAACTACGCCTGCGCCCCCATGGGCCGCGAGGAGTTCGTCGCGCTCGTCACCGCCGGACAGTCCGCCGCGCCCGGCTACTTCGCCTACGACGCCGAGCTCAACCGCAAGGACCGCGTCCTGTACGACGCGACGTCGGCGCCGCGACAGCTCTCCGCGCCCGACTTCGCCGCACTGCGCCGCTCCGGGGCGGTCGTGGTCGACGCCCGCTCCCCGCAGGAGTTCGCCAACGGGCACCTGCGCGGCGCGGTCAACGTCCCCGCCGAAGGCCGGTTCGCCGAACGGGTCGGCACCGTCCTCGACCCGGCCGACGAGCTGATCGTCATGGCGCCGGAGAACCGCGAGGAGGAGGTCGTCACCCGCCTCGCCCGCATCGGCTTCGACCACGTCGTCGGCTACCTGCGCAACCCCGAGGACGCCCTGGCCGCCCTCGCCGAGGACGTCACCCCCGCGAGCCGCCTGACCGCCGCCCACCTGCGCACCGCCCTGGCCGGCGAGGCGCCCCCGCTCGTCGTCGACGTGCGCACCTGCGGGGAGCGGAGCGCCGACGGCTTCATCGACGGCGCCCTGCACATCCCGCTGAGCGAACTGCCCGCGCGCACGGACGAACTGCCCGCCGACCGGCCGCTGGTCCTGCACTGCGCCGGCGGCCACCGCTCGTCGATCGCGGCGAGCCTCCTGCGCCACCGCGGCTTCGACGACGTCTCCGACATCCTCGGCGGCTACGCGGCCTGGGCCCTCGCATCCGAGCGCGCCGAGGCCTGACGGCCCCGCCCCCTTTCCGCCCCGCCGTGTGCGGGGTCCCCGGGGCCCCGCACACCCCCAGGCATACCCCCCCTGGGTATGCACCCATCCCATCCCTCTCTGTACAGGAGCCACCCCTCATGACCGAGACCCCCGGCCCGACCACCGCCGCCCCGTCCTCGTCCTCGTCCCCCGCCTCGACCTCGGCGATCACCCCCGCCGTCCTCCACGCGCTCGTCCGCGAAGGACGCGCGCCACGCCTGCTCGACGTGCGGACCCCCGGCGAGTTCCGGACGGTGCACATACCCGGCTCGTACAACGTGCCCCTCGCCACCCTGCGCGAGCACCGCGCCGAGCTGCTCTCCCACCTGGACGAGGAGGTCGTGCTCGTCTGCCGCTCCGGCGCCCGCGCCACCCAGGCCGAGAAGGCCCTCGCGGAGGCGGGCCTGCCCAACCTCCGGGTCCTCGAAGGCGGCATGAACGCCTGGGAGGCGGCCGGGGCACCCGCGAACCGGGGCCCCGAGCGCTGGGACATGGAGCGCCAGGTCCGGCTCGTCGCGGGCTCCCTGGTGCTCGCCACCGGCATCGTCGGCGTGTTCGTGCCCGGCGCGCACCTGATCGGCACCGCGGTCGGCGCCGGTCTGACGTACGCGGCCCTCAGCAACACCTGCGCCATGGGCGTACTGCTCTCCAAGCTGCCCTACAACCGGGGACCGCGCACCGACATCCGCACCGTCATCGCGGAACTGCGGAACACCCCGTGACCGCCCTCGTCGTCCTGGCGTCCCTGTTCGTCGGCATCACCCTCGGCGTCCTGGGCGGCGGGGGCTCCATCCTGACCGTGCCCATCCTGGTCTACCTGGCCGGCCAGGGGACGAAGGAGGCCATCGCCACCTCGCTCTTCGTGGTCGGTGTCACCAGCCTCGCCGCCCTCGTGCCCCACGCCCGCGCCCACCGGGTGCGCTGGAAGGCGGGGCTCCTGTTCGGCGGGTTCAGCATGGCGGGCGCGTACGGGGGCGGCCGGCTCGCCGCGTACGTCCCCGGTACGGCGCTGCTCATCGCCTTCGCCCTGATGATGCTCGCCACGGCGTTCGCGATGCTCCGCACCTCGCGGCGCGGCGGCGAGCCGAGGCCCCGGCACCGGGACCTGCCGCTCAAGCACATCGCGGCCGAGGGTCTGGTCGTCGGCGCGGTCACCGGCCTGGTCGGCTCGGGCGGCGGGTTCCTCGTCGTCCCGGCACTCGCCCTCCTCGCCGGACTGCCCATGGGCATCGCCGTCGGCACCTCGCTGCTGGTCATCGCGATGAACTCCTTCGCCGGCCTGGCCGGACACCTCTCCGGTGTGGGGATCGACTGGGGCCTCGCCCTGACGGTGACCGCGGCGGCGGTGGCGGGCAGCCTCGTCGGCGCGCGCTTCGCGGGCCGCATCCCGCAGGAGTCCCTGCGCCGGGTCTTCGGCTGGTTCGTCGTGGTGATGGGCGTCTTCGTCCTCACCCAGCAGCTCGGTGGCGGACTGTGGGTCCACCCGGCGACCTGGGGCGTGCTGGGCGCGGTGCTGGTGGCCGCCACCGTCGCCCGATTGCGGGCGAAAAGTAGCGGATGATACCCCTGGGGGTATGCTGATGGGTGGGGGGTGAGAGTGGAGGAGGAAGTCCGTGCAGGTCGAAGAAGGGGCCGTGCGCCCCGTCCTGAACCGGCTGCGCCGTGCCCAGGGGCAACTCGCCGCCGTCATCGCGATGATCGAGGCCGGCCGCGACTGCAAGGACGTGGTCACCCAGCTCGCCGCCGTCTCCCGGGCCCTCGACCGGGCCGGTTTCAAGATCGTGGCGAGCGGGATGCGGCAGTGCCTCGCCGAGAGCGCCGCCGACGCCCCGCCCATGTCGGAGGAGGAGCTGGAGAAGCTCTTCCTGGCCCTGGCCTGACCGCCGTGCCGACACGACGCCGATGACGCCGATGAGCCGATGACGCCGATGAGCAGCGTCCCCCGGATGCCGAACGGGTGCATCCGGGGGACGCTGGTCATCGGCGTCGCCGGCGTCGCCGAACGTCGGAGGGAGCTCGGCGTGGAAGAGTCAGGGCCGCCCGGGAATCCCTCCGAAGGGGCGGGGGAGGGGCCGCCCGGGGACGCGCCAGGGCGGCCGGACGAGCGGTCACGCGGACTGACGCCGACTCAGGCGCAGGCCGCAGCCCCGATACCCGCGTCGGCCGCGACGCCTGCGTCGGCCGGGACGCCCGCGTCGGCCGGGACGCCCGCGTCGGCCGGGGCACCTGCGTCGGCCGGGGCACCTGTGTCGTCCGGGACGCCCGCGTCGGCCGGGGCACCTGCGTCGGCCGGGGCACCTGTGTCGTCCGGGACGCCTGTGTCGTCCGGGACGCCCGCGTCGACCCGGACACCCGCGCCGTCCGGGGCACCTGCGTCGACCCGGACACCCGCGTCGGCCTCGGCTCCGGCCCCGATCGACGACCTCACCGCCTTCCTCGTCCGCCTCACCGGCCTCCTGCTGCGCTCCTCCGGCGAAGGCGCCCACCTCATCGGCGTCGCCGTCACCGACTCCGCCCGGGGCCTGGGCGGCGACGCCTCGCTGCTGCTCGTACCGGAGGCGGCCACCCTCACCGTGGTGGCCGCCGACGGCCGGACCCGGACCGCGACCGTGCACGGCTTCCCCGAGGTGTTCCGCCTCGACCGGACGGCGGCCCTCAAACCGCTCCTCGCCGACGTACGGGAGGGCCGCGTCGACGTGACGGAGGCCGGGCGCCGCCTGGCCGGGATCGAGACGGCGCCCGCCCCGTACCCGTGGTGGGCGAAGTTCCTCGGCATCGTGCTGTTCTCGCTCGGCTTCGCCCCGCTGATGCAGCCCACCTGGTACGAGGTGGGCAGCACCGCGGCCCTCGCGTCGATCGCCGCCGCCCTCGCGGTCGCCGCGGACCGGGTGCCCCGGCCGGCCCGGGTGCTCCCACTGGTCGTGTCGACCACGGTCTCGATCGTCACGATCGAGCTCTTCGCCGGGGACCCGGCCCACGGCGGGCCGGTCCTGCTGATGCTGCCCGCGCTCTTCTTCTTCGTACCCGGCGACTACCTGAGCGCCGCCGCCGCCGAACTCGCCGCCGGGCTCGTCACCACGGGCGCGATCCGCCTGGTGTACGCCGCGTTCCTCCTGGTGCAGCTCTGCGTCGGCGTCCTGCTCGGCGTGTACGTCACCGGCACCTCCACCCGCGCCCTGTTCGACCTCGCCGCCGCCTCCGACCTGCCCCGCTGGGCCCTGTTCCTCGCCTGGATCGTCTTCACGGCCGGCACCGTCCTCGCCTTCGCCGTCCCCCGCCGTCACTTCTGGCCCCTCCTGCTCCTCGTGTACGTCACGGTGGGCGTGCAGTCGCTGGCCACCAAGCTGGTCGGCGAGGTCGCGGGCACCTTCCTCGCGGCCGTGGTGCTGGCGGCCGCGGCCACGCTCCTCTCCCGGGGGCCGCGCCGGCCACCCCGACTGCTCCTCGTCCTGCCCGGCTTCTTCACGCTCACCGTCGGCTCGCTGGGCATGCGCGGCCTGACCACCCTGGCCGGCGGCTATGTGGTGGAAGGCTTCACGGACCTGCTGAAACTGGTCGTGATCGTCACCGCCATCGCGGTCGGCCTGGTCGTGGGCGCCACGCTGGTGCCCGAGACCGCCCCGCCCCGCACCGCCGCCCCGCCGGACACCCGTACGACGGCATGACGCCGCCCCTCCCGCCCGTGACGCGCGACCCCCGCCGCTCCCGTGATCACCCGTTCGGCGGATTCCATGTGGTTGCGCGGCGGTGTCCCGAGGAGGCTCGAAGCAGCGTGCGCCGCTCGTCCTCCGGGGGAGCGGGCGGGGCAGGAGCAGCGGAAGGGAACAGGGGCACATGAGTCAACAGACAGCGCGGCCGTCGGGGACACCCCGAGGCGGCCGGGACACGGGCGGCTGGGTCGCCGGCGGAGTGATGTTCGCGGCGGTGCTCATGCTGTGCAGCGGCATCCTCGGGGTGCTGGAGGGCATCTCCGCCGTAGCCGAGAACGACGTGTACACCCGCATCGGCTCCTACGTGTACGAGCTGAGCCTCACCAGCTGGGGCTGGATCCACATCGTCCTCGGCGCCCTCGTCGCCGCCACCGGCGCCGGCCTCCTGAAGGGCGCGACCTGGGCACGCTTCACGGGCCTGCTCCTCGTCTCGCTGAGCCTGCTCGCCCAGTTCCTCTTCCTGCCGTACGCGCCGTTCTGGTCGATCCTCGTGATGGCGATCGACGTCTTCGTGATCTGGGCCCTGGCGAGCAGCCTGGACGACCCGGGGAGCGGCACGGCGCCCCGCTGACGTCCCGCCCGTGTAGCCGGGCGGGCCGTCGAGGCCCCGCTTCCCGACGGCACGCCCGGCCCGACGGACGGCGTGCGTCAGCCCGCCACTCCCAGGAAGCGCAGGACGGCCAGGACGCGGCGGTGGTCGGCGTCCGCGCGGGGAAGGTCCAGTTTCGCGAGGATGCTGTTGATGTGCTTGGCGACGGCGCTCTCGCTGACGACGAGCTGCCCGGCGATGCCCGCGTTGGAGCGGCCCTCTGCCATCAGGGTCAGGACGTCGCGTTCGCGGGCCGTCAGGCGTTCCAGCGGGTCGCTCGGCCTGCGGACCAGCAGCTGTGCCACGACCTGCGGGTCGAGCGCGGTGCCGCCGTCGGCGACCCGGCGCAGGGCGTCCACGAACTCCTCGACGTCCGCGACCCGTTGCTTCAGGAGGTAGCCGACCCCGCTCGTGTTGGTCGCGAGCAGTTCGGCCGCGTAGCGCTCCTCCACGTACTGGGAGAGCATCAGGACGGCGGTCTCCGGCCGTTCCCGCCGGATGGACAGGGCCGCGCGCACCCCCTCGTCCGTGAACCCGGGCGGCATCCGGACGTCCACGACCGCGAGGTCCGGCCGGTGTTCCTCGACGGCGGCCAGCAGCCCCTCCGCGTCCCCCGCCTCGGCCACCACCTGGAAGCCGGCCATCTCCACCACCTTGACCAGGCCGATCCGCAGCAACACGGAATCCTCGGCGATCACGGCACGCCTCACGTCGGGCACGGCAACTCCACGTTCATCATGGTCGGTCCCCCTACGGGACTGCTCATCCGGAATGTCCCGTCCACGGACCGCACGCGCTGGGCGAGCCCCCGCAGACCGCTTCCCCCGGTCGGATCGGCCCCGCCCACACCGTCGTCGGCGACCACCACGCGCAGTATCCCGCCCAGCCGTGTGACGGTCACGTCCGCCCTGGTCGCCTCGCGCGCGTGCTTGGCGACGTTCGTCAGCGCCTCGGAGACCACGAAGTAGGCGACGGCCTCGACGGCGGACGCGGCCGGACGCAGCCCCGTGCCCGCGGCGGACGGCTCGCGGGGCGGCAGGTCGACGCGCAGCCGTACCGGCAGCGGCGACCGCGCCGCGAGCCCGGACAGGGCCGCGTCGAGCCCCAGTTCGTCCAGGACCGCCGGATGCAGCCCGCGCACCAGGTTGCCGAGCTCCTCGATCGCGTCCTTCGCCTCGCGGTGGGCCGCCTCGATCACGGCCCGCGCCTCGGGCGGCAGGTCCTTCAGCGTCGCCTTGGCGATCCCCAGGTTGAGCGCGAGCGACACCAGCCGCTGCTGCGCGCCGTCGTGCAGGTCCCGCTCGATCCGGCGCCGTTCGGCGCTCGCCGCGTCCACGGCGCCCGCGCGGCTCTCGGTGAGGTCGGCGACCCGCCGAGCCAGGTCCTCGCTCGCATCGGGGCCCAGCAGCCGGGGACCGAGATGGGTCTCCGTGCGGACGAGGGCCTCGGACAGGGCGGGCACGACGGCGAGCGCGGCGAGTCCGGCCAGCGTGACGTAGAACGCCTGGGTGCTGTACCCGCGGTGCTCGATCCGCCACTCGAAGGGCACCGCCCAGATCCACACGTACACCGTGGCCGCGGCGAGCCCGGCCGCCAGCAGCGCGATCAGCAGCGCTTCGAGGGCGCCGAGGAGCAGGCCGGTGAAGGAGTGGTAGCCGGCCTGCCGCAGCGGCCGGCGCCGTCCCGGGCGGGGGATGTCGATGCCGAGCAGCCGCCGGAACCGCCAGATCTGGGCCACCGTCAGCGCCGGCACGGCGAGGACCGCGAGCACCACCACGCACCCCAGGACCACCGGCGCCTCGACGTCGCCGCCGTTGACGATCTCCCACAGGAGACCGGAGGTGAGGAACAGCAGCGAGCCCATGAGGAGATGGAGGGGTATCCCCAGGGCGAGGAAGGACGTGTCTCGGGCCACTCGGGTGAGCGCGCGCCGCGTCCGGGGCGGGACCTTCATGATCCAACCGTACGGGTCGCCGGCCGCCGCCCGGTATGCAGCGGGTGTCCGGACCGGGGGTATAGCCAGTGCCACCCCAAGACGGACACCGGCGTTACTGACCGGAACGGGGCCGCGGAGGAGGGTGGATGACGAGCCCGGACACCGGGTCCACGACCCCGAGAGGCACCCGCCATGGCCCTGATCGCCGCCCACCCCGTGACCGCGTCCGAAGGCCGCCGTACCGACGGACGGATGCCGCGGCGGACCGACGACCGGACCGACGACCGGACGGTCGACCGTACCGGCGGGGCCCCGAACCACCCGCGGCCGGTCGGCCGCTCGCGCCGCCGCCAGGGGCGCGTCCTGCTCGGCGCGGGTCTGGTGCTGCTGCCCTGGCTCGGCTACCTCGCCGGCACCCTGCCGCCCGTCGAGGCGGCGGCCTGGGTCACCCTCGACGCCCTGGAGGCGGCGGCCCTCCTGACGGCCGGGAGCCGCCTCCTGACCGGCGACCCCCGCCACCGAGCCCCCGCGGCGGCGGCCGCCGCCCTGCTCCTCACGGACGCCTGTGTCGACCTCGCGACCGCCGCCCCCGGACCCGAGCTGATCACGGCCGTCGCCATGGCCGCCCTCGCGGAACTCCCGCTGGCCGCCCTCTGCGTGGCACTGGCCGCAGGGGGACGCGGCGCGAGGGGACGCGGCGCGGGGGAGAAGCGCTGACCGGAGCCCGCCGCGACCTTCCCACCGTGGCCGGATGAGGCCCCGGGGCGTCGCGAACGCGCCGAATCGGCACACCGCGCCACGTCCCCGCCCCTCGACTCCCGGCACGTCCGCTTCCGTACCCACCAAGTCCCCCAAGGGCGGTCCCGCTCCCTCCTCCTGTTCCGTTTCCCGCCGCCGCCCGTCGCGACCACCTGCGGTATCAGGCCGACGGCCGGCCACGGCTATGGACGCTCCACGCCCGCCTCCTGATGGTGGATCCCCGCTGAACGGGGGAGGAACCCATGGGCTTCGCGGTCTTCGACGCGGGTGATCTGCCCGCCGAGCACAGGTTCGAGTGGTGGCGCGAACAGGTCGGCAAGGGCGCCGGGCCGACCCGCCTGACGGCCGACAGCCCGGCCGACTTCACCGTCCGCGCGGGGGTGCTGCCACTGGACGACGTGACCATCGCGCGGCTGTCCTTTCCACCGATGACCTCGGAGCGGACCGCCCGGCTCATCCGGCGGTCCGACCCGGAGACGTACGAGCTGACCCTCATGCTCTCCGGGACGCTCAGGATCTCCCAGGCCGGCCGGGAAGACACCGTGTCGGAAGGGGACTTCAACCTCTGGAGCTCCTCGGAGCCGTCCCGCAGCCGCGTCGCGGGCGGTGGTCCCGGCGCCGCGCCCTCGGACGCGATCGTCCTGCACCTCCCGCGCTCCCGCGTCGCGCTCCCGCCCGCCAGGGTCGACGAGCTCCTGGCCTGCGGCATCCCGGCGGGGCGGGGCGTCGGGGCGGTCCTGGCCCGGCACCTGACCTCGGTGGTCCGCGAAGCGGCGTACCTGAGCGAGGCGGACGGCCGCCGCATCGGCGCCATGACGGCGGACCTGGTGACCGCCTTCCTCGCACACCACCTCGACGCCTCGGACAGCCTGCCGCCGCCCACCCGCAACCGCCTGCTCCTCGACCGCGTCGACCTCCACATCGACGCCAACCTCGCCGACCCGACACTCGCGCCGCCCCTGATCGCGGCCCGCCACCACATCTCCGTACGACAGCTCCACCGCCTCTTCGAGCCCCGAGGGGAGACGGTGTCGGCGACGATCCGCCGACGCCGCCTCGAACGCTGCGCCGCCGACCTCGCCGATCCGCGCTACAGCGCACTGCCCGTCCATGCGGTGGGCGCCCGCTGGGGGTTCACGGACGCCCCGTCGTTCAGCCGCGCCTTCCGCGCCGCGTACGGCCACAGCCCCCGGGAGCACCGGGAGAAGCAGGGGGCCGCCCGGGAACCCGTGCCGGGCGGTCGGGTGCCGCGCTCCCCGGCGCGACCCGGTGTGACGCGAGCGCGGGCGGCAGGGTACGAAGGCTCCTGTGAACGAAGAGACCCCTGAGGCGACCGTCCGTGTGTTCATCGCGCTGGCCCCGCCCGACGACGCGAAGGACGAACTGGAGCGGGAACTGCTGCCCGCCTACGCGGCGTACCCCCGGATGCGCTGGAACCGCATCGAGGACTGGCACATCACGCTCGCCTTCCTCGGCGAGCTCCCCGTCTCCGCCGTGCCGCCCCTGCGGGGCCCCCTCGCGGAACTCGCGGCGTCCCGCGGACCGCTCAGGCTCGCGCTGCACGGCGGCGGGCACTTCGACGAGCGGGTCCTGTGGAGCGGCATCGACGGCGACCTCGACGGACTGCACCGCCTCGCGGCGGACGTCCGGGCCCTGGTGACCGACTGCGGCATCCCCTACGAGGGACGCCCCTTGCGCCCCCACCTGACGCTGGCCCGGGCCCGCCGCGACGACCCGTCGAGCGTGGCCGAGACGGCCGCCGCCCTCGCCGGTTTCCGCGGCCGCACCTGGCACACCGAACGCCTGCACCTCGTCGGCAGCAACGTCGGCCGAGGCCCCGCGCCGATCCGCTACCGGGACATCGACGCCTGGGAGCTGGGCGGCGGAGCCTGACGCGCGGACCCGATCCGCAGGGCGGGCGTCACCGGTCGGAGACCCCGCCGAGGGCCGCGACCGCGAGCCGCACCGCACGCCCCGTCACGACCTCGTAGTCGGCGCCGGCCTCCAGCGCGGTCGTCGCCGCGTTGACGAACCCCTGGAGGAGACGCGCGGTCAGCACGGGAGCGTCGTCACCGAGGTCCCGCAGGGCCCCGACGAGCGGGTCGAGCAGCGCCCGGTGCGCCTCGTCCGCGCCCGCGCGCAGGGCGGCCGCGTCCTGGTCGTCGGCGGTGGCGCGGGCGATCCGGTGCTCGCCGTCGCGGACCATCTCCAGCTGCGCGGTGACGTAGGCGGCGACCCGCTCCTCGGGCGAGTCGCCGGCCGAGGCGAGGGCGGCGGCGATGCGCTCGGTCCAGCGCGGCGCGGCCTCCCGTACCACCTCGGTGAGCAGGTGCTGCCGGTCCGGGAAGTACTTGTAGACGCTGTTGCGGGCCAGCCCGGTGCGCCGGGCCACGGCCGCGAAGGTCACCTTCGAGGCGTCGCCCTCCGCGAGCAGCTCCCGCGCGGCGTCGAGCAGGGCGGCACGCTGCTGGGTGCGGTGGTCGGCGACCGTGGCAGCGTGGATCTTGGGCACGGACCCAGTCTAGGCGTGTCCCGAGGGCCGCGTGACTCCGAGGTCGTGTCCGGAAACGAGCCCTGCCCTGCGGGCAGACGGCGCTACTTTCCGGGCACGACCTAGGCTGTGCCGATGGACTCAGCGACCGGGACGCCCCGGCCTTCCGTCAACGACTACGACCGTTTCGCGGAGGAGTACGCCGCGGAGAACGAGCACAGCCTCGTCAACGCCTACTACGAGCGGCCCGCGATGACGGCCCTGGCGGGAGACGTCGCCGGACGCCGGATCCTGGACGCCGGCTGCGGCTCGGGCCCGCTGACCGCCGCCCTGCGCGACCGTGGCGCGATCGTCACCGGTGCCGACGCCAGCGCGGGGATGCTGGCCCTGGCCAGGCGGCGGCTCGGGGCGGAGGCGGACCTGCACGTGGCCGACCTGCGCGACCCGCTGCCGTTCGCGGACGGCGCGTTCGACGACGTGGTCGCCTCGCTGGTGCTGCACTACCTGGAGGACTGGGGTCCGACGCTCACCGAGTTCCGGCGGGTGCTCCGGCCGGGCGGCCGGCTGATCGTGTCGGTCGACCACCCGTTCGTCGCGTACACGGTGCGGGAGGAGCGGCCCGACTACTTCGCCACGACCAGTTACGGCTTCGAGTGGGCGCTCGGCGGGCGGCTCGTTCCGATGCGGTTCTGGCGCAAGCCCCTCCACGCGATGACCGATGCCTTCACGGCCGCCGGTTTCCGCGTGACCGTCCTGGCCGAGCCGCAGCCCGACCCGGCCGCCCGCGACCTGTTCCCCGACACCTTCCGGACGCTCGCCGACCGCCCCTGTTTCCTGTTCTTCGTCGTGGAGGCATCCCGGCCGCGCGGAGGCTCGGACGGCTGAGGCGCCGGCCGGGTCAGAACCAGTGCAGGCAGTGCGGCGGGCGCTCGGCGCGGAAGAGCGTGTCGGCGAGGGCGGCCGCCGCCGGGTGGTGGGCCCGGATGTGCCCGGCGCGCACGAGGGTGCTCGGGGCGGTGCCGCCGAGGTAGATCGAGCCCAGGTCGTTCACGTCGAGGGACAGGTCGGGCTCCCGGTCCGTGGGGACGCAGTCGGCCTTGCCGTCCCGGACCGTCAACAGGTGCCGGCCGTGCTCGCCGAGGAACGGGTCGGTGACGTCGAGGACGAGCTCGCCGTCGCCGGACCACCCGCGCGCGGTCAGCGCCCGGGGGACGTCGAGGAGCCGGACCCACAGCCAGTCGGTCTCGCCGCTCAGCGTGCACGCGCGGAAGTCCGCGAGCTGCCAGCGCAGCGGGTGCTCGGGCGGGAGGTGCTTGAACACGACCTGGCCGACCAGGTCGTGGCCGAGCAGGAAGCGGGCCAGGGCGGTGAAGGCGGCGTCGTCCGTGGCGATGGTCTCGTCGGCCGTCAGGGTGTCGGGGTCACCGATCGAGTAGCTCGCGTAGCCGTCCGGGACGCCGTCGGCGTCCCGGTGGACGGCGACGTAACGCGGCGCCCGGGACACCGGCGGCTGCCCCGCGCCCATGGCCCACCAGCGGGGCGGCCGGGACAGCGCGCCGGGCTGCGCACGCCGGTAGCGGTCGTAGACCTCTTCGAGGATCTCCCCGCACTCGGACCGGCGCAGGACCTCGACCGAGCCGGTGCGCGCCCCGGCCGCCGGGACGGGGGTCGGGCCGTGAGCGCCGTTCCCGTCCATGGTTCCGTCGGCGCGGACGGCCCGGTCCGCTCCGTCCGCCCGTGACGGAGCGAAGGCCGCCTGGTCGCGTCGTACCGTCAGGCGCCGTGTGTACGTCGCCGGTCCGTAGCCGAACCGGCCGTAGATCATGGCCTCCGAGGCCAGCAGGACGGAGAGGTAGTCCCCTCCGGCGCGCAGCTCGGTGAGCTGGTGCCGCATCATCGCGCTGAGCACGCCCCGGCGTCGGTGCGACGGCACGACACCGACGGCGGTCACTCCGGCCACGGGCGCGAGGACCCCGCCGGGCAGGGTGAGTTCGAAGGCGTACGTGCCGGCGGTGCCGACGGGCCGGCCGTCCGCCGCCCGGGCGAGCAGACACCGTTCCGGCTCCAGGGCCGCCCACCAGACCCCACCGCCGTCCTCGGCCGGGGTTTCCGGGAAGCGCCCGAAGGCGGTGTGGAGCGTGTCGACGAAGACGGTGTGGTCCTGGTCGGTCGTGGGACGGATGTCCATCGGTGCTGCTGCCTCCCCGGGATGCCTGTCGGACAGGACCGCGGCACCACGGCCGCGGCGCCTCGGACAGGCCCGGGGCACCACGGTCGTGGCGCCCCGCCACAGTGCACCCTCGCCCGGCGGGAACGGCAAGCGATTAACCCTCCGCACGCGGCGACCCGGCACCCCACTTGGGGACGCACCGTCGCCATCATCTATCTTGGGGACGCCTTGTCCCTATCTTTTCAAGTCTGAACCTGAACCTGATCCCCTGGAGGGAACACCGTGTTCCTCGCCCTGCTGGAACTGAAAGCGGCCCGGGGCCGCTTCCTGCTGATGGGCAGCGTCGTCGTCCTCGTCGCCGCGCTCGTCGGCATCGTGTCCGGCTTCACCACCGGCCTCGGTGACGACACCGTCTCCGCCCTGCGCCGACTCCCCGCGACCCACATCGCCTTCGCCGCCGGCTCGGACTCCGACCAGTTCGCCCGCGGGCTCGTCGACGCCCCGAGCGCCGACGCCCTGCGCGGCGACCCGGACCTCGGCGCCGCCGAGGCCACACCGCTCGGCGTCTCGATCACCCGGGGCACCACGAACCGGGGCACCGAAGTGGACCTCGCCGCGTTCGGCGTCGAACCCGGCGCCTTCACCGACCCGGGCGCCGACACCGGCGAGCCCCTCGACGCGTCCCGGCCCCTCGGCATCGTCATCTCCCGCCAACTCGCCGACGAAGGCGTACGGATCGGCGACACCCTCGTCGTCGACCGGCTCGGCATCCGCCTCGCCGTGGTCGGCACGACGGGCCGCTCCTCGTACGGACACGTCCCCGTCGCGTACGTCACGACGGACACCTGGCGCCACATCCGCTTCACGGTCCCCGGCGCGAAGACCACCCCCGCCGACCTCCCGCTCCAGTACAGCGCCCTCGCGCTCCGCCTCCCCGAGGACACCGACAGCACCACCCTCGCGGCGGCCGACCGCCGCCACGGCACGACGACCGTCCCCCTGGAGCAGGCCTTCGCCGCGGCCCCCGGCTACAAGGGCGAGCGCCTGACCATGACCTCGATCCAGACCTTCCTCTTCCTCATCGCCCCGCTCGTCGTCGGCGCCTTCTTCGCCGTATGGACCGTCCAGCGCACCCCGGAGCTCGCCCTGCTCCGCGCCATGGGCGCCTCCCGGCGCCGCCTGCTCGGCCACACCCTCGCCCAGGCCGCCGTCGTGGTCGCCGCCGGCACCGCGGCCGGAGCGGCCCTGGCCTCCACCGTCGGCCTGCTCGTCGGAGAACAGGTGCCGTTCAGCCTGCCCGCGAGCACCCTCGCGAGCACCATGGGCGCCGTGGCCCTGGTCGGCCTCGCGGGCTCCGCCCTCACCCTGCGCCGCGTGACCACCGTCGACCCGATGACCATGCTGGGAGCCGCCCGATGAGCCTCCACCTCCACGACGTCACCGTCACCCTGGGCCGGGGCGACTCCCGCACCACCGCCCTGCGGTCCGTCACCGCCGGCTTCGCGCCGGGCGTCCTCACCGCCCTCGTCGGCCCCTCCGGCTCCGGCAAGTCCACCCTCCTCGCCGTCGCCGGCGCCCTGCTGCGCCCCGACAGCGGCCAGGCCCTCCTGAACGGCACCGACCTCGCCGCCCTCACCGACCGCGAACGCGCACGGGCCCGCCGCGAACGCATCGGCTACATGTTCCAGAGCGGCAACCTCCTCACCGGACTCACCGCCGAGGAACAACTGCTCGCCGCGGCCTCCCTCGCGGGCCGCCCGCCCCGAACCCTGCGCGCCAGAGCCCGCGCACTCCTCACCGACGTGGGCCTCGACCACCGCCTGAGCCACCGCCCCGACCAGCTCTCCGGCGGCGAACGTCAGCGCGTCGCCCTCGCCCGCGCCCTCCTCCTGGAACCCGAACTCCTCCTCGTCGACGAACCGACGGCCGCCGTCGACCGCACCCGCGCGGAGGACCTCACCGCCCTGATCGCCCGCACCACCCGGCAGTACGGCTGCGTCACCGTCGTCGCCACCCACGACCCCGTCGTCAGCGGTGCGGCGGACGCCACCCTCGACATGCTGGACCAGGCGGCATCGGCGGCGACCCCCGTCTGATCCCGCGCGGACGCGAGCGGGGCCGGGGCCGCCACGAGCCGCGGCGTCCCCGCACCCGCCCCCTGACCGGTCGGCGCGGACGCGGGGACTCCGGGCGCGCGTCCGGCACGATGTCGGGAAGGGCCGGACCGGACCGAACCGGACCGGCCGATCGCGAGCCGGGGAGCGTCACGATGTCCTTCCTGTCCAGAGCGGCCACGGTCGTGGCGGCCCTGATCACCGCCACAGCCACCGCGTGCGCGGGTACCGCGCCGGGCGCGGACCGTCCCCCGAACGGTCCGCCGCCCGGCGCGCCGGTGCTCACCGGCCACCGCCCCTGCCCCGGGCAAGCCGACGCCACCTGCGCCGATCTGACCGTTCCGCTCGACCGCGCCGGAGCCGTGCCGGGACGGCTCACCCTTCAGACCGCGATCCACGGCAGGGCCGACGCGCCACGGGGCACGCTGCTCTTCCTGACCGGCGGACCGGGCCAGCCGGGCGTCCCTTTCATGGCCCGGATCCGCACCCGGCTGCCCGCCGCCCTCGCCGCGTACCGGCTGGTGATGATCGACCAGCGGGGGACCGGCGGCGGCGCCGTCGACTGCCCCGCGCTGCAGAAGGAGGTCGGCAGCAGCGACACCGTCCCGCCCACCCCCACGGCCGTTACGGACTGCGCCACGAGCATGGGCCGGACCCGCGACTTCCACACCACCGCCGACACGGTCGCCGACCTGGAGGACCTGCGCCGCGCCCTCGGCGTCACCGACTGGACCCTCGACGGCGTCTCGTACGGCACGTACACCGCCGGCCGGTACGCCCTCGCCCACCCGTCGCGGGTGCGCCGCCTCGTCCTCGACTCCGTCGTCCCGGCGGACGGCGCAGGCGTGCTGTACGAGGAGTCGTTCGGCCACTCCGGGCACGTGCTGCGCACCGCGTGCCGCGAGCAGGACTGCGGTTTCGACCCGGCACGGGACCTCGCCCGGGTGGTCCGCCGCGACGGCAACGGGGTCGGCGTCTTCAACCTGCTGGTCATCGCCAGCATCATCGACCCCAAGTTGGACAACCCCGACCTCGGCATCCTCGACGCCCTGCACGCCTCGGCCGACGGTGACCCCACCCGTCTCGACGCGCTGGTCGCCGACTTCTCCGCCCCGTCCGACGAGCCCCCGGCGGAGTTCAGCTCCGGCCTGCACGCCGCCACGCTCTGCGCGGACTCCCGCTGGCCCTGGGGCGACGCCTCCGCCCCGCTCGACGGCCGGCGCGAGGCGCTGGAGCGGGCCGTCCGGCGCATCGACCCGGCGACGGTGTGGCCGTTCGAACGCCGGACCGCGGGCGAACAGGGCATCCCGCAGACCTGCCTGCCCTGGCCGGCCTCCCGCGCCGACCGCCCCGCCCCCGGCCGCACCCTGACCATGCCGGTCCTGCTCCTCGCGGGCGACCGGGACCTGTCGACACCGCCGGCATGGGCCCGCGGCATGGCCGCCCGGACCCCGAAGGCCGAACTCGTCGTCATCGCGGGAGCGGGCCACTCCACCCAGAGCCGAAACACCGAAGGCGCCCGCGCCGCCGAGGAGTTCCTGCTGCGGTAGGCAGTCCGTCAGGTCGGTGCCGGGAGTGGCCGTCCCTGCCCCGGCACGTGAGAATGCCGCCATGACCGACACCCCGCCGCCCGCGGCTCCGAACGCCGAGCCGGCCCGTCCGGAGGCCCCCGCCGCCGACGCCCCCGCCGTCCGCACCGAACGCAACGGCCCGGTGACGACCGTCGTCCTGTCACGACCCGCCGCCCGCAACGCCGTCGACGGACCGACGGCCCGCCTACTCGCGGACGCCTTCCGCGCGTTCGAAGCGGACGACGAGGCCGCCGTGGCCGTGCTGTGGGGCGAGGGAGGCACGTTCTGCGCGGGCGCCGACCTCAAGTCGATCGGTACGGAACGCGGCAACCGGGTCGCGCCCGACGGCGACGGCCCCATGGGCCCGACCCGGATGGAGCTGTCCAAGCCCGTCATCGCGGCCGTCGCGGGCCACGCCGTCGCCGGGGGGCTCGAACTCGCCCTGTGGTGCGACCTCCGGGTGGTCGAGGAGGACGCGGTCCTCGGCGTCTTCTGCCGCCGATGGGGCGTCCCGCTGATCGACGGCGGCACGGTCCGGCTGCCCCGGCTGATCGGCGAGAGCCGCGCCATGGACCTGATCCTCACCGGCCGCCCGGTCCGGGCCGCCGAGGCGTACGAGATCGGCCTCGCCAACCGTCTCGTACCCCCGGGACAGGCCCGCGCCGCCGCCGAGGAACTCGCCAGGGAGATCGCCGGGTTCCCCCAGCTGTGCCTGCGCCACGACCGCCTGTCGGTACGCGAGCAGCACGGGCTGCCCGAGGCCGAGGCGCTGGCGGCGGAGCTGCGCCACGGCATGGTGCCGCTGTCGACCGGCGAGACCCTCTCGGGCGCCGCGCGCTTCACGTCCGGGGCGGGACGGCACGGGTCCTTCGGCGACTGAAAGGCCGCCCCGGGGGATCGGGGCGGCCTACGACAGCGGAGTACGGCTCCGGCCTACGGCTCCGGCTTACGGCTCCCGCCTACGACACCTGCTTACGGCTCCGGCTAAGACGCCGGGCTAAGACGCCGGGCTAAGCCTCCGCCTGTGACGCCGGCCTAAGACCCCGTCTACGACGCGGCCGTGGAGCCGCCGCCCTGCTGCCACTCGTGGGAGAGGAGCCCGAGCAGCACCTCGTCCAGGATCTCGCCCATCACCCACGCCGAGGAGCGCAGCACGCCCTCGCGGACGAAGCCGTTGCGCTCGGCGACGCGGAGCATCGCGGCGTTGTCCGCGACCGTCTCGATCTGCAGCCGCCGCAGGCCCCGTACGACGAAGCCGTAGTGGCAGAGCGTCGCGACGACATCCGTCCCGTAGCCCTTGCCGCGGAAGGACGGCCGCAGTCCGATGCCGATGTGGGCGAGCCGGTTGTGGGTGTCGATGCTCCAGAGCTCCGCGCTGCCGACGAGCGTGCCGCCGTCCAACTCCACCACGGAGAACGGGACGTGTCGTTCGTCCGTGTCGTCCATGACGAGTCGTGGATTCTTCGATCCGGGCGCGAGGGGCCGCCACGGGCGGCTGTCGGCCCGGGAGGCGTTGACCACGTCGTCGTGGAGCTCGGTCCGCAGGATCGGGAGGTCTTCGTCGTGTCGGGCCCGCAGCCCGATCTTCTCGCCTCGCAACATGTCGGATTCCTATCCGACCGCGGCGGACGACGGCAATCGAATATCGTGCGGTCGGCGTCGGCCCCTTACGGGTGGTCTTCCGGGAATCCCCGGCCTCCCGCCCCGTTCGCCGTTCTACCGTGCGGGCAACGCCGCGCTGCCGTCCGCGGTCACGGAGGAGGATCTTGTGTCATCGCCCTGCGACCCGAAAAACGCTCCCGCCGGTGATGTGGGCGGCGCGCTGATGGTGATCGACTCGCGCCTCAAGTCCGTCCACGAGGACAGAGCCGCACCCGATCCCGAGCAGCAGCGGCTGATCCGCCAGTTCACCGCGTCGCTGGGCCCGAGCGAGGTCCACGACCTCCTCGACGGCACGTGCACGGTCATCTTCATGTTCATGAAGTGGCTGCGGCAGGCCCACGAGGAGCACGACAAGGACGTCATCGAGTACGTGGTGCCGGGCGTCGTGTCGGCGATGCGCGCGATGCCGCGGAGCGTGCGCCCGGAGGCGATCCCCACCATGGCGGGCCTGGTCATCGCCGCGGGGACCGGGTTGAGTCCCAGTCTTTGGCGCAAACAGTACGGGGAGTGGACCAGCGACGAGATGAACCCGCTGGAGGCCACCGCCTTCCTGCTCGCCGAGCACATCAACCGCATCACCGACGACGGGGAGTTCGCCATCCGCCTGATCGCCGACGCGTTGTCCCGCGTGGACCAGGACTGACGGGAGTCCCGAGGAGGGGCCGGCGGTCCCGGGTGCTTCGGCGCATGCCCTCGGATCCGTCCCGTCACGACAACAGCGTGCGCCACCGGTCGGCCGAGGTCATCGTGTCCTGGACGACCTGCCGGAGGAATGTTCCCCCTCGGGAGAGCCGCTGCGCGGCGGGGTTGTCGTGGCCCAGGGTCTCCGCCGCCGTGATCGCCGCCTGGGCCACTTCGAGGGTCTGCCGTGAGCTGATCAGGATCGAGTGGTACCAGGCGTCGTCGTCGATCACGTACACGTCGCGCCGGCGCTGCGGATCGCGCTCGCGGCGCGCGTAGCCGTTCTCGACCAGGAAGTTGACGGCGACGGAGACGGACGCCGGACTGAGCCGCAGGCGGCGGACCAGTTCGGCGGCCGTGCGTCTGCCGTCCTCGGACATCAGCAGGTCGATGTGGACGCGGGCCGTCGTTCTCGGCATGCCCGACCTGACGGCCAGCTCGACGATCTCCTCGACCGAGCCGATGGAGCCGACCGAGCCGCCGGAGCCGCCGGAGCCGACCGAGCCGGTCACGTCGGCCGCGGGGAGGTCGGCCGCGTCGGGGCGCGGGGGCGGTGGCGTGCTGCGGCGCGCCCGTTGCGCCGTCACCTCGTGGGCGTGCTGCGGCCGATAGGCGCCGGCGCCGCCGTTGCGGGTGACCTCGCGGCTGATCGTCGACGTGGGCCGGCCGAGCCGCCTCGCGATCTCGGCGTACGAGAGTCCGCCGGTCAGTCCGGCCGCGATCCGGTGGCGTTCCTGCTGGGTCAACCGTCCTCCTGGCATGCCCGCAGTATTGCCTTCACCGCTCCTCATTGCAACGCTGCGTTGCATTCGGTCGCAGCGTCATTGCATCAATTTGGCGCTCTCCACCTGCGGTTATGTCCTGGATTGATTGACCAGATACTGAACGCAACGTAGCGTTCGGAATGTGTCAAACGCTTGACGTCGCGAGATGAGGAATGGTCATGAGCGAGTCCCTCCACACCGTCCCGGCCCTGCCGACGGAGCGTCCTGCCGGCTGTCCCTTCGACCCGCCCGCGGAGCTGACCGAGGCCCGCCGGCACGGGCCCATCAGCCGCTACACCCACCCCGGCGGCAAGCCCGGCTGGATGATCACCGGACACGAACTGGTCCGGTCGGTCCTGGCCGACCCGCGCTTCAGCTCGCGCAAAGAGCTCATGAACGTCGTCGACTTCGAGATACCTCCCGCGCCGCCCGGCGAGTTCCTGCTCACGGACGACCCCCAGCACAGCCGCTACCGCAAGCCGCTGGTCGGCAAGTTCACCGCGCGCCGGATGCGGCTGCTCACCGAGCGCATCGAGCAGATCACCGGCGACTGCCTGGACGCCATGGAGCGCACCGGCCCGTCGGCCGACCTGGTGACCGCCTTCGCCAAGCCCATCCCCACCATGATCATCTGCGAGCTGCTGGGGGTGCCGTACGAGGACCGCGCCTCCTTCCAGGAGCAGATCGACACGTTCATGAACGGCGAGACGAGCGATGAGGAGCTCATCGCCGCCTACACCGCGACCCAGGAGTACCTGGCGGAGCTCGTCGTCGCCAAGCGCGCCGCCCCCACCGACGACGTCCTCAGCGAGCTCACCGACAGCGACCTCAGCGACGAGGAGCTGAGGGGGATCAGCCTCATCCTGCTCGCGGCCGGCTTCGACACCACCGCCAACATGCTCTCCCTCGGCACCTTCGCCCTCCTGCGGAACCCGGACCAACTGGCCGAGCTCCGTGCCGACCCCTCGCTCGTCGACGGCGCGGTGGAGGAGCTGCTGCGGTATCTGAGCGTGGCCAAGTCCTTCATGAGGACGGCGCTGGTCGACGTCGAGCTGGGGGGCCAGATCATCGAGGCCGGGACCACGGTCGTCCTCTCCTACCACACCGCCAACCGCGACCCCGAGCGCTACGCCGACCCCCACGTCCTCGACCTGGACCGGAACTCCGGCGGACACCTGGCGTTCGGCCACGGCGTCCACCTCTGCCTGGGCGCGCAGTTGGCCCGCGTCGAGATGCGCGTCGCGTTCACCGCCCTCCTCCAGCGCTTCCCCACGCTGCGCCTCGCCGTGCCGGCCGAAGAGGTCGCCCTGCGCCCGGAGACGGCCGACATCTACGGGGTGAAGAGCCTCCCGGTCACCTGGGACGCGTGACCTCGCCCGGCTCCCCTTCCCCCGCACCTCACGGCTCCGCCCGGCAGGTGTCCACGTACGGAACGTCAGGCAGCAGCGCCCGCCACTCGGCGCGCGACAGCCCCGCCCCGCCGACCCGGCGGCAGACCGCAGCCGCCGTACGGTCCGGGGCGAGGGGGTAGGTCTGCGGAGGTGTGCGGTCGCCCGCCGTGCGCAGTGCGGTGCCGTCGGTGTCGAACGCCAGGGCCAGGATCGTGTCCCCGGGCGTGGACAGCGGCCCGCCGATCCGCTGGTGGGACGCGGTGTCCCAGAGTTGCAGGGTGCCCTCGTCCCCGGCCACGGCGAGGGTGCGGCCGTCGGGGGAGAATGCGAGGGCGGAGACGAACTGGTACGGGTTGCTCTCCTCGCCCGGCAGCACGCCGAGGCGCCGGCCGAGCCGCCCGTCCCAGAGCGTGACCCGCCCGGACGCGTCACCCACCGCCAGCAGCGCGCCGTCCGCGCTGAAGGCGAGCGCCGTCGCCTTCCCCGGTCTCCGGGTGTTCGGCAGGAGGGTGCCCCCGGGCATTCGGTAGGCCTGCCCCTGCGCCGTCACCAGCAGACTGCCGTCCGGGTGCAGCGCGATCCGTCCGAAGCCGCCGGTCAGGGTGGCCGTCGTCCGCCCGCGCCGCGGGTCCCGCACGCGGGCCGGAACGGCGCCGGGGCCGGGTGGGCCGGACACGACCAGCGACGTGGCGTCGCCGCCGAAGGCGACGTACGACCAGGGCTCCGGGCCCAGTTCACGCGCGCCGAGCACCGAAAGGGCCCGGCGCTCGCGTACGTCGTAGAGGGAGACCCGCGGCGACTGCGCCGCCCCCGCCCCGTACACGAGGCGCCGCCCCGCCGCGTCGAAGGCCAGGGTGACCCCGCAGTCCTCCGCCAGCGGCCACTCCTCGGGCAGCCGGCATGCCTCGCTGCCCGGCTCCGCGAGCGGCCTGCCGGTGCGTGGGTCGAAGAGGCGGAAACGGACGCGGTCCCGCTCGGCACGCGCCGTGGCGAGTACGCCGCCGCCCGGACGGAACGCCGCCGCCACCGTCGGGACGGCGTCCCACCGGGCTTCGAGCGACCGGCCGAGGGAGAGCGTGTGGACGGTGGGCCCCCACGAGCCCTCCGGGCCGCCCAGGTACCGCACCACGCCGGCGCGCAGGTCGAGCCGCAGGTCCTTCACGACCTCCCCGACCAGCCGGTGCCGGAAGACGGGCAGCGGCGCACCCACCCGCCACAGCAGCAGCTCCTTGCCGTCCGAGGCCGCCAGGAAACCACCGCCCGGGGCGAGTTCGACGGCCTCCAGGCCCTGGTACTCGACCTGCGGGAGCTCCCGCCCGGAGGTGACGTCCCAGGCCCGGTACCCGGTGTCCCCGATCAGGCCCAGATACCGGCCGTCGGCGGAGAACGCGACCCGCTCCTGAAGACACTGCCGACGGGTGACCTCCGGCAGCCGTGGCGCCGACACCTGGCGCTGCCGGGCCACGTCCCACAACTGGAGCCGTTCGCCGGGCACACACAGCGCCACATGCCGGCCCTGAGGGCTGACGGTGGCATCGGCCGGCGCCGTACCCGCCGCGAGCGAGGGCCAACGGCGTTCCCTTATCTGCTGGTTCCGCAAGGCGGTGAGATGGTCCCACCGGAGGTCGCCGGCCGCGGTGTCGTCGGGGCCGGGTGCCCGCGCCCGTCCGGCCCCGACCGTCCACTCCAGCAGCGGGCGCCGCACCCCCAGGTCCCACAGCCGTACGCGAAAGCCGTCGCGGGTGGTGTCGTACGCGAGCAGGCTCCGCCCGTCGGCACCCATCTCCACACCCGCCCTCGACACGACGGGCATGCTCAGGAGGCTGCCGCTGTCCAGGTCCCGGGCGTTCACCCGCCCCGCCGGGCCGAACTCGGGCAACCAGCGTGCGCCCGCCTGCGGAAAGGCCACGTCCCCGGCCGCCTTCCCCAGGCCCGGCGCCGTGCCGGTGCGGCGCCGGCCGGCGACGTCCCACCAGGTGACCTGGTCGGCGCCGACGCTGATCAGGGTGCGCCCGTCGCCGCTGAGACGGCGCATGGTCCCGGCGTCGCCGTCGGGGTCGGTGAAGACGTCCTGCTCCCGCTGCGCCATGGCGCTCGACAGCGCCGAACGCGTCTCGGGCAGATCCGCGACGCGCCAGGCGGCGAGGCCGAGCCGCATGGCCTGCTGCGGATCGCTCGCCTGGAGGCTGTACGAGACGCCCGCGACGCGCCGGGCCTCCGCCTCGACGTGGCGGCGCTCGGCGGCCCCGTTCTGCTGCCAGGCGACGAGCGAGGCGAGGAGCCCCAGCACGAGCAGCACCGACCCGACGCCTGCCCGGGCCCGCCGCCCCCGGCGTTCGCGGCGGCGCGCGGCGGCCGAGATGGTGAGGAACGCGCGTTCCGACGGGGTCAGGCCGACGCCGCCGCCCACCTGCTGCTCGGCATCGGCCAGCCGCAGGCCCCGGTACAGGGCGCCCGGGTCCCGTCCGAGCACCTCCCAGGCATCGGCGGCCTCGGTGAGCCGACGCAGCGCACGGAGCCGCTCGCGGTCCTCGTCGAGCCAGTCGCGCAGGCGCGGCCAGGCGGTCAGGACGGCCTCGTGGGCGAGGTCGACGGTGTCGCCGTCGAGCGTGATGAGACGGGCCCGGGCGAGCCGTTCGAGCACGAAGTCCGTTCCGGCACCGGAAGGGGCACCGATACCGCCGCCGGTGCCGCTGCCGCCGCTGCCGTCGGGCTCCGTGTCGGTGTCGGCCGACGCCGCGATCTCGGCCCGGGTGGTCGGCCGGCGGGTGTCCGGGGTTCCCTCGCCCGGGGTGACGAGCCGCAACAGGATGCGCCGGGCGGTCGTCGCCTGCTCGGGGGTGAACCGGGCGAACACCTCCTCCGCCGTGTGCGCGACCGCCCCGTGGATGCCGCCGGCAGCCTCGTACGCGGCTTCCGTCAGGACCCGGCCCCGGCGCCTGCGCCAGGTCTCCAGGAGCGCGTGGGACATCAGCGGCAGGCCGCCCGGTTCCTCGGCGACCTCGCGCACGATCCGGGCCGTCAGGGTCCGCTCCACGACCAGCCCGTCCAGTGCCGCGGGCCGGACGACGGCCTCGCGGAGCTCGGCCTCGTCCATGGGGGAGAGCAGGAGCGTCGCCTCCTGCGCGGCCTCGGACAGGCGCCGGTGCCGTGCGAGACGGGCGTAGAAGTCGGCGCGGACGGCGAGGACGACCCGTACGCCCCGGCCGGGTTCGGCGGCGTCCAGCAGTAGGTCGATGAACCGGTTCCGTGCGGCCGGGTCGGCGCACAGCGTGAACACCTCCTCGAACTGGTCGACCACGACCACCGTGCCCGCGCCCGCGTCACGGATGTGCCCGTGGGTATCGGCGGGACGCGCCCCGGGCGTGAGAATCCGCACGGAGGCGGTCCGGCCCGGCGAGCCGATCGCGGGCGGCCCGCCGGTCGTGCCGGCCGGCCCCACCGCGTTCCGCCGCAGCCGAGGAATGAGCCCGGCCCGGAGCAGGGACGACTTCCCGCTCCCGGACGGCCCCGTCAGGACCACCAGCCGTCGCTCCCGTACGAGCTCCACCAGCCGCGCCACGAGCCGGTCCCGTCCGAAGAACCGTTCCTCTTGTCCCGTACCGAACCGGGCGAGACCGAGGTACGGCGGCTCGGCGTCCTCGTCGTCGGCCCTCGCCTCCTCCTCGGTCTCGCGGAGCGCCTCGTGCCAGTGCCGTTCCCACTCCTCGGGATCCCCGCCGCACGCCGCCACGTAGGCCCGCACCACCGACAGCGACGGCAGCCGGTCTCCGGCGGCGGCCTGGGCGAGCGTGGCCGTGGAGTAGTGGGCCCGCGCCGCCATGGCGCGGTAGGTGAGGCCGCCGGCCTCCTGCCGTAACTTCCGCAACGCGTGGGCGAACCGCGCGGCGGCTCCCGCGGTCGGATCCAGCGGCCGTTCCCGACGTCCCATGGCATCCCCCGTTCGTCCGTGCCAAGGCCCCGACGACGCTAGGGAATTGTCCGAACTGGTGAAACAGGACTGCCGGACAATCTCCGGCCCGCCGAATCTGGTCCCACCGCCCTGTGGCGGAGGTATCGAGGAACCCATGGACGAAGGACGGGAGTTCACCATGAAGCGGAACAGGCTGGCCCTTGCGGTTGCGACGGGCGCGCTGGCGACGGTCGCCACCCTGGGGACGGGCGCGGGGACGGCGAGCGCGGGAACGACGGCGACGTGGCAGGGCTGCCAGTCCGGGCAGATCTGCGTCTACCCGGAGCTCAACGGCGGCGGCACCCCCTGTGTCTGGTACGGCGACGACAACGACTGGCGGTCGGGGTCCCCGTACTGCGACAAGACGGTGAAGTCGATCTGGAACCGGGGCACGGGCGGCGCCGGCACCTACCGTCACGTGCAGTTCTACTTCAACGCCGGCTACGACAAGCACTACGCGTGCGCGGGCCAGGGCTTCAAGGGCAACACCGGCCCGACCGCCGGGGTGGTCCTCAGGTCCCACGTCTGGGCGACGAGCTGCTAGCGAGGCCCCACGCCGCCGGCGACGTGCCACGCCCACGCCGGGCGTGGCACGTCGCCGGCCGGGACCACGGGCCGGGACCACGGGCCGGAAGCACCGGACGCGACGGGGCCCCGCGGCGGCCCGCCTAGACTTCGTCGGTGATCCGCCCCGTACCGCCAGCAGGCCAGGAGCCACCCGATGGACCCCACGGACCACACCGCTCGCACGGCACACACCGCGCACACCGCCCCCTCCGGCCAGATCGACTCCTTCTTCGATGTCGAGACCCTGGCCGCCGGTCGATGGCGCAACGGGGGCGGTGCGACGAGGGAGATCGTCGTGCGTCCCTCGGACACGGAGGAGTTCGGGTGGCGGGCGAGCGTCGCGGACATCGACGCGGACGGCCCCTTCTCGGCGTTTCCTGGTGTCGACCGGACGCTGACGCTGCTGGCGGGCGACGGCGTGCGCCTGGTCTGCCCGGGGGAGTTCGACCGCCTGCTGACGCGGGCGGGGGAGCCGTTCGCCTTCTCGGGGGATCTCGCGCTGGACGCCGAGCTGCCGGGCGGGCCCTGCCGCGTTCTCAACATCATGGTGCGGAGGGGCCGTTGGGAGGCCAGGGTGGAGCGGGTCTCCGGTCCGGTCCCGCCGAACCCGGGGCACGCGGGCCTGCTGTACGTCCTGCGGGGGCAATGGCGGACCGGCGCTGACGAGGGTGGGGGCGTCCTCGCGCCCGGCCAGGGCGTGTGGTGGGACGGGCCCGGTCCCGCGCCGCGCCCGCTGTCGCCCGACGCCACCGCCCTGTGGGCGGACATCACCCCGGTGGGGTGACCGGCTTCGGCCGACCCGCGCCGGCGCCCGCCGGCCGGCGCCCAGGCCCACGGCGAGGTGGATGAACGGACATCAAGCCCTTGAAGCGGATCCTTCGAGGGCGGCCCCGGCCGGGACGTCGCGGACGCCGAGGCGCAGGTGCTCGACGTGGTAGAGGGCCTGGTCGAGGAGTTCGGCGACGTGGTTGTCGTAGAGCGCGTAGATGATCGACCGGCCGCGCCGCTCGCCGGTGACGAGGCCCAGGTTGCGCAGCAGGCGCAGCTGGTGGGAGCAGGCGGATGCCTCCATGCCGACGGCGTCGGCGAGGTCGCCGACGGAGCAGGGGCCTTCCTGGAGGCGGGCCAGGATGTGCAGCCGCGAGGGCGTGGCCAGGGCTTGGAGGGTGGCGGCGACGTCGGACGCGCCGACGGCGTCGAGGCGTTCGCGAGTGGTGGCGTTGCTGCGGCTGTCCGTTCCGTGGCCCATGACCCCATCATACGGATGACATATGAAGACCTATTCAAGTGTTCCTGTATGGTGGAACCCTCGCCCCAGCCACCCGTGAAGGGTCCCTCTGTCATGTCTTCCGCTCTGGATCAGCGGCCTTCGCCGTCCGCGTCCCGGCCCCCGACGGCGGCGCCCCGGCGCCGGACGCGCCTGCCGGCGCTCCCGGAGGCACGCTGGGCGTTCGCGGCCCTGGTGCTGTTCCTCCTCGCCCTGCCCCTGCACCTGCTCGACGGTCCGGCCTGGCTGTGGGGACCGCTGTTCGCCGCCACGTACGTCACGGGCGGCTGGGAGCCGGGGTGGGAGGGCCTGAAGGCCCTCAAGGACAAGACCCTGGACGTGGACCTGCTCATGGTCGTCGCGGCGCTCGGTGCCGCCGCGATCGGCCAGGTCCTCGACGGCGCCCTGCTGGTCGTCATCTTCGCCACCTCCGGCGCCCTGGAGGCCCTCGCCACCGCACGCACCGCCGACTCCGTGCGCGGCCTGCTCGACCTGGCACCGGCGACCGCGACCCGCCTGCTGCCCGACGGCGCGGAGGAGACTGTCGACGCCCGGCTCCTCGCCGTCGGGGACACCGTCCTCGTACGGCCCGGGGACCGGGTCGGCGCCGACGGGCGGGTGACCGGCGGCACCAGCGAGGTCGACCAGGCGACCGTCACCGGCGAACCGCTGCCCGTGGCCAAGCGGGTGGGCGACGAGGTGTTCGCCGGCACCGTGAACGGCACGGGCGCCCTGCGCGTACGGGTGGAGCGGGACCCCTCGGACTCGGTGATCGCCCGCATCGTGAAAATGGTCGAGGAGGCGTCCGAGACCAAGGCGCCCACACAGCTGTTCATCGAGAAGGTCGAACAGCGGTACTCGATCGGCATGGTCCTCGCGACCCTCGCCGTCTTCGCGATCCCCCTCGCCTTCGGCGACGACCTCCGGCCGGCGCTGCTGCGGGCCATGACCTTCATGATCGTCGCCTCGCCGTGCGCGGTGGTGCTCTCCACCATGCCGCCGCTGCTCTCCGCGATCGCCAACGCCGGGCGCCGGGGCGTGCTGGCCAAGTCGGCCGTCGTCATGGAACGCCTCGGCGAGATCGACACGGTCGCCCTCGACAAGACCGGCACCCTGACGGAAGGCACCCCGCGGGTCACCGACATCCGCCCCCTGCCCGGCACCGCCGTCGACGAGGCCGCCCTCCTCTCCCTGGCCGCGTCCGCCGAGCACCCCAGCGAACACCCGCTGGCCCACGCCGTCGTCGACGCCGCCCGCGAGCGCGGCCTGCCCCTGTCCGACGCCTCGGACTTCGCCTCGGTCCCCGGCGAAGGCGTCACGGCCACCGTCGACGGGCACACCGTCCGGGTCGGCTCGCCCACCCGGCTCCTGCCCGGCGCCGAGCCCGCCGAACACCCCCACGCACAGGTGGTGGCCGAACTGGAGGACTCCGGACGGACCGCCGTGGCCGTCGTACGGGACGGCGCCGTGGTGGGCGTGCTGGGCATCGCCGACCGGCCACGGCCCGACGCCCGGGCCGCCGTCGCCGCGCTCACCGAGCTGACCGGCCGCACCCCCGTCCTCCTCACCGGCGACAACGAGCGTGCCGCACGGCACCTCGCCGCCGAGCTCGGCATCACCGAGGTACGCGCCGGGCTCCTGCCCCAGGACAAGGCCGCGGCCGTCAAGGAGTGGGAGGCGGAGGGGCGCCGGGTGCTCGTCGTCGGCGACGGCGTCAACGACGCCCCCGCGCTGGCCGCCGCCCACTGCGGCATCGCGATGGGCAAGGCGGGCTCCGACCTCGCGCTGCGGACCGCCGACGCCATCGTCGTCCGCGACGAACTCGCCACCGTCCCCGCCGCCGTCCGCCTCTCCCGCACCGCGCGCCGACTGGTGATCCAGAACCTGGCCGTCGCGGGGACCTTCCTCACCGTCCTCGTCGCCTGGGACCTCCTCGGCACGCTCCCGCTGCCCCTCGGCGTCGCCGGGCACGAAGGCTCCACGGTCCTCGTCGGCCTCAACGGCCTGCGCCTGCTCCGTGAGGCCGCCTGGCCCGGACGTCCCTCGCCGTAGGAGGTCCTGGGGGGGGCGTCCCTGGGCTCAGCGGTCGGTCACCCCCGTCCTCGTCCCCCTCACGGTCCTCGTTCCCCCCTCCCCGTCCCCGTCCCCGTCCCCGTCCCCGTCCCCGTCCCCGTCCCCGTCCCCGTCCCCGTCCCCGTCCCTGTCCCCCTCCCCGTCCCCGTCCACGTCCACGTCCAGGCCCGTGGGGCTCCGGAACGTTCTCCGGAGCCCCACGGGTGGGTGGGCGAGCGGGACCGGCCTCTCCGTGCTCAGTCCCCGGCGGTGGGGCTCTCGCGGTGGCTCTCGGGCGCCCGCACCACGAGGGACTTGACGACCTTGACCGGCTCGGTGCCGACGGCGCGCAGCCGGTAGGCCCCGGCCGCGGCCGGAACGGTCAGGGTCTCGAACCGGGCCAGGGGATGCGAGCCCTGCTCGGTCTCGACCAGGACACCGTCGCCCTCGACGACGTTGAGGATGTGGAAGGTGTCCGCGGTGTCGTCCTCCGCGAGGGCGCCGGCGTCGAGCTCCACGCGCCGGACCTCGTAGAACATCTCATCGAGCGCACCCACGACCACTTCGCGCCACCCCTCCCCGGTGCGCAGGACGGCCGGCCGCCGCACCAGGTCGCGGGCTACGGAGGCGCCGGTGCGGACGGTGTCCAGGTTGGCGAACGCGTGCTCGTGGGCGAGGGGGCGGGGGTTGCCCTCGGCGTCCAGGCGCTGCCAGTCGTAGAAGCGCAGGGAGTAGAGGTACGGCGTGGCGCTGACCTCCAGGACGACGTTGCCCGCGCCGCTCGCGTGGGGCGTGCCGGCCGGGATCGTGAACAGCTGGCCCTGCTCGGCGGTGAACGTGTTGACGTGCGCGGCGACGTCCATCTCCGCCCCCCGCGTCGACGCCTCGACCGCGGCCCGGAACGCGTCCGGGTCCGCGTCCTCGCGCAGCCCGAGGTAGACCTGCGACGTGCCGCTCACGGCGGTCATGTAGTAGGTCTCGTGCTGGGTGTACGGGTAGCCGAAGTGCTCCCGCATGTAGGCGTCCTTGGGGTGCAGGTGGAGGGAGAGGTTCCCGCCGTCCGCGGTGTCGAGGTAGTCGAAGCGGATCGGGAACGAGGTCCCGAACCAGCGGTGCACGTCGCTGCCGAGGAACTGCTCCGGGTACAGCACGGGCAGCAGCTGGAAGGGGAGCTCGACCTGGGCGGCGGCATCCTCGCCGACGAGCACCCCGCTCTCGGGCGCCATCAGCTCGTACCCGAGCGCGGTGTTCCCCGCCGGCGGCGTGAAGCCGAGCTCACGCTGGGCCCATGTGCCGCCCCACGGCGTCGAGTTGAAGTAGGGCCGGGTGCGGACCGGCGAGCCAGCCAGCTCGCGCAGCGTGTCCCGCAGCGCGGCGCCGTCGAGCCACGCGGGGCCGTCGGGCGACTGGGTGTCGATCCACCGGTCCACGCGCGGGGCGAGGGCGTCCCGCTGCCGGTCGATCATGGGCCAGTCGACGTAGAACAGGCGCCGGAGGTCGCGCCCCACCACGTCCGCCCGACCGAGGAGGGTGCCCCGGTGCTCGGTGTGCGCCTGCTCGGCGTAGCGCTTGGGCAGGTCGGCGTACCAGAGGACGTCGTGCCGCGCCTCGGCGGCGCCGGGCCCGAACACGAGCGTGACCCAGTCGCCGCCGCCCTCGACGGCCAGAACGCTGTCGAACAGGTCGGACAGCGGGTTCCGAGCGAGCGGAAGGTAGAACGGGTCGTCGGCGAGGGGCCCGGCCGCGGTGCGCTCGACGATCTTCTCCCACGGCGCGTACAGGCGCCGCACGTCGACCGCGCGGACAGCCGCTCCCCGTACGGAAAGGGCGCGCTGGACCTCCTTGGAGAACAGGTCCCAGTCCAGGACCGCCGGCCCGTCGACGGCGACCGTCACGCCACGGGTCGGCAGCGACTCGACGAGGCCGTCCCAACCGGTGCCGACGGTGCCGCCCACCGGGCGGTAGCGGGGTTCGCGGTCGTAGGTGAGCTCGGGGGTGCGGGTGGTCATGGTGACGCTCCGGATCGGGGTGGGGGTGGGCGTGGAGGTGGGGGCGGGGGTGGGGGCGGTGCTGTCGGTGTTGCCGGCGGGGTTCGGGAGAGGGCTTTCGGCGTCGGGGCGGGAAGCGGGGGTCATGCCACGTCCTCCAGGGCAGTCAGGTGGGTCATGCCACGTCCTCAAGGACGGTCAGGGTCCGGTCCGTCGTCGTCGCGGCGCTCAGGCGGGCCCGGAAGCCGGGATCGGCCAGCTTGCGGGCGAGCGCGGCCAGCAGGCGCAAGTGCTCGTCCCCGGCCATCCGTTCCGGGACGGCGATCATGAAGAGGTCGCGGACGGGTATGTCGTCGGGCGCACCCCAGTCGATGCCCGTCTCACTGCGGGCGTAGCCCACGACGGGCCGCTCGACGGCGTCGGTCTTGGCGTGCGGGATCGCGATGCCGTCGCCGAGCGCCGTGGTGCTCAACTCCTCGCGCCGCTCGGCGGCCCGGACCAGGGCGCCCGGATCGGTGACGCACCCGGAGCGGCCCAGGAGATCGGCGAGTTCGCGCAGCGCGGCCGGCTTGTCGTGGGCGGCGAGGGAGGTCGTGACGGTGTCGCGGGTCAGCGCGCCGCCGAGGGCGGAGCGGGTCGAGGGCTCCACGGCCGCCTCGGCGAACACCTGGGCGGGGAGCGTGGCCTGCGGCGCAGCCGCAGCGGCAGCCATGGGGGCGGAGGCGGAGACGGAGGCGGCGGCGAACGCGGGCGCGGGCACGGGGGAGAGGAGGAAGGAAGAGTCCTCGGTAAGGCCCGCCGTGAGGCCCGTCGGACGGCCCGTCGCACGGGCCGTCGTACGCCCGGCGGCCCGCCGGTCGCTGAGCTCCAGCAGCCCGACCGCGGTGACCGCGGTGACGACGGTGCCGATGCCGGCGGCGAGGAAGAAGAGGGGGACCCCGCCGATGGCGCCCATGAGGGCGACGATCGGGCCGCCGTGCGGCACCGCGCCGGTGACGGCGAAGGCGCCGCCGAGGCCGCAGGCGACCGCGCTGCCGAGCATGTTGGCCGGGATGACCTGGGCGGGGCGGGCGGCGGCGAAGGGGATCGCTCCTTCGGCGATCCCGAAGAAGCCCATGAACAGGGCGGCGAGCCCGGCCTCCCGCTGCTGCTCGTCGAAGAGCCGGCGGCGGATCAGCGTCGCCAGGCCCATGCCGCAGGCCGGGACGCAGGCGCCGGCGGCGAACATGCCCATCACCTGCAGGTTGCCCTCGGCGATCAGTCCGGTGGCGAAGAGGAAGGCGGTCTTGTTCACCGGGCCGCCCATGTCGAAGGCGAGCATCAGCCCGATGACCACGCCGAGGAGCGCGGCGCTGCCGCCGGTCAGGCCGGACAGGAAGGAGGTGAGGGCGCCGAAGACCCCCGCGATCGGTTTGCCGAGCGCGTAGATGAAGAACATGCCGAGGGTCGTGGTCGCGACGATCGGGATCACGATGATCGGCATGATCGGCTGCGCGAACTTCGGCACCGGGACCTTCTTGATCCCCAGCACCAGGTAGCCGGCGAGGAAGCCGGTGACGATCGCGCCGATGAAGCCCGCGCCGGACTCGGATCCGTACAGGGCACCGGTGTTGGCGATCCAGCCGCCGATCATGCCGGGCACGAGCGCGGGCCGGTCCCCGATGGCGTACGCGATGTATCCGGAGAGGATGGGCACCATCAGCTGGAAGCCGATGACGCCGATGTCGAAGACGTGCTTCCAGGGCGAGCCGTCGGGGATGACCAGACCGCCTTCGGCCTGCGGGGTGCCTCCGAGGGCGAGTGCGATGGCGATCAGCAGACCGCCCACGACGACGAACGGAATCATGTAACTGACGCCGTTCATCAGGGCCTTGTAGACCACGCCGCGTTCCCGTCCGCCACCCGCCGGGGCCGCGGACGGTCCCGTCGTGCCGGACACCGGGGCCGTCCTGGTCCGCTCCATCAACTCCAGGGGGCGGTGGATGCCGTCGGCGACCGAGGCGACGACGATGCGCTTGCCGCCGAACCTGCCCAGGTCGATGTCCTTGTCGGCGGCGATGACCACACCGTCGGCCGCGGCGACGTCCGCCGCCGTCAGGACGTTCTCGGCGCCGATCGAACCCTGCGTCTCGACCTTGATGGAGTGCCCGGCCGCGTCGGCGGCCTGCTGGAGCTTCTCGGCCGCCATGTAGGTGTGGGCGATGCCCGTGGGGCACGCGGTGATCGCTACGAGCCGGAGCGCGGGCGCCGCGCCAGTCGCCGCGCCAGGCGTCTCGGCGGGCGTCTCGGCGGTCGCCTCCCGATCCGGGCCGGAGGGTGTCCGGCCGGGTCGGGGCGTGTGGGGAGAAGGCATTCGGGTCTCGATTCCTCAGCCTCGCCTCATTGCGAGTTATCGATAACATAGGTGGCTGGGAGAGGCCGGAAGGGTGGGCGAAAGACCTTTCTCCGGCGGCCGATCGGCCCTTCTGCGTCTGCGGAACGACTCCCGTGGGCTCCGGCCGCCGATACTGGGTACGGCAGCACCGGACGGAAGCAGGGCAGCACGATGCCACCGCGGGACACGAGCAGTGAGCGCGACGAGCGCGACGGGACCGACGAGCGGGACGGGCCCGGCAGGCGCGACGGGACCGGCAAGCGCGACGGGATCGACGAGCCCGACGAGCCCACGACGAGCAGAGACTCCGGCGCGGGAAGCGCCAAGGCCGGCGACGAGCCCGGCGGCAAGCCGAGCAAGCCCACCATGCGTGACGTCGCGGCACGCGCGGGGGTGTCGAGCATGACCGTCTCGCGCGTGCTCCGGGACGACCCCCGTATCAGCGAGTCCGCCCGCGGGAAGGTGCTCTCCGCCGTCTCCGCGCTCGGCTACCGGCTCAACGAGAACGCGCGGGCGCTACGCCTGGGCCAAGGCACCCGCCTGGTGGCGCTGATGGTCACCAACCTCGCCAACCCCTTCTACTCCCGCCTCGCCCTCGGCCTCGAATCGGAGCTGGAGCGGCACGGACTCCTCACCGTCGTCGCCAACACGGCCGACAAGGAGGCGAAGGAGCGCGCGCTGACCGCCGACTTCGTCGGGCGCCGCGTGGAAGGGCTGATCGTCGTGCCCGCAGGTGAGGACCACGCGCATCTGCGCCCCGAGCACACCGCGGGCACTCCGGCGGTCCTGGTGGCCCGGCCCCCCGTCGGCCACGAGGCCGACTGCGTCCTCGTCGACGACTTCGGCGGCGGCCGGTCCCTGGCCCACCGGCTCATCGCCGAAGGGCACCGCCGCATCGCCTTCCTCGGGAACGCGGAGGCCGTCTACACCAGTTCGGAACGCCTTCGCGGCTTCCTGGCCGCCCACGACGAGGCGGCCGTGCCGCACGATCCCGCACTCGTCCGGCAGTGCGGAACGGACCCGGTCCAGGCGCTGCGGGCCGCCCGCGACCTTCTGACGGCCGGGCCCACCGCCGTGGTCACCGCCAACAACCGCAACACCCTCGCCGTCCTGCGCGCCGCGCAGGCATCCGGCGCCCGCGTGGCGGTCGCGGGCTTCGACGACGTCGACACCGCGGACCTCCTGGACGCCCCGCTCACCGTCGCGGCGTACGACGCGGAGGAGGTGGGCCGCAGGGCGGCCCGCATGCTCGTGGAACGCCTCGACGCGCCGTCGGTGAAGCGGGGATCCCGCACCTCCGTCGTCCCGGTCGAGATCCGCACGTACAGGGGCGCGGCCCGCAGCGAGCCCACCGCCTGAAGCGGTCCCCTCCTCCGAGCCGCGGAGCCGTGTCAGATGTCAGACGCGACGGGCGCGCCAGAGCCAGGCCGCGGAGCCGGCCACCACGGCGAGCATGCCGAGGTTGAAGAGGAAGGCCGGGATGCCGGCCGCCGGGCCGCCGTCGGACAGGTTCGAGGTGGCGATGACGACGCTCGGCCCGACAGCGGTGAGCAGGACGCCGGTGGTCTTCTGGACGCCGGTCCAGTGCACCGACGTGCACAGCAGCACGGCGCCGACGATCCGGAACAGGACGCCGAACAGCGGTCCGGGAAGGTCGGGGAAGACCATGATGAAGGGCAGGGAGAAGGTGAGCAGGGCGAGCGGCACCAGGGGGTGCACCTTGCCGCGCCGCGCGGGCGTCGTCGCCGCGCCGCTTCCCGACGGGGCCCCGGCGGCCCTGCCGCCCGCCTCGGACAGTGCCGTCGCCGCGATCGTACGGGGGTCCCCGAGCGCCGCCAGGACTTCGCCGATCGCGGCGTCGGGGCGCTCGGCGCGCGTCACCTCGATGTGCTCGGCGAGGTCGGCGAGGAGTTCCTGGCGCCGGTCGGCGGGGAGCGTGGAGGCCTCGCGCTCGACTGCGGCGAGGTAGTCGCGTACGGGGTCGGCAGAGATCTTCATGCGGGGTCTCCGTTGAGGTCGTGCGGGGTGCTGAGGAAGGCGTCGACGGCGTCGCGGAAGCCGGGCCAGACGCGGGTGAACTCGTCGAGCGCGGCCCGGCCGCTGTCGGTGAGCGCGTAGTAGCGGCGGGGCGGCCCGGACTCGGACTCCTGCCAGGTCGTGCTGACCAGGTCGTCGCGGCGGAGTCGGGAGAGCAGCGGATAGACCGTGCCCTGGCCGGTGGCGAGCGCCCCCGACTCCTCCAGGGCGCGCAGGAGCTCGACGCCGTAGCGGGGACGGTCCCGCATCAGGGCGAGTACGCAGTACTCCAAGACGCCCTTGCGCAGCTGGGCGGCAGCCCGGGCCTGCTTGGTCGAATCACCTGGTTCCATGCAATGCAAGATACCTGGTGGGGCAAGGGCGTGGAAGAGGCGGGGTCGCCCCATCGGGACGCGCCCGCGCGGTAGCCTCCGTGACCAGGAAGATCACCGGACGCTCGGCACGAGAACAAGGATGACGCTTTTGAGGTGCACGCGACACAGCCGAGACTCGAACCCGTCGACGAGGGGGCATGGCGCGCCGATGTGGCGCACCGCCCACCTCCCGTGCCCGCCCCGTGCGCACCGGCGGCGGACCGCGTGAGCGACCCGATGACGCCCTCCGGTCCCCGCCTTCCCGCGCCGCTCCCGGCATCGCACACCCATCCCGGCACGAAGCCCGCGTTCTTCACCCGGCTCATGCTGCACAGCGCCTCGCTCCTGGGCATCCAGGAGCGCGCGGGGGTCGATCTGCTGGGGCTGGCGCCGGAGCATCTGCACGGTGACCGGTACCGCACGCCGTCGGCCACGAACGGGCGGATCTGGGAGCTGATGACGACCCGGGCCCCGTGGGCCGAGGTCGCCGCGGTCATGGCGCGGGAGTCGGCGCTCGGGCGACTGGGGTCGTGGGACTACCTCATCACCTCCGCCGTGACGCCACTCGAAGGGATCCGGGACGCCGCCCACTACCTGGCCGCCGCCGGTGACGTCCGCAGCCACAGCCTCCTCGTCGAGGACGACGGGCGGGAGGTCACCATCAGCCACGTGAACGCCGCGGACCTGTCCTACGAAGCCGCCAACGCGGTCCGGGCGTACATACTCGGCGTGGTCTGGCGCCGCCTGTGCGAGGCGCGCCGGCTGTCGATCGCCCCGGTCCGGGTCGCCCTGGCCGCCCAGGCCCCGCGGCGCCACGACACCCTGACCGAGCTTTTCGGTACCCGGACCGTCGACTTCGAGCAGCGGGTCAGCTCGCTCACGTTCCGCACCGCCGACCTGACCGCGCCGAGCCCTTACGCCCAGCCGGGCCTGTCGGCGCTCCTCCGCCACAACACCGAACTCGGCCTGGCCGACGCCGTGCCCCTGCACGACTGGCTCGATCTCTTCCGTACCGTCCTCAAGAGCGCCGTCGACGGGGACTGCCACGACATCACCCTCGCCACGGCCGCGGCACGCCTGCGGCTCAGCGGCCGCACCCTCCAACGGCGCCTCGAAGAACACGGCACGACCTGGCGGGCCGAACTCGAGACCGCTCGGCGCGAGCGCGTCACTCGTCTCCTCGCCACCACGGACCAGACCACCGACGCGATAGCCGGCCGCACGGGCTACGCCGACGCCCGGGCCCTCCGCCGCGCCGTCACCCGCTGGACCGGCCACACCCCCAGCGCCCTCCGCCGCAGCCTCACGCCGGCCACCGCGCCCAGCGGGGTGGGGAGCTAGCCCCACCTCCGTCCCGGGGGCCGGCACCCGTGTGCCGGCCCGCCGGCCACACCTAGCGTCTTCCGTATGAAACGACCTCATATCGCCTTACTGGGCGCCGGGTTGGCCCTGGCCTTCACGATCTCCGGCGTCACCGCGACGGGGGCGGCGGCCGCATCCGCTCCGCCGCCGGTACCGCAACTCCGCTGGGGCAGCTGTGTCCTGGGGCCCGACGACCGTGAGGGCCAGGAACTCGCCGCCGCCGGGGCCGAGTGCGCGGGCGTCCCCGTACCGCTCGACTACCGGCGGCCTCAGGGGCGTACGCTCACCGTCGCCATCTCCCGGATCAAGGCCACGGACCGCGCGCACCGGATCGGGGCGCTGCTGCTGAACGACGGGGGACCGGGCGGGCCGACGATCGGCGCGCCGCCGCGTGTGCGCGCCGCCCTCAAGGACGTCGCCGCGCGGTACGACATCATCGGCATGGACCCGAGGTTCGTCGGACGGAGCGATCCGCTGGACTGCGCGTGGCCGGTGAGCAGCGGGCTCACCTCGGCGGGGAACAGCCGGGCCGCCTTCGACCGGCAGGTGGCGCTGCACAAGGACCTGGCCGCCAAGTGCCGGGCGAACGCCGGTGACCTCCTCCCGCACGCGAGCACCCGGAACACCGCGCGGGACATGGACGTGATCCGGGGCGCGCTGGGGGAGCGGAAGCTCAACTACCTGGGCGTCTCCTACGGCACGTACCTCGGTACGGTCTACGGCCAGCTGTTCCCCGGCCGCACCGGCCGGATGGTGCTCGACGGCGCGCTCGACCCGCGCGCGTACGGGCCGACGATGCTGCCGTCGCTGATCGGGCCGAGCGAGCACGCCCTGGGCGACTGGGCGGACTGGACGGCGGCCCGCGACGCCACGTACGGGCTCGGCGGGACCGCGGCGCAGGTGCTGGCAGTCGTCCGCGAGGTCGCCGGGGCGGCCGGGCGGGCGCCGCTGACGCTGGGGGAGGGCGCCGACACCTTCCGGCTGGACGACACCCAGGTGCCGTTCCTGCTGTTCGGGCCCCTCATGGACGACGGCGACGAGAACCGCGGCTTCCTGGCCGACACGGTGAACCTGCTCAGGACCGCGGCGGCCGGGCGGCCGACCGGGCCGCTGTCGGCGGACCTCGCCGGGCTGCTGCGGCACTCCTTCACCGACGTGGACTCGGCGTCGGCGAGCGCCCAGATGGCGATCCTCTGCGCGGACGGTGCCGCGCCGCGCGACCCCGAGGTGTACTGGCGGGCCATCGAGGCGAGCCGCGCCGAGCACCCCGTCTTCGGGCCCGCCCTGAACAACCTGAACCCGTGCGCGTTCTGGGAGCGCCCGCGCGAGCGCCGCACCGAGGTCCGCCACGACGTCCCCGCCCTGATCGTCTCGGCGACGGGCGACCCCCGCACCCCGTACCCCGGCGCCGTCGCCCTGCGCGGACTGCTCCCCAGTTCGCGCCTGGTGACGCTCGAAGGCGTCAACAGCCATGGCCTGTACGGGTTCTACGGCAACGCCTGCGTGGACGAGAACGTGAACGCGTACCTGGGCACCGGGCGACTGCCACGGGCGGACGTCACCTGCGGTAAGTAGCGTCGACCGGCCGGAGGGAGGCGTGGGGGTCCCGGGCCTCCCTCCGGCCGCGCCGGCGGGCGGGTGGAAGCATCCGCGTGCGGGCTCGGCCGCCAGTCCGTCAGTCGGTCAGTGGACGGGGGCCGGCGCGGCCGGGGCCTCGACGGCCTCCACCGCCGCGACCAGCGAGGTGAGCTCCGGGTTCCGCGCGGCTTCGCCGAGTGCCTCGCGAAGGGCCGCGTCGTTGGTGGGGCGGGCCTCGGCGAGGAGGGCCAGGCCGGACTCGGTGACATCGGTGTAGATGCCGCGGCGGTCGGTGGGGCACAGGTAGCGGGAGAGCAGGCCGCGGTCCTCCAGGCGGGAGACCAGGCGGGTGGTGGCGCTCTGGCTGAGCACGACGGCGTCGGCGACCTGCTTCATCTGCAGGTGGCCGCCCTCGCCGTCGTGCTGGCGGCTGAGCACGTCGAGGAGCGAGTACTCGCGCACGCTCAGGTCGTGCCCGCTCTGGAGCGCGCGCTCGATCCGCGTCTCGATCTTGCCGTGCAGGAGGGAGAGCGCACCCCATCCGCTGGCGAGGGCGGTGAGGGCGGGGTCCGTGGCGGTCATGGCTCGGTGTCTCCTTCCGGGGGAACGGGACCCAGGATACGCGCGAAAGAAATTACCGGCTAGGGCCTATAGGAGGCTGTTGCAATCATTGAGGGATGGGGTGAGGGTGTCGCGCGAGGGCTGACGGCGCTTGCGGATATAGCGCGTCTGCAAGTATTGTCTAAGCATCTAAGGAGCTTGCTCAAGTAATCGTAGAAGGTCGACCCCATGCCCCTCGCACTCCTCGCCCTGGCCATCGGGGCCTTCGGCATCGGCACCACCGAGTTCGTGATCATGGGGGTGCTGCCCCAGGTCGCCGGCGACTTCGGTGTCTCCATCCCCACCGCCGGCCTGCTGGTCACCGGATACGCGCTGGGTGTCGTCATCGGCGCGCCGGTGCTGACCGTCCTCGGTAACAAGGTCAGCCGCAAGCGGATGCTCATGTTGCTCATGGGCCTGTTCGTGATCGGGAACGCGGTCTCCGCGCTCGCCCCGAACTTCGGGCTGATGCTCACCGGCCGCGTGATCGCCTCCCTCGCGCACGGTTCGTTCTTCGGCATCGGATCCGTGGTCGCGGCGGAGCTGGTCGCCCCGCACAAGAAGGCCGGCGCCATCGCGACCATGTTCACCGGCCTGACCGTCGCCAACATCGTCGGCGTGCCGCTCGGCACCTTCATCGGGCAGGCCGTCGGCTGGCGCGTCACCTTCGCGATCGTCTCCGCGCTCGGCGTCGTCGGCCTGCTCGGCATCGCCAAACTGGTGCCGGCCATGCCCCGCCCCGAGGGCGCCCACCTGCGCCGGGAACTGACCGCGTTCCGCAACCCGCAGGTCCTGCTCGCCATGGCGATGACCGTGCTGGGCTTCGGCGGCGTCTTCGCCGCGATCACCTACATCGCGCCGATGATGACCGAGGTCGCCGGCTACTCCGAAGGCGCGGTCACCTGGCTGCTCGTCCTCTTCGGCATCGGCATGTTCGGCGGCAACCTGCTCGGCGGCCGGTTCGCCGACCGTGCGCTGATGCCGCTGCTGTACACCACCCTCGGCGGGCTCGCGATCGTGCTGGCGTTGTTCACCGTCCTCGCCCACAACAAGATCCTGGCCGCCGTCGCCATCCTCCTAGTGGGAGCGCTCGGCTTCGCCACGGTGCCGCCGCTGCAGAAGCGCGTCCTCGACCAGGCCCACGGCGCGCCGACCCTGGCCTCCGCCGTCAACATCGGCGCCTTCAACCTCGGGAACGCGCTCGCCGCCTGGCTCGGCGGCATCGTCATCGCCGCCGGCTTCGGCTACACGGCCCCGAACTGGGTCGGCGCCGTCCTCGCCGCCGCGGCCCTCGGCCTCGCCGTCTGGTCCGCCGCACTGGAGCGCCGTAGCCGCGCCACGGCGTCGGCCGAGACCGCGTCGGCAGGGACGGGGGCGGGCGGGACCGGGACGGCCGTGACGGGGGCGGGCGAGAGCGCCGGAATCCCCGCCCGGACGGCCGCTCACCACTGACCTCCCTCTCTCCCTCCTCCTCTTCCCTCCCTCTCCCACCCCTCCCCGCCATCCGCACATGCCCCCAGGAGAAGCGCCATGAGCACCACCGCCACTGCCGCCCCCGCTACCGCTCCCACCACCGTCACCCCGCTGACCACCACCGAAGCGGAGGCGCTGATCACCGCCGCCCGCCGGGCCGCCGAGGCGGCCGGGGTCACCGTCAGCGTCACGGTCCTGGACGCCGGCGGGCACCTGCTCGCCTTCCGCCGGGACGACCGGGCGGTGCTGATCTCGGGCGAGACCAGCACCCGCAAGGCGTACACCGCCCTCCAGCTCGACGCCCCCACGGCCGACCTGGTCGACCTCGTCAAGCCGGAGGGGCCGTTCCACTCGCTGCCCACCGCGCTGGACCGTCCGCTGCTCTTCATCGCCGGCGGCGTCCCCGTCCACCGCGACGGACGCCTGATCGGCGCGATCGGCGTCGGTGGCGGCGCGCCCGAGCAGGACCACGGCTTCGCCACCGCCGCACTTCAGGAGCTCTCCCGATGACCCGTACTCCGCAGGAGGTCTTCGCCGACCACGGCGAGCGCCTCGGCACCGGTGACCTCGACCTGATCAGCCGCAACTACACCGAGGACGCCGTTTTCGTCACCCCCGAAGGCGCCCTCACCGGCCGCTCGGGCGTACGCGAAGGCATCGGGCGGCTGCTGGCCGACCTGCCGGACGCCGCATGGCGGCTGACCCCGCGGTTCGCCGGAGACGTCCTGTTCCTCCAGTGGACCGCCACCGGCACCGCCCACGAGGTCCTCGACGGCGTCGACACCTTCGTCTTCAGGGACGGGCTCATCAGTGCCCAGACCGTCCGCTACACCCTCACCCCGCGCACCAAGTGAAGGAAGATCCCCGCACCATGGCACCCTCCACCGCCCCCGCCGTCCCCACCGTCACGCTGAACAACGGCGTCGAGATCCCTCAGCTCGGCTTCGGCGTCTTCCAGGTTCCTGACGACGAGACCGCCGCCGCCGTCACCACCGCTCTGGAGACCGGCTACCGCAGCATAGACACCGCTGCCATCTACGGGAACGAGGCCGGCGTCGGCCGCGCGCTGGCCGCCTCCGGCCTGCCCCGTGAGGAACTGTTCGTCACCACCAAGCTGTGGAACGCCGACCAAGGGTACGACGCCACACTCCGCGCGTTCGACGCGAGCCTCGCGAAGCTGGGCCTCGACCACGTCGACCTCTACCTCATCCACTGGCCCACTCCCGCCCGCGACCTGTACCGCGACTCCTGGCGCGCCCTGGAGCGCCTGGCCGAGGAAGGGCGCGTCCGAGCGGCCGGCGTCTCCAACTTCCAGCCGGACCACCTCGCCCGCCTGATGGACGGCGCGAAGCTGACCCCGGCCGTCAACCAGATCGAGCTGCACCCCGGCCTGCAGCAGGCGGAGCTGCGCGCCTTCCACGCCGAGCACGGCATCGCCACCGAGGCGTGGAGCCCGCTCGCCCAGGGCGCCGTCCTGAAGGACGCCGTGGTCGCCGAGCTGGCGGCCCGGTACGGCAAGTCCCCGGCCCAGGTCGTCCTGCGCTGGCACCTGCAGCTCGGCAACGTCGTCATCCCCAAGTCGGTCACCCCGGCCAGGATCCGCGAGAACTTCGAGGTCTTCGACTTCGCGCTCACGGCCGAGGAGATGCGGGCCATGACCGCGCTCGACCGCGACCTCCGCACGGGCCCGCACCCGGACGAGCTCAACTGACCCGCAGCTCCCCCCACCCCCGAGGGGCTCCGTGCCAGGCCGATCCTCACCGATCGACCGGTACGGAGCCCCTCGCCCGTTCCTGGAAGGCGCCGACGAGCTGCTGCACGAACTCGCGGAGGACGCACCCTCTTGCATTAACCCGCGTGTGCAATTATTGTTAACGCATGTAAGGCGCGTTCGCATTTACATGTGATCGCGGGCGCGAGCCATGCACCGGCACCCTTCCCGCCTCACGCCACCCCCACGCATCCACACGAAGGCACCGTCATGTCGCTCAAGGAAATCCTCCCCGGCCGTCTCGGCTTCGGCACCGCCCCGCTCGGCAACATGTTCCGCGCGATCCCCGACGAGGAGGCCCGCGCCACCGTCGAGGCCGCCTGGGAGCACGGCATCCGCGTCTACGACACGGCCCCCTTCTACGGCGCCGGACTGGCCGAGACCCGCCTCGGCGAGGTCCTGGCCGCCAAGCCGCGGGACGCCTACGTCCTGTCCACCAAGGTCGGCCGGGTCGTCCTCGACGAGCACGAGACCGCCGCCCGCGAACTGGGCGAGAAGGGCGGGCTGTTCGAGCACGGCAACCCCAACAAGATGGTCCACGAGTGGACCGCCGAGGCCACCGAGCGCTCCATCGAGGACAGCCTCAAGCGCCTCGGCACCGACCGGCTCGACATCGTCTGGGTCCACGACATCGCCCAGGACTTCCACGGCGACCTGTGGCTGAAGAAGTACGAGGAGGCCCGGACCGGCTCCTTCCGCGTCCTGTCCCGGCTGCGCGACGAAGGCGTGATCAAGGCATGGGGCCTCGGCGTCAACCGCACCGAGCCGATCGAGCTGACCCTCTCCCTCGACGAACCGCGCCCCGACGGCTTCCTCCTCGCCGGCCGCTACACCCTCCTCGACCACGAGCACGCCCTCCAGCGCCTGCTCCCCATGGCGCAGGAGCAGGGCGTCGACATGGTCGTCGGCGGCCCGTACAGCTCCGGCATCCTCGCCGGCGGCACCCACTTCGAGTACCAGCAGGCCCCGGCCGAGATCGTCGAGCGCGTCGGCAGGCTGAAGGCGCTCGCCGAGAAGCACGGCGTGAGCATCAAGGCAGCCGCGCTCCAGTTCTCCCTCGCCCACCCGGCCGCCGCCGCGGTCATCCCCGGCGCCACCCGCCCCAGCCGGATCGCCGAGGACACCGCCGCCCTGAACGAGCCCGTCCCCGCCGCGTTCTGGACGGATCTGCGCGCCGCCGCCCTGGTCAGCCCGTCCGCCCCCCTCCCGTACGGCGCCTGACACTCTCGTTCCCCACCCCACAGACCCAGGAGAATCGACCATGGCCTCCACGTCCGTCTCCCGCATCGTCCCCGCCTCGCCCCAGCAGGTCTGGAACCTCATCGGAGGCTTCGACGCCCTCCCGGACTGGCTCCCGTACATCCCCGAATGCACCGCTCTCGAAGGCGGCAGGGTCCGCCGCCTCACCAACCCCGACGGCGACGTCATCATCGAGCGCCTGCTCTCCTTCAACGAGGCCGAGCGCCACTACAGCTACGCCATCCTCGAAGCGCCGTTCCCGGTCACGGACTACATCTCCACCCTCCGCGTCCACACGGTCGACGGCCGGGACGACGTCGCCGAGGTCCAGTGGTCCGGCCGCTTCACCCCCGACAACGTCGCCGACGCCGAGGTCGAGGAACTGTTCACCGGCATCTACCGCAACGGCCTCGACGCCCTCCACCAGGCGTTCTCCGCCTGACCCGCGAGCGCGGCACGCCGCCCCCGCCGCGACGCGCAGCCTGGACAAGCACCAGGCATGCCCGGGCTGCGTCCGTCCCGCTGCCCGGCATCCCCGGAACAGCGCGTCGAACGTGGGAACGTACAGTGAGCCGATGGTGATCAACGGGGTGGGCGCGGCGGCATCGGTCCGCATCGACGGGGTGCGGAACTTCCGGGATGCCGGCGGAGTGGGGGCGCTTCCGCGTGGTGTCCTCTACCGGTCCGGCGCGTTGCACGCGATGTCAGGGGAGGGCGCGCGCGGGCTGGAGGCGCTGGGGGTGCGCGCGGTCGTCGACCTGCGCAGCCGGCCCGAGGTCGCCGACCGGCCGGACGTCCTGCACGGTACGGGCATCCGGCACCTGCACGTTCCGGTGTTCGCCGAGCAGCGGTGGCCGCGGGAGCAGATGGAGCTCTATCCGGCCATGGCGGAGCAGGCGGGCCGTGCCGTGCTGGCGGTGCTGCGGCAGTTGCCGGCCGACGCCGGGGGAGCGGTGCTCGTGCACTGCGCCTCGGGGAAGGACCGGACCGGCGTCGTCGTCGCCCTCGTCCAGGCGCTGTTCGGGGCGTCCGAGGCGGATATGGAGGCGGACTTCGTACGGTCCAACACCGAACTGGGGCTGTCCGCGGCACAGCCGTCGGCCTCCCGGGGGCACAACACCCTGCCGGTCGCGGCCGGACACCTCCACCGCGCGCTCCTGTGGATCCGCAGCCACCACGGTTCCGTGCCCGCCTACCTCCGGACGCAGGGCGCCACGGAGAAGGATCTGCCCTAGTCGGCGAAGCCGCCCTTCGGCTCGATGCTCTCCGGATTCGTACCGCCCAGGACGTCGAAGAGTGCCTCGCCATCCGGCCCCGGAACCTGCTCCCACCAGCCCACTTCGTGCAACTGATCGATTGTCAGTGGTGGGTGAGACGGTAGGTACATCGATCCGAACGAGGGATCCGAACGAGGGGGATACGTCATGTCCGGGACCCAGAACTACATCAACCACGTGGCACTCGTGCTGGACGCCAGCTCGTCCATGTCCCGCCTGCGGAACAAGGTCATCGAGGTCGCCGACCAGCAGATCGCGTACCTCGCGCGGCGGTCGAGGGAGCTGGACCAGGAGACCCGGGTCACGGTGTACGTCTTCGCCGACAAGGTGGAGTGCGTCATCTACGACAAGGACGTGCTGCGGATGCCGTCGCTGAAGCAGCTGTACCGGGTCGGCGGGATGACCGCGCTGCTCGCGGCGGCGCTGAAGTCGCAGCGGGAGCTGGCCCAGACGGCGCAGCTGTACGGCGACCACAGCTTCCTGACCTTCGTCCTGACGGACGGCCAGGAGAACGCGAGCCACCGCTCCCCGGACGCGCCGACGAAGGACCCCCGCGCGCTCGTCGGGGCCGTGGCCAAGATGATCGAGACGCAGCAGGACAACTGGACGCTCGCGGTCCTCGTCCCCGACCAGATGGGCAAGCGCGAGGCCACGCAGTGCGGCTTCCCGACGGACAACATCGCCATCTGGGACGCCACGAGCACGCAGGGCCTGGAAGAGGCCGGACAGGTCATCCAGGAGGCCACCGAGAAGTTCATGGTGGGCCGCACGAAGGGCATCCGGGGATCCCGGTCCGTCTTCGCCGCGGGCGGCGCGGCGGTCAGCAAGCAGACCATCGAGGCGGCCGGCCTCACCGCGGCGGACCCGTCCAGCTTCGAGCTGATCCCGGTGGCCCGCGACGCGGGGATCCGCGAGTGGGTGGTCGAGAGCGGGCACACCTACCGGACCGGCGGCGCGTACTACCAGCTGAGCAAGGCCGAGCGGATCCAGGCGCGCAAGCAGATCGCGGTCCTGGAGAAGAAGACGGACCGCGTGTACACGGGCCCGCAGGCGCGCGCCCTGCTCGGCCTGCCGAACGAGGAGGTACGGGTGAAGCCCGACCACAACGACGAGTTCACCATCTTCGTCCAGAGCACCAGCGTGAACCGGAAGCTGGTCGCGCAGACGAGGCTCCTGCTGATGGTCTGACGCCACCTTCGGAGCCCTTCGGCCGGCGAACCCCGCCGGCCGAAGGGCCACCTCGCGGCCACCGTCCGTCACACGGACGGACCGCGAGACCTCCGCGCCGCCCGTCGGCGGGAGCCGACGCGGAGGAAGTCCAGGCAGACGGAGCGGCGCTCACCGCCGCCCCTGAGGAAACCTAGGGCCGGCGTGCGCCGAACCGGGTGGAACAAGGGAAAGTTGGCGAGCACGCGCCACGCGGTGACCCATTTCCCGCCGGAGTCGGCCTCAGCGCAGGGTCGGGCGCGCCGGGCGGACCGGCAATGTCTCGACGCTGGTGCCGCTGAATCTGCGCTGATGGGCCGGTTCGGACTCGGGGACGGCGAGGTCCAGGTCGGGGAAGTGGTCGAACAGCCCCTCCAGGGCGATGGTGGCCTGAAGGCGCGCGAGCGGCGCGCTCACGCGGTAGGGGAGGCCGTGCCCCGGAGGATCACGGTGCCACCGACGGCCGGGACGCGGGTGGAGTCCTGGCGACCCTCCGTTGAGACCGTCGACAACTCCGTATGCCCGATCGCTGCGTTGCGGCATGATGACCGCATGGACGACCAGACTGACCAGACTTTTGAATGGGTGACCCTCTTCCGCTACGAGAACGTCGCCGGCGCCCCGCGGGCAGGCCATCTGATGGTGGCTTGACTGCGGGACCGGGGCATCGACTGGCACCCGTTCGCCGACGAGGAGATGAGGATCGACCTGATGTGCGGTGTGCGTTCCGACGGACACTGGCACGGCACGATAGCCGTCCGCTTCCGTGCCGACGCCCTCCGCCGGCTCGGACTGCACCCCGACCAGCCGACCTCGGCCCCGGCGGATCCGCTGCCGCCGAAGTGGTGGGGACCGTGGGCCCGGTGAAGCGCTAGGGGGGAGACGGGCCGCTGCCGAGGCGGTCCGACACCGTGCTGCGTCGGGCGGTCGACCGACAGCCCCGCGGACCCGTCACCCGTCGTCCTGCTCCCTCCGCCTCCCGGGACATCGGCCTCGGGGGTGTGGAGGCCCTGGCCGATCCGTTGGGCTGGCGCGTCGACTGGGACCTCACCCGGTTCGCGGCGGGCCGTGGAGTGCACCTGGTGCCTCGTTCGGCCGTCGCGGCCCCTGGGGCGCCGACGGTAGGTCCGGGCCAGGTCGCGGTCTGAGACGACGACGCCGCCGCCACCCGCCGCCCCCTCCCCGGTCGCGGGAAAGGGGGCGGAGGGGCAGGATGGGATCTTGTGGGCCCCTGTGGGGGCGCGCGTTCCGTGTGGCTTCGGTGTCGTGGCGGAGCCGCCCGACCAGGAGGGCCCGAGCCGCCCGACCCGCCAGGAAGGCCATCCCATGGATCCCGTGCTGACCCCGGTCACGCTCTCGAAGCTGCGGCAGCCCCGGCCGTACCCGGCGCTCTCCCTCGTGATGCCGACGCACCGGCGCGAACCCGACAACACCCAGGACCCCGTCCGGCTGCGCAACCTCATCGCCGAGGCGGAGAAGGCGGTCCAGCAGGACCCGGACGTGTCGCGCGAGCGGCGGGCGGACGTGCTCGACCAGCTGCGGAGGGCCGAGGCCGAGATCGACCTGGTGCACGCCGAGGACGGACTCGTGGTCTTCGTCGCACCGGGGGAGCACCACGTGTGGTCGGTGGCCCGTGAGGTTCCCGAGCGCGTCGTCCTGAGCGACACCTTCCTCACCCGGAACCTGGTCGCCGCGCAGGCCGCCGAGCAGCCGTACTGGGCGCTGGCCGTCGCCGCCGACCGGGTCTCGCTGTGGGACGGCGGGGCCGAGCGCGCCGCCGAGCACACCGGGGACGGTTTCCCGCTCTCCCGCAGCCTGGAGGACCCGGACGCGGAGCGCAAGGAACGCATCGGCGACCTGCCCAGCACCTTCCAGGACGAGGCCACCCGCCAGTTCCTGCGCGAGGCGCACGAGAAGCTGCGCGTCCTGCTGGCCTCCGAACCCCGGCCGCTCTACGTGCTCGGCTCGTCCGCCGCGCTCGCGCTGCTCGGGGAGCTCGGCTCCCTGGGCCCCGACACCCTGACGATCGAGCACGGCGGACTCGCCGCGGGTCCGGCCGCCGCCGTCCGGGACGCCGTCGACCCGGTCCGTACCGCGCGCGAAGCCGCCGCGACGGCCACCGTCGTCGCCGAACTGGACGCCGCGCGGGGCCGGCACGCGTACGCCGGCGGCATCGACGAGGTGTGGCAGGCCGTGAAGGACGGCCGGATGCGTCTCCTCGCCGTCGAGGAGAACTACCGGACCGTCGTACGGGACGAGGGCGGCCACCTGGAGCCCGCGGCCGCCGCGGAGGCGGGAGCCAGGGACGACATGGTCGACGAGATCGTCGAACAGGCCCTGGAGACAGGGGCCGAGGTCCGCTTCGTGCCCGACGACGCCCTGAACGGCCGGGGACGCATCGCGGGAGTGCTCCGGTACTGAAACGGAGCACCGCCCCCGGCGTCGTAGCGCCGTCCCCTCCGAAGGAGAGACATGTCCGAGCTCATCATCCTCGGCTACGAGGAACGCGCGGTCGCCGACAAGGCGTTCGCGGAGGTGCAGAAACTGAAGGACGGGCACGTCGTCGACCTGACCGGTCTGGCCGTCGTCACGGTGGACGAGGACGGCACGACCCACGTCGACACGCCGAAGAGGAGCGAGGAAGTGGCCCTGTCGGCCACCGCCGGCGCCCTGTGGGGCATGGTCTTCGGCATGGTCATCCTCACCCCGGCCATGGGCGTGGTGGGTGCCGCGGTCGGCGGCCTCATCGGCAAGCTGAACCAGATGGGCGTCGACAGCAAGTTCCGGGGCAAGGTCCAGGAGATCCTCCACCCCGGCTCCTCGGCCGTGGTCATCATGGCCTCCAAGGTCACGGAGGACAGGTTCGCGGCGGCGATGGCGCCCTTCGGCGGCACCGTCCTCAAGACCTCGCTCTCCGAGGACAACGAGAAGGAGCTCGCGGAGCAGCTGGCCGGCCCCGACGCGGGGTGAACGCGGCGGCGCACGGCGGTCACCCCGCCGCCGCCGTGCCGTCGGGCGGTGGTCGATACTGCCCGCATGATCGAGCACGAGACCGTCCGGACACGCCTCCGCGCCGCGGTGCGCGCCACCGACCCGTGGACCGCGCTGGAGGCGCTGGGCGCCGACCGTCCCGACGGTCTCGCCGAGGCGGTCGAGGAGCTGTACCGGTCGGACCTGGAGCCGGGGAACGTCCGCCGCCACCTGACCTGGCTCCTCCGGATCCTCGGCGAACCCGGCGGGGCGGTACTGCTGCGCCTGCTCGCCGAGCCGTCCTTCACCGCCGCCGACCGCCGGGACCTGCTGGGGACCGCCGTGTCGCGCGGGCTGCGGCTGCCGGCGGCCCTCCTGCACGCGTTCGCCGACGCCGAGACCGTGCCACAGTCCGACGGCGACGACGGGGGCGGCGGTGACGACGGCGACCGCGCGGACGGCGCCGGACGTGGGGACGAGGCGCGCACGGGCGGCTCGGTCCCGCCCGAACTCGTCGATGCCATGGGGCTCTCCGGGGACCTTTCCCTGGCGCCCCGTCTCGGCGCCCTCCTCGACGACCCCGACGCCCCGCACGGCCGCGTCGCCCTCGCCCTGGGCCGACTCGGCGCGCGCGAGTGGACGGTGCCGATCGCCCAGCGACTGCCCGAGGCGAACCGGCTCGACCACAGCGCGTTCGCGGTCGCGCTGGAGCTCATGGGCGATCCGGCCGCCGTGCCGCACCTGCTGCGATGGCTGGCCGACAGCGGCGAAGAGCGGGTGTTCGACGTCCACCACGCCCTCGTACGGCTCACCGAACGCGACCCGCTGCTGCCCGAGCGGGCGCGCGGGGCGGCCTACGCGGCGGCCGTGCGCGCCGCCTGGGCCGACGGTCGTACCGAGCGCGCGCCGGCGGTGGTGGGGGACGTCGTCGTGGAGTCCGGCGCCTGGGCCCGCTTCTCCGTGGACGACGGCGCGGGCCGGATCCAGGTCGCCTACGACCCGCCGACGCCCGGATCCTCCTGGCCGCGCTGGGACCGCTCCCTGACGTTCGACCGGAAGCCGCTGTACCGGGTCGGCTCGATCTGTGACACCTGCGAGCTGGGCCTGACCCTGCTGGACTGGCCGGACGATCGGGCGCACCGGGTCGCGGCCCGGATGCGCGAGCGGCTGGCCGGCCTGGACCGGCTCGACGCCGCCCTGTTCGACGAGTGGAGTCCCGTACTCGGCGAGCTGAGGACCGGTCACTACCGCGCCCTCCTGCTCGACCTCCCGCTGGAGCGGGTCACCGAGCCGGACCGGTCCTGGTGGCATCGCCGCGCGGCGGACCGCGAACCGGAGGACGCCGACGACCCCGCGTACGGCGTGCCTCCCGAGGGCTCCTGGCCGGGCGTCGCGCACTTCCAGCTCACGGCACCCGTCCCGGGCGGCCGGGTGCCGAGCACGTACGGGGCGCTCCTGCCCTCGCAGCCGCCGGAGGCGCTCGACCCGGTGACCGTCGCCCGGCACACGGCCGCCGTAGCGGCGGGTGAGCGGCCCGCCGCCGTCGCCCTCGGCTGGATCGACGACCGGTCTCCGGAGGGCGGGGGCGAGGAGCGCTGGCTCGTCGGCGCCGTCCTGGACGGGCACCACCGGCTCACCGCGTACGCGGCCGCCGGCGTACCCGCCAGGGTGCTCCTGCTCGCCCGGGTGGACGAGGGCCCGGGCGCGGACGGCGGTCTGGAGGGACTGGCGGAGGTGGCCGCGGCGTACGGCTGCCGGCCCTGACCCCCGCGCCGCACGGGGGTCAGGGCCGGGGCCCGGCGCGGCCCGTTCACCGGCGGCTCACGCCGCTGGGGTGCCGTACACCTTGAACTCCCAGAGGGAGTAGCCGTACGCCGTGGCCCGCTTGGTGGCGTACACCCGGACGTAGCGGGCGGTGCCGGAGACCGTCAGGTCGTCGGTGCCGCCGTCGCCCGTCGTGGTCGTGTGGAGGTCGGTCCAGGTGGTGCCGTCCAGGGAGCCCTGGACGCGGTAGGCGCTCGCGTGGGCGGCCTCCCATTCGAGCCGGACGCGGGACAGGGCGGCCGGGGCGCCGAGGTCGACGCGGAGCCACTGCGGGTCGACGCCTTCGACGGACGCCCATCGGGTGGTGCCCGCCCCGTCGACGGCCTTGCCCGGTTCGAAGCCGGCGGCCTCGGTGGACGAGGCCGTGGCGGGGCGGCCCTGGGACAGCAGGCTCTCGGTGCCGCCGCCGCTGCCGGTGAGCTGGTAGGCCTTCAGGTTCTTCAGGAGCAGATACGTGTCGCGCAGCGAGCCGGACGTGTCGCCGAGCGAGCGGTAGATGCCCCACTTGGGCCGGACCCGGTCGGCGAGGAAGGTGTCGACGCCCGTCTTGGTGGCGTCCACGACGGTGGTGCCGCCGCTCTTGACCACCCAGCGCACCGAACCGGCCGTGCCGTCGCCGATCTTCATCTCGTACTCGATGTCGATCCACTTGTTCTGCAGCGGCTCCAGGTTGGTCCGGCCGACCAGGATGTCGCCGTCGAAGATCTTGTGCTCGATGGTCTGCACCCCGTTGACCCGGCGCAGCGAGGTCACCGTGATCGGCGAGGTGCCGCTGCCGGGCTGCTTCGTCTGCATGATGTGGGTGAAGGTCGTCGTGGCCATGAGCGAGCTGGGGATGTACATCGAGTACGTCACCCGCCAGGTCTCGCCCGGGCGCCACTCCAGGAAACCGGAGGGCGAGGTGCGGTTGCCGGTGACCTCCTGGCGTTGCCGGTCGTCGTACGAGTCGCGGTCGACGGTGTGCATGTCGAACCGGTACGCGTCCCCGGCGACCTTGATGTGCGGCGCGCCGCCGGGATGGGAGCCCGCGCGGTCGTCCTCGACGGTCTCGAACGCGCCGAGCCCGTCGGTGGCGGCGTCCGGCGACCACCTGAGCGTCCAGGAGGCCGCCGCCTGGGCGGTGGACAGCGGGGAGAGCAGGCCGAGCAGGGACAGGGCGAGGGCCGCCAGGGTCGCGATCGCTACGGGGAACGCGCGTCGGCGTGTCATGTACCGCCTCCAGAGGGGGAGTTGGGGCTGATGTCGATGACGCGCGCCATACTGCCCGAGCCGGCAGTCGTTAGTAAAGCTTCCTGACAGTTATTGACGCCGAGTGGGGGACCGGGCCCGGGATGTAGGCGAGGCCGTGGGCGCCGGGTTCCGCCAGCCTGGCGATGTCCAGCCGGGCCAGGGGCCGCAGCGTCTCCAGGTCGACGACGTCGACGGTGGACGAGACGACGCAGGCCACATAGGCGATCCGGCCGTCGGGCGACGAGGTGACCGTCAGCGGGAAGTGCCCCACCTCGACCTGACCCAGCCGCTCGCGGGTGTCGGCGCGGAACACCGTGAGGCGTCCCGGCGCGTGGCGCCCGAGTGGAGACGCGGGGTCGGGTTCCATGCGCAGTTCTCCCGCGAGCAGCTTGCCCGTCGAGGTCAGATGCACCGGCAGGACGACGTTCTCCGTCGGCAGGACGTCGACGACCGATGCCGCCTCGGCGTCGATCACCCGGATGCCCGCCGCCGGCCGCTCCTCGGCGGCGGAGAAGGAGCCGGCGTAGGGCGCGGCGACGAAGACCTCAGCGCCGTCGGCCGCGACGGCGAGCCCCTCGCTGCCCGGCACCTCGACCTTCCCGGTCAGGACGCCCCGTTCGAGGTCGACGACCGAGACGAACGGCGCCTCCTTGTTGGTGGCGTAGCCCGTCGTCCCCGCCGGATCGATGGCGAACCAGTGCGGGCCGGGCGCGTCCGTGTCGATCCGGCCGAGGGGGCGGCGGGTCGCCGTGTCGATCACGACCACACCGCCGGGCCGGTCCGCCGAACCCTCCACGCTGACGTAGAGGCGGCGCCGAGACGTGTCCACGGCCAGGCCGTGCGGGCCGTGTTCGGGGGCGAGGTCGATGACCTCGACGACCCGGCGCGCATCGGGGTCGATGACCGTCAGTTCCGTGCGCCGGCCGCTGTTGGCGTGGTAGTAGCCCGACCGGTACGCCGTCGTGCACCACAGCAGGCGCTCCGTCGGGTCGAAACACAACTCGTGCGGTTCGGCGGGGACTTCCACCGCCCCGAGGAAGCGGTCGGAGGCGGCGTCGAAGAACGACACGGTCGGGCCGCTCTGGCTGACCACGGCCAGGACATCGCCGTCCCGGCCGGCGCGGGGGGACTGCAGCATGGAGGACTCCTGTGAGGAAGGGAGGAAGGGAAGGGGGGAAGGATGCCCCCTCACTCTCGGCCCGGAGCCCCCTCCACGGCCATGCAAAGATCGGCATCCCATCATTGCCGCAAACGCAAGAATGCGGCTCAGGAGTGTGGACACGTGGATCTCAACCTGCTGCGCGCCCTGGATGCCCTGCTCCAGGAGAACAGCGTGACGCGCGCCGCCGAGCGGCTCGGCACGTCCCCCGCGGCGGCCAGCCGCACCCTGGCCCGGCTCCGCCGCGCCGTCGGCGACCCCCTGCTCGTACGCGCCGGGCAGCAGATGGTCCCGACCCCGCGCGCCCTCGAACTCCGCGAGGAGGTTGCCGTGTTGCTGCGCGGCTGCGACCGCCTCCTCCGCCCGGGCGCCGGCTTCGACGCCGTCCACCTCCAGCGCACCTTCACCGTCCAGGCCGCCGACCTGCTCCTCGCGGGGCTGGCCGGCACCCTGAGCGACCGGATCCACGCCGAAGCGCCTCACGTGGACGTGGTCTTCCTGCCCGAGGCGCTGGAGGGCGGGCCCGCGCTCCGGCAAGGCGCGGTCGACGTCGAACTGGGCGTCCTCGGCCACCTGGACCCCGAGATCCAGACCCGCCCCCTCTCCCGTACCCCCCTGGTCGGCATCGCCCGCAGCGGCCACCCCCTCTTCGACGGGAAGATCGACGCCCACCGCTTCGCGGCCGTCGGCCACATCGGCATCTCCCGGCTCGGCAAACGCCACGGCCCCATCGACAACGCCCTGGCGGAACAAGGGCTGCGGCGCAGGGTCGCCGTGGTCGTACCGAGCCACACCAGCGCGATGATGCTCGCCAGGGACACCGACCTCGTCGCGCTCACCCTGGCCGACTGGCTGCCCCGCACCACCGAGGCGCTGGGCCTGCGCACGTTCCCGCTCCCGTTCGACCTGCCGCCCCTCGACCTCGCCATGGCCTGGCACCCCCGCAACGCGACCGACCCCGCGCACCGCTGGTTCCGCGACCACCTGGCGGCCGCCGCCGGTCGTGAGGACCGGTGACGCGCAGGGGCCGCCGGGACCGTCAGACGGAGTACTCGGCAGGACAAAAGGTGTGCATCGGCATAGATTTTTGATCCATTGGGCAGGCGGCCGGTCCGGCGCCTGCCGTCAGCTTCGAACACGGGCGTGATGAGGGCGGTCGGTCCGCCGTGGGCGCAAGGCCGACGGCGGACCCGCTGCGGCCCCCGCGGCGCCACGAGGTGCGCCATGACCCATGCCGACCAGCATGCCGACGCCGTCCCGGGCGAGTCCCCACCGACCGCCAAGCTCACGCTGCTGACGCTCACGGCGATGGTCGTCGGATCCATGGTGGGCGCCGGCGTCTTCTCCCTTCCCCGCCGGTTCGCCCAGGAGACGGGCGTCGCCGGCGCCCTGATCGCCTGGGCGGTGGCGGGCGTTGGCATGCTGATGCTCGCCTTCGTCTTCCAGACCCTCGCGGTGCGGCGACCGGACCTGGACGCCGGCGTCTACGCGTACGCCAAGGCCGGCTTCGGCGAGTACCTGGGCTTCTTCTCGGCCTTCGGCTACTGGGCGAGCGCCTGTGTGGGCAACGTGACGTACTGGGTGCTGATCATGTCCACGATCGGCGCGATCGCACCCGCCCTCGGCGACGGTGACACGGCCCTGGCGATCATCCTGTCCTCCGTCGGCCTGTGGGGTTTCTTCCTCCTCATCCGCCGCGGCGTGAAGGAGGCGACGGCGATCAACCGGATCGTGACCGTCGCCAAGCTGGTGCCGATCATCGTCTTCGTCATCCTGGCGCTCGTCTTCTTCGAACCGTCCGTGTTCGCCGACAACTTCGGCGGCGCGGACTACGCGGGGTCCCTGTTCAACCAGGTGCGCGGAACCATGCTCGCGACCGTCTTCGTCTTCCTCGGAGTGGAGGGCGCCAGTGTCTATTCCCGCCACGCCAAGCGCCGAGAGGACGTCGGGCGGGCGACCGTGCTGGGGTTCCTGAGCGTCTTTGCGATCTTCGCCTCCGTCACCATCGTGTCGTACGGCATCCTCCCGATGAGCGAGATTGCCCAGCTCCGGCAGCCCTCCATGGCCGGCGTCCTGGAGGCGGCGGTCGGCACGTGGGGGAAGGCGTTCGTCAGCGTCGGCCTGATCATCTCCGTCCTCGGCGCCTATCTGGCCTGGACGCTGATGGCGGCGGAGGTGCTGTTCGTGGCGGCCAAGGACGAGGACATGCCGCGCTTCCTCGGGCGCTCCAGCGGTGACGACGTGCCCGTCCCCGCCCTGCTGTTCACCACGGCCCTCAGCCAGATCGTCCTCGTCGTCACGGCCTTCTCGGACGACGCGTTCAACTTCGCCCTCGACCTGACCAGCGCACTCAGCCTGATCCCCTTCCTGCTGGCCGCCGCGTTCGCCGTGAAGATCGCACTGAGACCGGAACGGGAGAAGGTGAAGGGGCGGACCACCCGCCGGGAACTCGTCGTCGCTGCCGTCGCCACCCTCTACACGGCCTTCCTCCTCTACGCCGCGGGGCTCAAGTTCGTCCTCGTCTCCTTCATCATCTACGCCCCCGCCACGTTCCTGTTCGTCAAGGCCCGCCGCGAGCAGAACCGGCGGCTGTTCTCGCCCAAGGAGGCCGTCATCTGCGCCGTCTCCGTCGTCGGGGCCGTCCTCGGGGTCGTCGCCCTCGCCGCCGACTGGATCGAACTCTGACCCGTCCGGCCACGCGGCCGCCACTCCACCGGAAAGGCTCCCCATGACCACCCCCGCGACCGGCACAGGCAAGGCCCCGCTCGGCGTCCACTCCGAGGTCGGACGGCTCCGCAAGGTGCTGGTCTGCTCCCCGGGACTCGCCCACCGCCGGCTCACCCCGACCAACTCCGACGACCTCCTCTTCGACGACGTGATGTGGGTGGAGAACGCCCAGCGCGACCATGCCGACTTCGTCAACAAACTCACCCAGCGGGGCGTCGAGGTCGTCGAACTGCACAACCTCCTCGCCGAGACCATGGCCATCCCCGAAGCCCGGTCATGGCTCCTCGACCGGAAGATCGTGCCCAACGAGGTGGGCCTCGGGCTCGTCGACGACACCCGCGCCTACCTCGACTCCCTCGCACCCCGTGCCCTCGCCGAGTTCCTCATCGGCGGACTGTCCACCGCGGACCTGCCGGAGGACTTCCGCTCGGGGTACGTGGCACTCGCCCGGGAGGGCATCGGAGGCCGCGAGTACCTGATGCCGCCGCTGCCCAACACCCTGTACACCCGCGACACCACCTGCTGGCTGTACGGGGGGCTCACGCTGAACCCGCTGTTCTGGCCAGCCCGGCACGGCGAGACCCTCCTGATGAAGGCCGTCTACACCTTCCACCCGGACTACCGGAGCTCGACCGTCTGGTGGGGCGACCCGGAGCGGGACTGGGGCCAGGCGACGTTCGAGGGCGGCGACATCATGCCCGTCGGAAACGGCGTCGTCCTCATGGGAATGAGCGAACGCACGTCCCGCCAGGCCATCACCCAGGTCGCCCGCGCGCTCTTCGAGAACGGGACCGCCGAGCGGGTCGTCGTGGCCGGCATGCCGAAGCTCCGCTCGGCCATGCACCTGGACACCGTCTTCACCTTCGCCGACCGCGACATCGTCACCCTCTACCCGACGATCATGGACGCCGTCCACACCTTCTCGCTCCGTCCCGGCGACAAGGCGCCCGGCGTCGAGATCACCGACGAGGGCGACGCCCGCTTCGTCGACGTCGTCGCCGAGTCCCTCGGCCTGCCACGACTCCGCGTGATCGAGACGGGCGGCGACGTGTACGCCTCCGAGCGGCAGCAATGGGACAGCGGGAACAACGCCGTCGCCCTGGAGCCGGGCGTCGTCTTCACGTACGACCGCAACACCCAGACGAACACGCTGCTCCGCAAGGCGGGCGTCGAGGTCATCACGATCGTCGGCGCCGAACTCGGCCGCGGGCGCGGCGGCGGCCACTGCATGACCTGCCCGCTGATCCGCGACGCCGTCGACTTCTGAACGGGCGGCACGGCGGTCAGCCGCTTCCTCTCAAGGCCGGATGTCCGGCGCCCGCAGTCCTTCCGTTCGGCACGCGTTCACACGGTGAGCGGGCCGATGCCGGCCGGAGTTCGGCATCGGCCGGGACCCTCGTCTCGCTCGACCTCCTACCGCTCCCCTTCCACCAGGACGGACATCGTGCTCGAAGTGCGTGCTCCCGGCGGGCGTCGTCGCCCCGCTCCCATCCGGCGCGTCCGGTCGCGTCTGGCCGTCGCAGGCGCCGTCATGGCCGCCGCCGTGGCGATGACGGCGCCCACGGCCCAGGCTGCCCCGGCGGACGACATCCGCATCAACGAGGTGGTGACGACCGGCAGCGTCAACGACTCGATCGAGCTGTTCAACAAGGGCACGGCCGCCGTGGACGTCTCCGGCTGGATCCTCAAGGACGACAACAACAGCTCGAAGTTCACCGTGCCGTCCGGTACGACGCTCGCGGCCGGTGCGGTCCGCGCCTTCGACGTCTCCGCGTCGTTCGGCCTCGGCTCCAGCGACAAGGCCCGCCTGTACCTGCCGGGTGGCAGCACCCTGGTCGACAGTTTCACCTGGAGCAGCCACTCCGCGCCGTCCTGGTCGCGCTGCCCGGACGGCACCGGCGCCTTCGGCCAGGCGTCCCTGACGCTCGGCGCGCCGAACAACTGCGGTTCCGGCGGCGGTACGGGGCCCCAGGCCTGGCCCGGTGGCAGCACGGTGGCGACCGCCGACGGCTCCAACGTGTTCGGTTCGGACCTCAGCGGCCTGTACGAGGAGGGCTCCGTGCTGTGGGGCGCCCAGAACTCGGGCAAGCTGTGGCGCCTGGTCCGTGACGGCTCCGGCGGCTGGCGCCCGGACACCGCGAACGGCTGGACCTCCGGCAAGAGCCTGCGGTTCCCCGGCGGCTCCGGCACGCCCGACAGCGAGGCCGTCACCCTGACCGGCGCGGGCGCCACGGGCGGCGCGTACGTCGCGAGCGAGCGGAACGGCGACGCGTCCGGCACCAGCCGCCTCTCCGTGCTGCGCTACGACGTCGCCACCGGCAGCGGCAGCGGCCTCACCGCCACCAAGGAGTGGAACCTGACCGCCGGCCTGCCGTCCGTGGGCTCCAACGCGGGCTTCGAGGCCATCACCTGGATCCCCGACGCCACCCTCACCGCCGCGGGCTTCAAGGACGAGTCGACGGGCGCGGCCTACGACCCCAGCCGCTTCGGCGCCCACACGGGCGGAGTGTTCTTCGTCGGTGTCGAGGGCACCGGATCGGTCTACGGGTACGTTCTGGAGGACGGCGGCACCGCCACCCGCGTCGCCACGATCGCCGGCGGCATGGCCGGTGTGATGGAGCTCCAGTGGGAGCCGCAGGCCGCACGCCTGTGGCTGGTCTGCGACGACACGTGCTCCGGTCAGCACCGGACGATGAAGATCGGCGCCTCCGGCAGCTTCGCCCTGACCGGCGTCCACAACCGCCCGAGCGGCATGGCCGACCTGAACAACGAGGGCTTCGCGCTCGCCGGCGCCGACGAGTGCGTGGGCGGCGTCAAGCCGGTCTACTGGGCCGACGACGGCAACACCGGCGGCCACGCGATCCGCAAGGGCACCGTCACCTGCTGAGCCGGACGCGTCGCGACGACGCGCGGTGACCGAGCGGGACCGAGGGCGCCCGGCCCGGCGAAAGCCGGTGCCGGGCGCCCTTCGGCGTACCCGGATTCCGGGATCCCACCGCCCCGAGAGACCCGAGAGGGGTGAGGGCCGGTCAGCTCCGCCTCGGCTCGGGGGCGTTGTCAGTGGTGCCCACTAGCGTCGGAGGTGTTGGAAGAAGCTGTTCCTGACAGGGGGATAAGTGATGGCTGAGGGCTGCGCGCAGACGACGCTCAGGGTGGTTCTGACGGACGTCAACGAGGGCGTGGTGAAGGCGTGGCGGGCGGCGTTCGCCGACACGCCGGGCATCGAGATCCGCCGGGGTTCGATCCTCGACGAGCACGTGGACGCGTGGGTCACGCCGACGAACGCGGCGGGCAGGATGGACGGCGGGGTCGACGCCGTGATCAAGCGGCATCTCGGGGCGGGCATCCAGCTGCGGGTACAGCGGGCGATCAAGGAGCGGTTCGCCGGGGGCATGCCGGTGGGCAGCGCCGTGTGCGTCCCGTCGGGGGCGGCCGTCCCGCACTTCGTGATCTCGACGCCGACGATGGTGGCCTCCTCGCAGAACGTGAGCGAGACCCTGAACGTGGCGATGGCCTGCGCGGCTGCCTTCCAGGCCGTGCACCGGCAGAACCGGCGCGAGCCGGGCAGCATCCGCTCGGTCGCGCTGGTCGGGATGGGAGCGCGGACCGGCGGCGTGCCGGCCCGGGTCTGCGCGAATCTGATGTGGACCGGCTACACCCTCTTCCACGACCACTGGTTCGAGGACGACGACGAGTTGCGCGCCACCATCACCGCCCAGCTCGCCGGCATCGAGCAGGCCCCGGCCACGACGAGGGTGCGGATCACGCCGCCCAAAGGGCATTCCTTTCGCCGCTGACGCCGGGCCCGCCGCGCCGACCGCGGGCCCGCCTCCCCTCGCAGACCCGACGACCCCCGGGAGTTCCTCCGCCATGAGCGACGCCACCCCGCCCACGCCCGCCACGTCTCCCGCCGCGCCGGAGCCGGACGCGAACGACCCGCTCGGCCTGACCGGCCTGTTCACCGGCGGCGGAGAGCCCTGGCTCCCGGTCCTCAAGCCGGTCATCGAGGCACGGCAGGACGCCGCCACGTTCATCGGCCCGGGCCGCAGCTCCCAGGTCGTGCCCGTACGGGAGCTCACCTTCCAGGCGCTCAAGCCGCATCCGCCGCACAAGTGGAAGGTCGTCGCCTTCGGACAGAACCCCTACCCGCGGCCGGAGAGCGCCACCGGCATCGCGATGTTCGACAACACCTTCAACGACTGGAAGGACAGCCAGTTCGGACGGGTCGTCAGCATCCGCTGCCTCATCAAGGCAGCGGCCATGTGGAAGTACGGCATCCCCAAGAAGACCCCCGTCGGCGACGTCCGCGCCCTGCTGAAGGAACGGGACACGGTCCAGCCGCCCGAGTGGTTCCAGGCGATGCTCACGCAGGGCGTACTGCTGCTGAACGCCTCGCTGACCGCCAGCGCCGACGGCGCCATGGGCACCGACCAGCACACCGGATTCTGGCGCCCGGTGGCCGAGCGGATCGTCGAGGAGATCCTCAGGGCCAAGCAGGAGGCCGTGGACGAGGAGGACCGCGGCGTCGTCTTCGCCTGGTGGGGCGCCCACGCCCGCAGCCTGAAGCGGACCGTCCTGCGCCTCCAGAAGAAGTATCCGGGCGTCGAGGTCCGGCACATCGACCACGCCAACCCGGCCGCACAGGGTGACCTGTTCTGCGAGGGCGACCACTTCACCACGGTCAACGACGCACTTCGGTCGCTCGGTGCCGAGGCGATCGACTGGCTGCCGAGCAAGGGCTGGGACCGGCAGCCGACCGGCCCAGCCGCCGCCGGCGCGGGCGGGGGAGCGGCGGACACCGGAGTGGCCGCGCGCATGGGCGCCTTCATCGCCTCGACGATGGAGCTCCACCAGCTGTACCTGGAGCGGCTCACCAGCGTCCAGGACGAGGGCCACGTCCTGCCACCGGTCACCGGAGTGTTCGACACCCCGCTGATGCCCTTCGAGGACGCCGTCGCCCCCGTCACCGGCGTACTGTCCGGGCTCGCCCGGCACATCGACCGCTCGCGCGACTTCGGCAAGCGTCGGGCGGACGAGCAGACGGGGGCCGGCCTGTCGGCCGACACCATCGCCGCGCTCTACCTCTACACCTGCGAGTCGGGCTTCTACCGGAACATCAACGCGGTCCTGCGCTCCCCGGACCGCAGCCGCGTCCTGCCCTACCTGCCGTATCTGCGCCTGCTGTTCTCCGCGGTCTCGGAGCTCCCCGCCCACGACCGCCCGCTGTGGCGCGGCGTCGGCCTGGACCTGCGGCGGCAGTACCCGGTCGGCGAGACCGTGACCTGGTGGGGCGTCTCGTCCTGCACCTCGGAGCTGAGCGTCGCCCGGGCCTTCCTCGGCAGCCGCGGCAAGCGCACCCTGTTCGAGGTGACCCCCGCCCGCGCGGTGGGGATCCGCAGCTTCTCCGCGTTCACCGGGGAGGAGGAGTACATCCTCGCCCCCGGCACCCAGCTGGAGGTCACGGACGTGACGACCGAACGCGGCGGACTGTCCACCGTCAAACTGACCGAAGTGGAGACCCGACTCGTCTCCTGACACAGGGAGCGGGGAGGCTGCCCTGGAGTGATGCGTGTTTCAGATCCTGAATGCGGAAGTCGCATACGGGTTTTGTTAGTGTCACGCCATGATGGGTACGGAAGACGTCCTCAGGCTCACGGTCTCCGCGCTGATGACGCGCACCGGCCAACGGCAAGGCGACCTGGCCACCGGCCTCGGGCAGTCGCAGGCCCAGGTCTCGCGCAAGCAGGGCGGCAAGTCCCACTGGTCCTTGGAGGACGTGGACCTGCTCGCCGCGCACTACGGGCTGCACCCCCTCGACCTGCTGGCCGGTCCCACACACGCGGTGGGCGTGCTGCACGGCGCCACGCCGAGCCTCCAGACGGGTGCGCAAGCACTCGCCGTGGCACCGCCGCCGACCCGGGTGCAGCCCGCCGAGGCTCCGGCCAAGGAGCTGCTCACCGGCGGGCCGCCGACGGGTGAGCCGGGGGCCTCGGAACAGCCGGACACGGAGCCGCCCGCTCCCGAATCCCCAGTTGCCGAGCCCGCCGTTCCCGAGCCTCCCGCTCCCGAGCCCCCGGCCGTCGAGTCGCCCGCCCCCGACGCGCCAGGGCAGCCGTGCGTCCTGTGCGGGCAGCCGGCCTCCCTCGAACTGGATGGTTTCCCCCAGCACCTGACCGCGGAGGAATGCGCGGCGGCAGTCGCCGGCGCCGCAGGAGTCGAGTCCGCCCCCGCGCCCGAGCCGGCTCCCGCCCCCGAGCCCGAGCCGGCCCCTGCGACCGTCCCCGTCCCCACTCCCACCCCCACCCCTATGCCCGAGCCCGCCCCGGCGGACGGGCCGCCGGGGCCGGAGCGGGCCCAGGCGCGCCCGCAGCGCAACACTCCGGGGTACGCCTCAGGCACCCTGGTGGAGCAGATCACGGACCGGGTACACGAGGTCCTGGCCGCATGCTCCGGTGATGTCGACATGGCGCAGGCGGAGCTGATCAAGGCGGCGATCCCGGACGTCATGACGCTGCTGAAGGCCTCGCGGGTCGGCGGCCGGTACGAGCACTCGGAGTTCCCGCCGACCGCCGAGATCCTGCGGAAGAAGTCGCAGAAGGGCGCGGACGACATCTGGGAAGGCCGCCCGAAGTGGCGCAACCCCCAGCTCTTCGCCGCGGCGAAGAAGGGTGAGCGGATCGAGGTGACCGCGCTGGACATGAACGCGGCCTACCTCTCGGCGCTCAAGTGCTGGCTGCCGATCGGCCAGCTCCGCGAGGACACCAGCGGCGTGCACGACCCGAAGAGGGCCGGCGTCCACCTCGTCACCCCGGCCGACTGGCAGCACGACGACCTGCCCAGCCCGCTCGGCGCCCGGATGGAACCGGGCGAGCTGTGGGTCACCGAGTCCACGCTCCGCCTCCTGCTCGACTGCGCCCGCCAGGGCCTCACCGACGCCCCGGTCATCCACCGGTCCCTCGTCTCAGGAGCCTCGGAAGCGCTGTTGGAGAAAATGCGCCGCGCTCTCGCAGAAAGCCGGAAAACGGCCCTGGCGAATGGCGATGAACTGGCCGTGGCCTACGTGAAGGCCATGTACTCTAAGTTCGTGTCGACGATCGGCGAATCCAGCGCGAACCGAGAAATCCGCCGCCCGGACTGGATGCACATTATCCGCTCGAAGGCGTTCGCGAATCTCTGGATGAAGGCGCACAAGGCCCACAAGGCCGGACTCCAGATCGTGGAAATCTCCGGAACGGACGAACTTCACGTCACGGGCGACTGGCACGCGGTGTTCCCGGAAGGCCGGGAGCTGAATCAGGTCAAGGAAAAGCAGACCTACATTCTCGGGGGTAAGCGCTGATGGTCGGATCTCCGGACCTGTGGTCCCGCTGGGGCGAATTCCGCAAATTCAATGCGCAGGGAATGAAGGGCGGCGAAGCCCTGATCCTGGAGCTCAACCGGATCGTCTACTCGTCCGGAATCTCCTCGCCGATCACCTCGAAACGTGGACTCGTCGCCCGCCTGCGCTACCTCGACAGCCCGGCGGGCCGCGCCGCGCTCGCGGGGCAGGGCGTGTCCGCGCGCACGGTCCGGTCGTGGATGAAGGCGAAGGGGAAGGTCACCCCTACCGCGGCGAACCGCGAGCGGATCGATTCCGCCTACTGGTTCCGCCGACGAGAGAACCTCATCCGCTCCGGCTGGCTCAAGCGTCACCTGGACAACGGCGGCCGTGGCCGCCGGATGGAGATCTACCCCGTCGACCAGAGCCACGTACCCGCCGAACGCCTGCGCCCCGGCCTCTCCCAGCGTTCCATCACGGTCCGCTACGTCTGGGGCGACCTCGTCGACGCCTGGGCCGCCCAGGACCAGGCCACCGTGGACGAGATCTGGGACGACGTCATCAGCGACCTCGACTCCGACTACAACGCGTACAGCTACGTCTCGTCCGTAGGCATCGGGGCCTGACCGATCCCTCGGCCCCCGCTGCCCTGTTCGATCATCCTTTCGAGGATGATATGTGCTTTCTCGTCATGAATCGGTCAATGCTGCACGGTTTCGGACGTTCATGAAAGATCAGGGGTTCTCGACCTATTGCGCGGGACAGGGCTGGGGCGGCGGGGACCGCGCCCGTGGGGAGCGCCCGCGCAGTGGACGAGGGGGAAGTGGCCATGGCCAACCTGCACTACGAGATACTCACCGACCCCGGGCAGCTTCAGGTGTCCGGCAGCGGCAAGGACGAGGAGTCCCCGGGGGCGGTGCACATCATCGTCTCGAATCCGAACGCCTGGTCCGTCACCCTCTACGAACTCGAACTGACCGTTCCCTTCGGCAGCGGCAGCACCCATCTCACCGCGCACCCCGACAGGATCAAGGCCCACCTCACCGGGAGCACCCTGAGCTCCTCGGTCGGCCTCACGGAGGACTGGAAGAGCACGACCGGGATCTACCGGTTGGAGGCGCTCTCCGGGGTGCGCCTGAGGAAGGGCGAGGTCCTGGTCATCGAGCTGACCGGCTTTCCCGTCTCCTCCGAGGAGGGGCTGGTACGCCTGTCCATGGCGGAGGACTCTCATGGCCGCGGCGCCAGGAACGACCACCTCGTCACGCTGAGCCTGCTGAAACGAGCCTCCCGCGTCCCGCGCAACTTCCGTGCGGACCAGACCCTGCTGGGGGCGACGGATCAGGTCACCCTGCGGTGGGACGGCCCCGACGACCTCCAGTACACGATCCAAGGCCCCGAAGGCGGGCCGCAGCCCGTCCAGCAGACCTCCGGGCCCTGGCACTGGTCGCCGAAGCAGGGCGAGGAGCCCAAGAGGGACGCCACGTACATCCTGATCGCCAGCCCCAAGAGCCCGCAACAGCCCGGGTACTACCTCACCACCACGGTGCACGTGCGCAGCCCCGAGTTCGAGGGCGTCACCGCGACGGCCGGGGTCTCCACCCCGTCGGTACGGGGGCGTGACGGTGGCGCGGGGTGGATTCGCTTCCCCGCCGACGGGATCACGGTCGGCCACGGCTCCGGCAGCGACCTGGGCGTCGTCACGGCGGACCGGATCCGGGTGAACGGTGTGAACACCACCTGGGTGGGAGACGTCGACGGCGGCAAGGGCTGGATCGAGTTCCCGCAGTCGGGGGTGAACGTCCGCAAGGACGGAACCCAGGACTGGGGCACCCTCGCCGCCGACAAGGCGGACCTGACCGGCATCAACACCTCATGGGTGCAGGGCCGCACGACCGGGGACGGCTGGATCGAGTTCCCCGCCGCAGGGCTGAACGTCTTCCAGGGGGCCGGCGACCGGCAGTGGGGCACCGTCGCGGCCGGCACCGCGGACCTCAACGACCTGGTCACCCACCGGGCCAGGGTCAAGGAGCGGCTCAACCTGGAGGGCGGTCTGACCGTCGACGACGTACTGGAGACGCAGGACGGCCCGCCCCGGCTGATCGTCCACGGCCGTCTCGACGCCGAAGGCGACGTGCTGGCCGGCGGAGAGGCCGTCGTCGCCGGCGACCTCACCACCAAGAGCATGCTCCGCGTCTTCGGCGAGTCGAGGTTCCGGGGCAAGGTGAACGCCAACGGGCACCTGTCCGTCCGCAACGACGACACCTGGATCATGCACACCAACGACGGACAGATCTCCGTCCAAGGAGACCTGCGCGTCCACGGAGCCTTCCGCTCCGACAGCTGACGGCTTCCCCGGACACCTCGCCCTGCCGACCCCCGCGGGCCCGGCAGGGCGAGCGACACGCGGCGCGGGGGATGATGGGGGTGAAGTGACGGAATGCGAGGTCAGGAGTATCCATGGCGAAGCGGGTTCACCAACCCCGTGAGGACGCGGAGTTCGATTTCATCCTCAGGATGAGCGAGGTTCCGGTCCTCGCGTACTTCACGGGGACGTGGCCCAAGGCGATCGAGCCCTGCCGGGCGATGGACGACGTCGTGGCCGGCATCGCCGCCGAGTACACCGGCCGCCTGACGGCCGTCCGTACCGACATCACGCGCTGCCCCGCCGCGACCCAGCGATACGGGATCACCACGGCCGCTTCCTACGTCCTGGTGAAGGGAGGAGAAGCGGTGGCGCACGGAACCGGACCGCTGACCTCCGCCGAGCTGCGGGAGCTCCTCGACAGCCACCTCTGAGCAGGGGCCGGAGGAGCTGGGACCCGTCTCGTCGGAGACGGCCGGCGGCCTCGGGCGCCACGGGCGTACAGACCCGTTCACCTCATCAGGTGGTCCGTCGGCAGAGGGACGTACGCCATGGCCGCTCGCGGACTAGGTTCCCAGCGGAAGGCGCGCCCCGCCGACCTCCGACGATCACGAGAGACGAGGACGGTCGTGTCGACCAGCACCCCCTGGCAGGAGAGGTCCGTCGTGGTGACGGGCGGAACGCGCGGTATCGGGCTGGGCATCGCCGAGTACTTCGCCCGGCGCGGCGCGGCGGTGCTGCTGACCGGCCGGGACGAGCGGGTGGCCCGTGACGTCGCCGACCGACTCTCCCGGGCCACCGGCGGGCGCGTCGCCGGAGCGGGCGTGGACCTGCGCGACGCGGACGCCGTCGAGGCGATGGCGGCCGAGGCCGAACGGCGTCACGGACACGTCGACGTCCTGTGCGCGAACGCCGGGATCTTCCCCGAGAAGCCGCTGCGGGAGATGACGGCGGCCGACATCGACGAGGTCCTGGCGGTCAACCTGCGCGGCTGCATCCTCAGTGTCCGGGCCTGCCTGCCCGCCATGGAACGCGCCGGCCGCGGCCGTGTCGTCCTCACCTCGTCCATCACCGGCCCCACGACCGGCTACACGGGCTGGTCGCACTACGGGGCGAGCAAGGCCGGGCAGCTCGGTTTCCTGCGCGGCGCCGCGTTGGAACTGGCCCCGTCGGGCATCACCGTCAACGCCGTCCTGCCCGGCAACGTCCGTACCGAGGGCTTGGAGGAGCTGGGCGAGAACTACCTGAACAGGATGGCGGCGTCGATCCCCCTGGGCAGGCTGGGAGAGACCTCGGACATCGCCCACGCCGTGGGCTTCCTCGCCTCGGACGAGGCGGCGTTCATCACCGGCCAGACACTCACCGTCGACGGGGGCCAGACCGTGCCCGAGTCCCTCGACGCGCTCGCCCCCGCCCCCATCCCCGCCGCCAGGTAGCCGACTGCCGCGCGGTGCACGCGGGTGCCGTCGGTGCGATCGGGTACGGCCCTGGGGCCCGCCTCCCGGCGGGCCCCAGTCCGTTCAGAGGCGGGGATCAGCAGGCGCCGAGGTCCTGCCAGACGCCCCACTGGCCCGTGGTGCCCGGCTCCTCGCCGGTCGTCCACCACTTGGCCTTCCAGGTGTGGCCCTTGTGCGAGACCTGCTGGCCGCCGGTGTACACGCTGGACGAGACCCACGGGGCGGCCGTGCACTGCGTGGCACCGCCCGTGACGGTCAGGGAGAAGACCGCGGCGTGGCCGGCCGAGGGGCTCGCCCCGTTGACCACGATCTGGTAGGTGCCGGAGACCGCGGCCGCCGTGGTGTTCACGGTGAGGGTCGAGGAGCCACCGGCCGTCACCGAGGTGGGGCTGAGCGTGGCGCTGACGCCGGCGGGCAGGCCGCTGACCGTGAGGTCCACCGTCTGCGCCGTACCGGCGGTGACAGCCGTCTTCACCGTGGTGGAGGTGGACGCGCCGGCGGTGACGGTGGCGGCGGCCGGGGTGGTGGTCACCGAGAAGTCGTCGGACGGGCTGGTCGTCCCGCTGGTGAAGGGGGCGAAGATGTGGGAGAAGTCCCAGGTGTTCTGCTGGATGCCGGAGCAGCCGTCGGCCGCCGCACCGCCGGGGCAGCTGCCGTTGTCCCGCTGGAGCGCCCAGAACGAGAGGGTGTTGATGCCCTTGGCGACGGCCCAGTCGTAGACCGTACGGGCGTTGGCGAGGGTGAAGGTCTCGGCCGGGCCGAAGTCGTCGACGCCGATCATCTCGATGATGCCGACCATGCCCCACAGCTGTGCGGCCGTCTTCGTCGGGTAGAGCTTGGCGAGCTGGTCGTAGAGGCCCTGGGCGGCGGTCTTGGTGTCCGCGGCCATGTCGTGGGCGGCGTTGTCGTAGTAGTCGAAGGTCATCAGGTTGACGACGTCGACGCGCGCGCCGTTGGTCACGGCGTTCTTGAGGACCGCGAGTCCGCTCGCGGCGAGGCCGTGGGTGGTCGTCGGCAGGGTGTACGAGATCTGGATCTGACGCCCGTTGGCGGCGGCCCAGTCCTGGACCAGCTTGATCGCCTTGTTGCGGCGGTCGATGCCGGCGGTGTTGTCGAGGGCGTCGACCTCGATGTCCATGTCGAGCCGGGTGATGTCGTAGGTCGTGATGACCTTCTCGTACACGGCGGCGATCTGGTTGACGTCGGTGCAGCTGTCGGCGATCTCGGTGCCGGTGGTGTCGGCGGTGTAGCCGCCGAAGGACGGGATGACGTCGCCGCCGCGGGACTGCATCGTCTTGATGTCGGCGCCGAACGAGGACGGGGCGATCGGCAGCCCCGTGTCCCCGTTCCAGTACGCGGTGCAGGAACCCTTGGTCGCGGTCTGGAGGAACGCCATGGTCAGGTGCTTGGCACCCGACTGCGCGCTGAGCGCGGCGGGGCTCTCGCCGGTCCAGGACTCGAAGTACGGGGCGAAGACCCGGGCGGGGAGAGGGGTCGCCGCCTGGGCGGGCGCGGAGGAGAGGGTGGCCAGGCCGAAGGCGGCCACGGCGGTCACGGCGGCGGTGAGGGCCGAGCGGAGCGAACGTCGTCTCATGGCGATCCAATGACTGTGGGGGAGGCGGGGAGTGCGTCAACGTCCTTGTCACGCACGACTGTTGAGATAGGGAGTAACCCCGTAGCCATGGGCACGTCAATGGCCTGGACCAAACTTGGACTAGACCAATTTCGCGGTTCGTTGCGTGGTACATCCAGCCGGTGCGGGCCCTTCCTGGAGCGATGCCTGCAAGCGGCCGGATTGGTCCAGCGAGCCAGGACGACACCCCGCCCGGCCGGGAAGCGGGACCCGCCGCTGCCGAGGTCAGCCGGACGCGGGGCCGGAAACGCCTCCGTCGAAGCGGACCCGGACGGTCAGCCCGCCACCCCGGGTGTTCGCCGTCGCCGTCGCCCTCGCCCCGTGGGCCCGGGCGATCGAGTCGACGATCGACAGACCGAGGCCGACGCCCTCGTCGGGCGCGTGGGTACGGGCGGCCGAGCGGCGGAACGGTTCGAAGAGGAGCGGCACGGTCTCGGGCGGCACGGCGGGGCCGGTGTTCGTCACCATGACGCCGTCCGGGCCGGTCCGGACCTCCACCCGGCCGCCCTCGGGGAGGTTGTGGCGCACCGCGTTCGCGACCAGGTTGTGGAGGAGGCGCTCCAGGAGCACCGGGTCCCCCTCGACGGTCAGCGGCCCGGACCGCACGACGACGGCCACCCCGCGCTCGGCCGCCTCGCTCGCGAGGGCCGCCGCCGTCTCCCGCGCGACCTCGTCCAGGGCGACCCGACGCCGTTCCTGGAGCCCCTGGTCGGAGGCGGCGAGCAGGAGCAGCCCCTCGATGATCCGCTCGCTGCCGTCGGCGACCTCGATGAGCTTGGAGCGGATCCGGTCCACCCGCTCCGGCGAGGGATCCCCGGCGAGCCCGATCTCCGCCGCCGCCCGCTGCACGGCGAGCGGGGTGCGCAGCTCGTGGGCGGCGTTCGCGGCGAACCGCTGCTGGGCGGAGACCAGCTGCTCCATCCGCCCCAGCATGCCGTCGAAGGTGTCGGCGAGCCGCTTGAGTTCCCCGGGCGGCGCGTCGAGGGCGATCCGCTTGTGCAGGTTGGCGGCGGACAGCCGGCGGGCCGTGTCGGTGATCACGGCGATCGGCCGGAGCACCCGCCCGGCCGCCCACCAGGCGAGCGCGACCGAGAGGACCGCGTAACAGGCCAGGACGATCACGGACACGGTGAGGAGGCGGTCCAGGGCGGCGGACTCGGCGGCGTCGCTGACCGTCCGGGTGATCGCGATCCCTTGGGACGGCATCCCGTCCGGGCCCGTGCTCGGGCCGGGGCTCGTGAGGGCCGCGGTCGGGAGCGCGGTGGCGGTCAGGAGGCTCTGCGAGGCGTCCGGCAGCTGCTGCATCCGCTGGGCCGGCACGGCGGTGATGACCGCCCTGTTGATCGACGAGTACAGGCCCTCCCGCACGAGCCAGTACACGACCCCGGTGAGCAGGGCACCGGCCAGCATGAGGAGGCAGGCGTACAGGGCGGTGAGCCGCGCGCGTTCCCCGCCGAGCGCGACGCGCGCGAAACGACGCCCGCTCACGACGTGATCCGGTAGCCGGACCCCGGCACCGTCTCCACCACGGGGGGCTCGCCCAGCTTGGCCCGCAGCTTGCTCAGGGTGACCCGTACCGCATTGGTCCGGTAGCTGGTGTGCTCCTCCCAGACCTGCTCGATCAGGTCCTCGCCGCTGACCACCGCACCCTCCGCCCGCAGCAGCGCCTCCAGGACGCCGAACTCCTTGCGCGACAGGTACAGGTGCCTGCCGTCCCGGCTGGCCTGGCGGCGGGCGGTGTCCAGGACGATCCCGCGCCGCTCCAGGACGGGCGGCAGCGCCGGCCTGGCCCGCCGGCCCAGCGCCAGCACGCGGGCGAGGAGCTCGTCGTACGCGAAGGGCTTGGTCAGGTAGTCGTCGGCGCCCAGGCCGAGGCCCTCGACCCGGTCCCGTACCGTGCCCGCCGCCGTCAGCATCAGCACCCGGGTCATCAGACGCTGCTCGACCACCCGTCGGCACACGTCGTCGCCGTGCATCCCGGGCAGGTCACGGTCCAGGACGAGGACGTCGTACTCCCCGAGCTGGAGTTTCCGCAGCGCTTCGAGGCCGTCGGCCGCGACGTCCACGGCGAGCGCGTCGCGGCGCAGCCCTTCGGCGATCATCTCGGCGAGAAACGCCTCGTCCTCCACCAGTAGTACACGCATGCCCCCTGTGTATCCGAAAGGGACCTTTCGCCGGTGTAAACGAAACCGCTGAGAGAAGCGAAACATCCCTTCGCGGCACCGTCAGGGCCATGACGATTCGACGTATGACCCGTGTGGCCGCCGCCGGTTCCCTGGCCACGGCCTTCGCCCTGCTCACCGCCGCCTGCTCGGGCTCCGCCGGGAGCGGAGGGAAGGACAGCGGCGCGAGCGAGGAGGGCAAGAAGGCCGACCAGGCCTTCGAGCACCGCAAGTGCCTGCGCGAGAACGGCCTCGACGTGCCCGAGCCCAAGCCGGGCGAGAACGGCGCCGGGATCACCATCGGCGGTGACGGCATGTCCAAGGAGAAGATGGAGGCGGCGTTCAAGGCCTGCCAGGGCAAGGCGGGCGGCGCCGGCTTCGGCAAGGAGCCGACACAGGCCGACAAGGACAAGGCCCTCGCCTACGCGCGCTGCATGCGGGAGAACGGCTTCAACATGCCGGACCCGAAGTTCGACGGGGGTGCCCAGAAGGCGGTGCCCATCCCGAAGGGGGCGGAGATGCAGAAGTTCGAGAAGGCCGCCAAGGCGTGCGAAGGCGTGGCCCGATGAGCGGGCGGAGCGAACGCCGCGAAGGCGAGCGCAAGAACGTTCGCGAAGGCGAGCACGGCGAACGCCGCGAAGGCGAGCGCCCGCTCGGCCGGCGCCGGATGCTCGTCGCCCTCGGGGCGATCGTCGCCGTCGCGGGCGCCGGAGCCGCCGTCACCGCCCTGAGCGCGGACCGGGACCAGGATCCGCGGGCCGGGGCCGCCGGCTCGCGCGGGGTGCCGCCCGCGACCGCCACGGTCACCCGGGGGGACCTGAGCGACAGCTCACAGCAGGACGGCACCCTCGGGCACCTCGGCGAGCGGAAGATCAACGCGGCCGGCGCCGGCGGCACCCTCACCTGGATCGCCCCGACCGGCTCGGTCGTCGAGCGGGACGGACGGCTCTACGAGGTGGACGGCGAGCCGGTCCGGCTGATGTACGGGGACGAGCCCATGTACCGCACGCTCAAGACCGGCGACAAGGGCAAGGACGTACGGCAGCTGGAGGAGAACCTGGCCGCGCTCGGCTTCACCGGCTTCGACGTCGACGAGGAGTTCACGGCGAAGACCGCCGCCGCCGTCGCACGCTGGCAGAAGTCGCACGACATGAAGCAGACCGGCACGGTCGGTCCCGACCGGATCGCCTTCGCGGGCAGCGCGATACGCGTCAAGGACGCCGGCGCCGGTTCGGGCGGCGGTTCCGGGAGCGGAGGCGGCTCCGGCGAGGGCCGGCTCGCGCCCGGCGACCGGATCACCCCCGGGAGCCCGGTGCTCACCGTGACGGGGTCCGAGCGGGTGGTCGTCTTCGAACTGCCCGTCGCCGAAGCCGAGTCGGTGAAGACCGGCACCCGTGTGAAGGTCCGGCTGCCGGACGGCACCGAACTGCCGGGCAAGGTGTCCGCGGTGGGCAGGACCGCGTCGGCGGGCGACGACCCGCAGGACAAGAGCCCGAAGATCGAGATCACCGTCTCCTTCGACGAGCCGGCCAAGGTGAAGGGCGTCGACCAGTCCCCGGTCACGGTCGAACTCACCGGCCGCACCCGCCAGGACGTGCTGTCCGTCCCCGTCAACGCGCTGCTCGCGCTCCCCGACGGCGGCTTCGGCGTCCAGGTCGTGGAGCAGGGCGCGACGCGCGACGTCCGGGTCGAGCTCGGCCTGTTCGGCCAGGGCCGGGTCGAGGTCACCGGCGGGGGACTGCGCGAGGGCATGAAGGTCGGGGTGCCGAGCGCGTGAGCGGCGAGATGACCAGTGAGATGACCGGCGAGATGACCGGTGAGACGTACGACGCCGGGAGCGGCGACACCGACGCCCCTCGCACCGCCGCGGCCGCCGCCGGCGGCGTCCGGCCCGACCCGGTGAAGCGTGTCGTGGACCTCAAGGGCGTCGTCAAGGAGTACGCGGGCGGGGTCCGCGCCCTCGACGGGGTCGATCTCGGCGTCGACGAAGGCGAGTTGGTCGGCATCGTCGGCCCCTCGGGCTCCGGCAAGTCGACCCTGCTGCACATCGTCGGGACCCTCGACCGGCCCACCGCCGGGACCGTGGCGATCGCCGGACACGACGTCGCCGCGCTCACCGACCGGAAGGTCTCCGCGCTGCGCGCCCGCCACATCGGCTTCGTCTTCCAGGCCTTCCACCTGGTGCCGGGCGTCGCCGCCCTGGAGAACGTCGCCGAAGGGCTGCTCTACTCCGGCCTGCCCCGCGCCCGCCGCCGCCGGATGGCCGCGGACGCGCTGGCCAGGGTGGGGCTCGCCGACCGCATGCGACACCGCCCGCACGAGCTGTCCGGCGGGCAGAAGCAACGCGTGGCCATCGCCCGCGCGGTCGTCGGGGAACCGGCGCTGCTGCTCGCGGACGAGCCGACCGGCGCGCTGGACTCGGCGTCCGGCGAGGCGGTGATGGAACTGCTGCGCACGCTGAACGCGGAAGGCGCCACGATCGCCGTCATCACCCATGACACCGAGATCGCGGGACGGCTGCCGCGGCAGGTCCGGATCCGGGACGGCCGGGTCGTCGCGGACACGGCACAGGGAAAGGTCGTCGTCGGATGAGGCGCGCACCCCACCCCAGAACCGCCGTCGCCACCGTCCGCCGCACCGCCCTGAAGGCCGCCCGGCTCGGTCCGCGCGACGTCCTGCACGTCGGCTCGGCCGGGCTCCGCAGCCGCCCCGTCCGCGTGGTGCTGTCCGCGCTCGGGATCGCCATCGGCATCGCGACGATGATCGCGGTGGTGGGCATCTCGGCGTCCAGCCAGGCCCAGTTGCTGCGGCAGCTCGACGCGCTCGGCACGAACATGCTGGTCGCCAAGGCGGGCGAGGGCATGTTCAGCGGGCAGGAGGTCAAACTGCCCAAGGACGCGGTGGGCACCGTCTCCCGCATCCAGGGCGTCGAGAAGGCCGGCGCGACCGGCGAGCTCGCGCGTTCGGTGCGCCGTTCCGAGAAGATCCCGGAGGCCGAGACCGGCGGCATCGCCGTCAAGGCCGCCACCGAGGGCCTGCTCGACGTACTGCGCGGCAAGGCGGCCTCCGGCACCTGGCTGAACGCCGCGAACGGCCGCTATCCGGCCGTGGTGCTGGGGCACGTCGCCGCCGAACGCCTGGGCATCGACCGGCCGGGCCGTCAGGTCTGGATCGACGACCGCTACTTCACCGTCGTCGGCATCCTCGACCCGCTGCCGCTCGCCCCGGAGATCGAACGCTCGGCGCTGGTCGGCTGGGACGCGGCCCAGCGGCTGCTCGGCTTCGACGGGCATCCGACGGCGGTGTACGAGCGCTCCACGGACGCGTCGGTACGCGAGGTCCAGCGGCTGCTCGCCCCGACGATCGACCCCCGGAACCCGCAGAACGTGGCGGTGAGCGACCCGTCCTCGGCGCTCAAGGCGAAGGCCGCCACGGAGGGCGCCTTCTCCACGCTGCTGCTCGGCCTGGGCGGCATCGCGCTGCTCGTCGGCGGCGTCGGCGTCGCCAACACCATGATCATCTCGGTGCTGGAGCGGCGCCACGAGATCGGCCTGCGCCGCTCGCTGGGCGCGACCCGGGGCCAGATCAGGATCCAGTTCGTGACCGAGTCCCTGATGCTCTCGGGCCTCGGCGGCCTGGCCGGAGTGGCCCTCGGAGCGGCGGCCGTGGCCGCGTACGCCACCGCCGGCGGGCTGCCGTGGGTGGTGCCGCCCTGGTCGGCGGCGGGCGGCTTCGCCGCGACCCTGGCCATCGGCACCGTGGCGGGTCTCTACCCGGCCGTACGGGCGTCCCGACTGTCGCCGACGCTGGCGCTGGCGGCGGGGTAGGGAAGCCGGGAGTCGCGGCGGGGGCCGGGCGCGCTGCCCGGCCCCCGCCACACCCTTGCGCTGGGAACGCGTCCGCCCGTCAGGGGACATGTCCGCCCGTCAGGGAACGCGTGAGCCCGTCCGGCCGGGACTCCGCGCGGCCCGACGCAGACGCGTCCGCGAGGAAACACCCTGCGTCGTGCGACCGGACCACTGTTACTGTCAGGGCAGTTGAGGCAGGTGGGGGTATGGACCGGGGGGTCCCCGCGTGGGCGCGGCCTCCACCTCCGCACGGACTTGTTCGGGGAGGACTCTTCATCTTGCGACACATGAGAACGCGCCACCGCGCGCGGATCGCGGCGATCGCCGTCGCGCTCACCGCGGCGCTGGCCACCGTGTCACCGCTCGGCGCGGGCACGGCGACAGCGGCACCCTCGGCTCCGGCGGAGCTGGTGATCCCGTCCGAGCGTCACGCGGCGCCGGACGCCGGAAGCCTGGTGCTGACCGGTGCCACCGGCTTCCTCAGGGGCGGCTCCGAGACGGGCCTCAAGTGGGTCCCGTACAACGGCGGAACGGCCGTCCCGTACGCGAACCCGGACGGGGACCGGCTCTTCGGCACCGGGCGCGATCTGATCGCCCGCCTGAACGCCGCGGAGGACAGGGTCGACTTCACCGACGTCCTGGGCGGGGTCACGACGACGGTCACCATCCCCTTGGGCCAGCGGTTCGCGGCGGTGATGGGGAACGAGGTCATCACCCAGGAGTACCGGGACGACGCGGTCGTCGCCGTCCACGCGCTGTCGGCCGTCGGCGGAGTCGCCAAGGACCGCACGGTCTGGGGCTTCCGGCCCGGCACCACCGACATCAAGGTGATGAGCGGGGACAACCCCAAGGGCTTCTTCCTCACGTACCAGCTGGACGGGGCGAAGCGGAAGGCATGGGTCCGGGCCGAATCCCTCGGCATGTGGACACCGGAGAACGCGCAGAGCGTGACCGCCGCGGGCGACTACCTCTTCGTCATCACTCCGGAGAAGCGGATCCAGGTCTGGGGTGCCGACATCTTCGGCGGCCAGGGCCCCCTCCGCGAGTTGGACTGGCCGGAGGCCCTGCCCCCGGTCGGCATGGTCGGCAACAACCTCATCACCCGCTCGGCCGACGACCCCGACGAGGCCACGCTGATCGCGTACGGCACGGACGGCGGGCTGGGGCGCGCGGTCCTCGCCCAGGTGCGCGGGGACATCCGGCTCACCCCGGACGGGCGCCTGCTGGCCGTCCGCTTCGGTGCCGAGAACCTCCGTACCGTCCACGCGCTGCGGAACGAGATCAACGGGGGAGCGCTCCGGGTCGACACGGTCCACCAGATTCCCCAGGTCCCCACCGCCCGCCACCGCGTCTCGGTCGCCCAGGGCGAACTGACCTCCGTGGACCAGGTCCCGTGGGAGCTGCCCCGCCTGAAGGGCACCCGGCTCTCCACATCCGAGCCCCTCACGGCCGAGCCGGCACAGGACCGCGGCGGCAGCGACCTGGGCGACCTGTGCGGGCGCGAGCCCGACTGCTCCACGCTCGTTCCGACGGGCGACGGGCGGGTCGTCTACCAGAACCGCCGGGAGGACCTGGTCGTCCTCGCCGCGGGCCAGAAGATGCCCGGAACCACCGTCCTGGACACCGAGGAGGGCATCGTCGGCGACGTCGAGGCCTCAGGCCGGTACGTCTCGTTCCGCTCGCTGCTCGGCCGGCAGAAGGTCCTGGACCTCGACACCGGCAAGATCGTTCTCACCCGCCCCGGCTTCCTCGGGCAGGCGACCGCGCTGGAGGGCGGAACCCTCTGGTCCGAAGGCGCGACCTTCGGCACCGTCGAAGCCGTGGACATCCGCAGCGGCACGCTCGTGCGCTCGGCGAAGCTGGCCGACTGCCGCCTGAAGGACCTTCAGGTACGGGGCGACTCCGCGTACTGGAAGTGCGACACCACCTCCGGTGTCACCGATCTCGGCCTGAAGACCACCATCGCCCTGCCCGGCCACGACACCGCGGTCCTCGGGGACGGTTACGTGGCCCACGCCCAGGCCGGCACCCTGTCGCTGACCCCGCTGCGGGGCGAGGACAGGACCACCCGGACCATCGGCCGTCCGGCCGACGCCCGGCCCGGCTTCGGCTGGGCCGTGGACCGCTTCGGCGGCCATCTGGCCTGGGTGGACGAGCTGCAGCGCACGCACGTGACCCCGAGCGGCACCCGGACGCCGGACCTCCTCGTCCTCGACTCCGAGCAGCCCACCGGGCTCCTGGACCGCAAGGCGAACACGCCGCAGAAGTGGTCGGGGAAGTGGTGGTTCAACAAGCCCGTACGGCGTTGGAGCCTCACCTTCGTGAACGAATCGGGCGCCCACACGCGCACCCTGCAGAGCTGGGAGCAGGTCCGCGGCGCGCTGGAGGCGAACTGGGACGGCACGGACTCGGCCGGGCAGCCGATGCCCGACGGCCTGTACCGCTGGACGCTGACCGCCGAGCCCGAGTACGAGGTCTCCGGCTGGGCCAGCCACCAGTACGGAGAAGTGGCGCTGACCCGCCTGAACTCGCTGGCCTCCGGCCGCTACCAGCCGGTGACCCCGGCTCGGGTCATGGACACCCGTAACGGCACCGGCGTCGGCAAGGCGAAGATCGGCCCGGGCGGGACGGTCACCCTCCAGGTCACCGGACGCGGCGGAGTCCCGGAGTCGAGCGCCGTCTCGGCCGTGGCCCTGAACGTGACGGCGACCAACGCGACGGCGTCGACGTTCGTGTCGGTCTACCCGTACGGGACGACCCGCACCAGTGCGTCGAACCTGAACGTGGTGGCGGGCCAGACGGTTCCCAATCTCGTCGTGGTTCCCGTCAAGGACGGCAAGGTCACGTTCTACAACCGCGGCGGGACCATCGACCTCCTCGCCGACGTCGCCGGCTACTACTGGCAGGGGCAACTGGGCTCCTTGTACGAGCCGGTGACGCCGACGCGCCTGATGGACACCCGCTCGGGCCTCGGCGTACCGAAGGCGAAGGTCGCCGCGGACCAGACGGTCTCCCTGACGGTCGCGGGTCAGGGCGGTGTGCCCGCCGAGGGTGTGACGGCGGTGGTCCTGAACGTGACGGCGACCAACGCGACGGCGTCGACGTTCGTGTCGGTCTACCCGTACGGGACGACCCGGACGAGTGCGTCGAACCTGAACGTGGTGGCGGGCCAGACGGTGCCGAACCTGGTGGTGGTGCCGGTGAAGGACGGCAAGGTCACCTTCTACAACCGCGGCGGCACCATCGACCTGCTGGCCGACGTCGCCGGCTACTTCACCAGCGGCACCACGGGCTCCCTCTACGAGCCGGTGACCCCGGCCCGGCTGATGGACACCCGTAACGGCACCGGCGTTCCCAAGGCGAAGGTCGCCGCCGACCAGACGGTCACCCTGACGGTCACAGGTCAGGGCGGTGTGCCCGCCGAGGGTGTGACGGCGGTGGTCCTGAACGTGACGGCGACCAACGCGACGGCGTCGACGTTCGTGTCGGTCTACCCGTACGGGACGACCCGGACGAGCGCGTCGAACCTGAACGTGGTCGCGGGCCAGACGGTGCCGAACCTGGTGGTGGTGCCGGTGAAGGACGGCAAGGTCACGTTCTACAACCGCGGCGGCACCATCGACCTGCTGGCCGACGTCGCGGGCTACTACAGCCCCTGACCGACCGGACCGCAGGAAGCCCGGGGGCCGGGTACGCACTTCTCGGTGCGTACCCGGCCCCCGGGGCACCGACCCGCCGAGTGGGGCGGACGAGAGAACATCGAGAGGTCAGCGCATGTCGGATTCCGGCCGTTCGGCGCACGCGAAGGAGTCGACGGAGGCCCGCGTCGAGGACGCGGGCAACATCCTGGTCGCGCCCCAACTGTCGCGGGATGACGACCTGGTGAGGGACTTCTTCGGGTCCGTGATCACGCCGGAGGACCTTGCTTCCGGTCCACTCGACCTCGCGGGGAGGACGGTCTACCTGTGCGGCGACCTGTCCGCGATCGACCGGCACCGACTGCGAGCGGCGGCACGGGTGTTCGCGATCCGGGAACGGTCACACGGCCATCGCGAGAACAGCGACGAACCGTGGACCACGGTCGGCGTCGGGCGGGTCCCGATCCGCGTACACGGCGTCGGCGTGTACTACCGGCGCTTCTTCGGAGACGACACCGACTACTGCGGAGACGACGCCGACTACTTCGGGCGGATCCGCGCGGAGCACGCGTTCCAGTCCCTGACGGAGTCCACCAAGCCCGGAACGGCCCATCGCAGCGGAATCTACCTGACGCCCGTCACGCGAGAAGGCGACGACCTGCACTTCCGCCTGCTCCGTTGCTCCACGAACCTCTCGGGTCCCACGGAGGGCTTCCGCCCGACCGACTCGCACATCGTCGAGGCACTGAACCGTGAGGCAGCGGCCGTCTTCCGGGACCAGGCGCCGCTGAACCACGTCCTGGCGCAGATCTACCGCAACACCGGTGCCACAGCCGAGCGCAAGCAGTCCAAGGCCAGGATCTCGTCCCACGCCGACAAGACCAAGGACATGCCCACCAACGGGATCATGGCCTTCTGCACCTTCTACGACGGGCTGGACAAGCTGCGGCCCCTGAGGGACGACCCCTTCGATCACGGCGTGAAGCGCACCAGCGGCCTGACCCGGCTCCGCTTCCACCTCAAGGAACCGACGACCGGCGACCAGGACGCGGCCGCCCTCCCTCCCCACTTCACCCTGACCCTCCATCCCGGCTCCGTGTTCTTCATGCCGCTGTCCACGAACCGCCTGTACACGCACGAGATCCGGCCCTCGACACTGGACGCCGAGCTGCTCCCCACCCGCCTGGGGTACGTGGTGCGCTGCTCGAACGCCGAAGCCGTCCACAAGGACGGTGCCACCTACCTCAAGGGGGCCGGAGGTCTGACGAGGCTTGAGCCGCCGACGTCGGCCGGCATGGACGATCTGCGCAGGCTGTACGCCGAGGAGAACAGAACATCGTCCTTCATCGACTACGGAAGCGGATTCACCTTCAGCATGAACACGGGGGACTACCTTGCCCCGCGACCCTAGAATCTCGGAACAGGTCCTCTCGTACGCGTTGCCGACGGAGGAGGACCTCTTCGCGGAACTGTCCGCCGCGACCCGCTGGGAAGACGTGGGGAAAGGCAGAAAAGGCGCCGTCCTTTCCAAGGTCGACGAAACGCACGGCGTGCCGCTCGTACGCACGACGACTCGATACGCGAACCCGGCGCAACGCTTCCGGGCCGTGCACGCACGGCTGGCACAGCGGATCCAGGAATGGGCGGCGTTCCCGATCGGCTTCAACAACGCGCTCATCGAGAAGTACACCGACGACTACAAGAAGATGGGCAGCCACTCCGACCAGGCCCTCGACCTGGCCGACGAGTCGTTCATCGCCGTCTTCTCCTGCTATCGGCGCCCGGAGTCGACCCCACCGAGGAAGCTGATCTTCGAATCGAAGGGGGAGGGAGAAGAGAGGTGCGAGATCCCGTTGACGCACAACGGATTCGTCGCGTTTTCGGTGGAGTCGAATCGGCGGCTCAAGCACAGGATCGTGCTGGACGCACCGGATCGGAGGGCGGAAAACGAATGGCTGGGCGTGACGTTTCGGACGTCACGGACACGCGTCAGGTTCCGCGACGGGCAGGCGTACCTCCCGCACGGCCCGCGCCTCATGGCCGCCGACGACGAACAGAGACGTGAATTCTACGAACTCAGGCGCCGCGAGAACAACGAAACGGACTTCGTCTACCCTCCGCTGACCTACACCGTCAGCGAGAGCGACCTGATGCCACCCGTCTGACCGCGAGAATTCCGGAAGCCCCGTGGGCGCGAGAGACCGTGGGCATCCCACGGACACGAGGCGCCCACGCCCGTGGCGTGCGCGGCACCCTCCGGCATAGGAGCCTGGTGGTGTGGTGAAGCCAAGGAAGGCGGCGGCCGGCGCGTCCCGGCGGGGCTGGCTGCGTGGGGCCCCGCCGCCCCGTTGGGTGCGGATCCTGCCCGTACTGCTGCTCGTCGCGGTCGGAGTGGCCTCCGCCACCGACTCCGTCCCCGTGGACATCGGCTTCCTGCTCGGCGCGGTACCCCCACTGGCCGTCCTGGCCTACGGACCGTTGGCCACCGCCCTGCTCGGCGCCGCGACGATCGGGCTCCTGACCCTTCCCGTCTTCCACCTGGACCGGCCCGGCAACACCGACCTCTTCACCCTCGGCTTCGTCGCGACCCTGAGCGTGTTCGTCTCCTTCGTGCGCGGGCGCCGGGACGAACAGCTCGACCTGGAACGCACCATCGCCGAGACGGCCCAACGGGCCATCGTCCCGGACGTACGACGGCACGTCGGCCCCGTCCGCTGCGCGAGCCTGTACCGCGCAGCCGAGCGCGGCACGCTGGTGGGAGGCGACTTCTTCGACGTCCGGCCCGGCCCCCACGGGGTACGGGCGGTCCTCGGCGACGTGCAGGGACACGGTCTGTCGGCCGTCGCGACGGTCGCCTCCGTCCTGGGAGCGTTCCGCGAGGCCGTGCTGGACGACGTCGACGCGGAGTCGATCGCGGCGCGGCTGGACCGCCGGCTCGTGGTCGACTCGGCGCGGACGGAACACGCGGAACTCTTCGCCACGGCCGTCCTCCTGGACTTCGCGCCGCGCGGGCGGGAGGTCCGCGTCCTGGCCTGCGGCCACCCGCCGCCGATCCTGTTGCGCGGCGGAGCGGTCAGCACCCTGGAACTCGACCCCGGACCACCCCTGGGCCTCGGACTCGCCGACGCGATGCACGGAACCGCCGCCACGGTGACGCTGCTGCCCGGGGACCGGCTGCTCCTCGCGTCGGACGGTGTCGCGGAGACACGGGACGCCGCCGGCGCCTTCTACCCCTTCGCCGAGCGTCTGGCCCGGATGACCGGGGTCGGCCTCGACGAACTGCCCGACGAGATCTGGGCCGACCTGAGCCGCTTCGCGCCCAGGATCCAGGACGACGTCACCCTCCTCATCCTCACGCTGGACCCGTCGGAGCCGGGCTGAGGGCCGACGGGGCGCGGCACCGACAGCGCGCCCGCCCGTTCCACGGCGAGCCGCGTGGGCCGCCGCCTCGCGTCACCCCCGGGCTTCGGCGGCCTGCCCGAGGTCGCGCAGCCACCCCTCCAGGCCCTCGCGCAGCAGCCGGGTCGCGACAGGGACGTCCGCCTCGACCTGGGCTCCCGTGTGGATCTCCTCGGTCCGCACCAGGACCCCGCCCTTGACCCGCGTGAACGTCCACACGTGCACGCCGTCGATGCGCAGCCCCTCGCCGATCGCGGGTCCGGTCCAGCGGATACAGCGGCCGCGCTCGATCTGGCGGACGGTCGACGTGATCTCCAGGCTGGTGGCGGGAGTCGAGGGGTTGGGCGGCACGGGCATCGTCCATCGGAACGCCGAGCCCGCGCGGAGCGGGCCGTGGTCGAGGCGCCGGACGGACTCGACCGGACCCTGCCACGACGGCCAACGCTCCACATCGGTCTGGAGCCTCCAGACCGTCGCCAAGGGGGCGGCGATGACCGCCTCGGTCCGGTGACGGACGAGGGCGTCCGGATCGACACCCCGCCCTTGGCAGGTGAGGGACGAGTCCGGGACGGACAGGGGGGCGGCGGCGCCGGCGGCGCCGGTGGCGCCGGCCGGTGAAGCGACGGCGCTCATGAGCCCGAGCGCGAGCGGGACGGCCAGCATGGCGGCGCGGGTGCGGGACATGGGGTTCTCCTCGCAGGTCGTCGACATGAGCTCCCCCGGGGGCGGGAGATGCTCAAGCGTTCGTTAGAAGTTGTAACGCTCGACTCGGTGAGCCGTCAACGCTTGCGTGATAACTTCTCACCACCCCATGAGGCTGTAGCGGCAGAGTGAAGGGCGGCCAGGCATGGCACCGACAGGAGCGGGCACGCCGCGTGAGCGCTACCGGGCCCAGGTCAGGGCCGAGATCACCCGGCACGCGTGGGAGCAGATCGCCACGGCGGGTGCCTCCGCGCTCTCCCTGAACGCGATCGCCAAGCGCATGGGCATGAGCGGACCGGCGCTCTACCGCTACTTCGCCAGCCGCGACGACCTCATCACCGAACTCGTACGGGAGGCGTACCAGAGCCTCGCCGACGCCCTCCGCGCCGCCCCCGGCGCCGACCTGGCGGGCCTCGCCCACGTCCTGCGGGACTGGGCGGTGACGGACCCTCAGCGGTACTTCCTCGTCTACGGCACGCCCATCCCCGGGTACCACGCGCCCGACGACATCACCGCCATCTCCTCGGAGATCATGAGGGCCCTCCTGGACGCGGGTTCCTCCCTGCCCGTCCCGGACGCCCTGTCCCCGGACACCGCCCCCACCCCCTTCGACACCCACCTGGAGACCCACCGGAAGTGGGCAGGGGACCACCCCGCCCCGCCCGGCGCGCTCCACCGCTTCCTGATCTTCTGGACCCGTCTGCACGGAGTCCTCTCCCTGGAACTCGCCGGCCACTTCACGGGCATGGACTTCGACCCCGCCCTCCTCTTCGCCGCCGAACTCGACCGGCTCCTCACCCCACGCCCCTGACGGCGGACCTCGCCCCCTCGCCGGGAGAGCCGCACGCCCTCGACCCGGCCGACCGCACGGATAGAGTGATCCACTCCCATCCGATCCAGTCGCCGCCCGGCAAGAGCCCCGGGGAGAAGGCCACTTGGACGCACCCGTGACGAGAGGTCCCCCGTGAACAAGCTGATGGCCGCCACCGACCTCTCGAAGGGCCAGCACGACCTCCTTCGTCGCCTCGCCCTGCCCTGGCTGAAGACCGGTGAATGGCCCCTGTGGGCCCACATCCGGCACGAGTTCGACCTCAAGGACCTCGACGCCGACGTCCTGCTGCAGTCCCTGCCGCGCATCGGACTCGACGCCCCGTACGCCGCCGGCTACGGCTACACCACCCTCATGCGCCCACCGGTGCGCGAGGACGACCGCGTACGCCTGACCGTCGCCGCCGTCCTCGTCCTGCCCGCCTTGCGGAAGGAGCTCGGCGACCCCTTCGTGCGTGCCCTCAAGCTCATGATCCGGCTCTACCGCGGCAAGCCCGTCTCGCACACGGAGATCACGCGGGCCTACCTCGACTCGTCAGCGCTCGCCAAGCGCGGCTTCGCCCCGTCGTTCGTACGGGCCCTGCCCGACCTCCTCGACCACGAACCCGGAGTCAGGAGCGGAAGCGGCGTCACGTCTCCCGACGGGGACTGGAAGCGGGAGATCGACCGCAGCGTGCTGCGGTTCCGTGACGTCGAGACCATCGAGGACTACGTCGCCAGGACCTGCGAGCTCGTCGACGCGCAAGCCGCCTCGACCGCCGGACACCCCGTCTCCGCCCTCCCGCACCCCGGAGTCCCCGCCTTGGCCGATCCCTCGCGCTTCACGACGCCGACCGACCACAGCCCCCGTGCCGAGTCCCCGACGCCCTACCTCGACGCCGGCCTCCTGACCGACCTGGAGTCGGCGGCCGCCCGGACCACGTGGAAGGCGCACAAACTCCTCGCCCTCTGCCGCGAGCTCAACAGCAACCACGCCGCCGGCAACCCGTACGCCTGCGCCGCCCTCATCCGTGCCGTCCTGGACCACGTCCCGCCGGTCTTCGGACACAAGGACTTCAAGCAGGTCGCGGCCCAGCACACCTTCACCGTGCAGCGCACCGACAAGGCCCACGCCCAGAAGCTGGCAGGGTTCAAGGACATCGCCGACGACGCCCTGCACCGGCCGATCAGCGCCAACGTACCCGTCATCACCATGAGCGACCTCCCCGAACCCACCCGCCTGAACGCCCTCCTGAACGAGCTCCTGACCCTGCTCCGAAAGGCCTGAAGGCCAGGCCGCCGGTGTGGACGGCAGCACGGTCCGGTGGGGCGGTGCGACCCGCCGGCGGGTCAGGGAACGGACGGCGGGTCCGGGAACCGGGCCAGGTGGTCCTGTAGTTGGCGGTGCCGGAACTGGTGGCTCAGGCCCGCCGGACGCAGCAGGCCGGCCTCTTCGCACGTGGTGAGGAACGTGGTGAGACGGTAGGGAAGGCGCCGCGCCATGGCGATGCGCATCGCGGTGTACCGCAGCCACGCGCCGCCCGCCCATCCGCTCGTCAGCGAGAGGCAGAAGACGAGCACACCCGACAGGAGGTAGGCGACACCGGCCGCCAGCCACTCGGTCACCGGCGTCCAGCGTCCCAGCACGGCGAGGAGGGGGAAGAGTACGACTGCGGTGACGGCGGCCGTTCCGATGCCCTGGACGGCAGCGACGGGGACGCCCACGGCGAGCGTGGTCGTCAGGGCGGGTGCCGCGGCCGGACCGACGGCGAGGTTGCGCAGGAATTCGGCGCCCTCCCGGATCCGGCCGATCCAGAAGTCCCCGAGCAACGCCAGCTGCATGCCGAGGCACAGGGCCGCCGAGGCCCCGAGAACCGTGCCGGGGTCGAATCCGGGGCGGAGGTGGAGGGCGAACGCACCGGCCGTCAGGGCCCACAGGGTCAGCCACCACCCGAGGTCGTCGCGGAGCAGGCGGCGAGGTGCGGTGGGCGGCTCGGCGAGCGCGCTGTCGAGCAGGAGGGCGAGACCCAGCCCCGCACCCAGGGCGACGGCGGGGACCAGGCCGACGACGGCCCATGACGCGCAGGTCAGCGCGATGGCGGCGGCCAGTCGCAGCGCGGCCGACCGGCGGCCTGCCGAGGTCCGCAGGAGACCGAGTCCGGTGGCGGCAGGAGCCGACGGCTGTCGGCGCACCAGCACTCCGGGACCGATCAGGACGACCCAGGCGACGGCCGCGAGGGGCAGGACGCCGCTGCCCAGCAGTACGGTCGGCACGAGGACGAGGGCGGCGGTGAGGACGGCGACGAGGGCGAGTTCGATCCGTCGGACACGGGTGGCGCCGCCGATGGGCCACAACCGCCAACCGGTCAGATTGAGGTCGTCGTCCGGATTGACGGTCCCGTCGTCGAGATAGGCGGCCAGCACGTGGAGCCTGCGCCAGGCGGCGGCGGGATCGAGACGGGCCGTGCGGCTGCCCGCGGGCGCCGTCGCCACCAGGGCGGCCGGGTACCGGTTCAGCAGATGCTCGCGCAGGGTTCCGGCCCCCGCGTGCAGCAGCAACTGCCGCGGGTCGGGGGCGACGCCGCCACGCGGACGCGCGTACACGGTGGCCGCGAGCGTCAGGAGCCACGGTGTGTTCAACGCCGCCCGCAAGGGCGGTGCTTGAGGAGGCGCACCGGAACCCGCCGGTGGCTGGAGCGCGTCGAGGACCGGTTGCCACCTCGCCAGATCGGGCGTGGTGTCGGCGACCCTGTTCTTCAGGTACTCCCGCGCCGACGAGGCCCTGACCGGCTGGAGTTCCACCACGGCCACCGTACGGGCTGCCGCACCGGCCCGGTCCAGGGCGGCGTAGGCATCGGCCCGGCAGGTCGACACCACCGCCGCGCGCGTCCCCGCGCCCTGGAAGTCGTTCACCGCCTCGACCAGCCGTGCCGAACGGGAGCCGGGACCCGGCACCCCGGCCGAGTCGGCCTCGTCGACGCCGTCGATCACGGGCAGTACGAGGTGGGCCCGCAGCAGCAGCTCCGCCTCGGCCGGCGGCAGAGCCCAGGCGCGTACCAGCTGGTCACGGACCCAGTCCCGCAGCGGCGTGTCCGGCCAGTCCGCCGCGGACAGCGGCACCGGCACCGGGTCGCCGGGGGAGCGGTCGCGGGACAGGGCGAGCAGCAGGGTGGTCGCCGTCAGCGTCTTGCCCGTCCCCGCGTCCGTGGGCCGCCCGGTGGCGGTGCGCCCCGTGACGACGAGGCGACCGGGCAGCAGCCCGCGCTGGAACGTGGCAAGGCCGGTCAGCCGCCCGGTCAGCGGCTCGGTGGAGCCGATCGCCCCCGACAGGCGTGCCGTCCACTCCAGGTCGACGAGCCCCCCGAGGTCCCCTCCCAGGAGGGCCGCGTAACGTCGCTCGGCCTCGACGGCGACCTGGAGGGCGAGCCGGCGGGCCACCGACTCCGGGTCCCGCTGACCGCGCAGCGCGGCCAGCGCCGCCCAGAACGAGGCACCCCCGAGGAACATGCTGACGAGCCCGGCACCGAAGGAGAGCACCCCGGCCGTGTCGCCCGCGTCCAGCCCGCCCCGCCCGAGCACGACCCCCGTCCAGGCCAGCCCCGCGAAGCCCACCAGTAGACTCAGCCCCACCCCGGCCCGCAACAACCCACGCCCCATGCCGCCGCATCCTGCCAGGCATCGGCGGGTCGGGAAGGGCGAACAGCCGGGCCGACACGTGCTCGTGAGGGAACGTCAGGTCGCCGGCGTGATCGTCACCTTGACGTGCTTCATGATCGGCTGGTCGCTCTGCGTGCTGTAATCGCCCAGCGCGCACAGCACGTTCATCTCCGGCATGTAGCCGGCGGCGCAGCCGCGCGGGATGTCGTACGGGACGGCCAGGTAGCCGCGCAGGCCGCGCCGGCTGCCGTCCTTCGCCGTGCTGGTGATGTCGACGGCGTCGAACCTGGCGAGACCCCGCTCCCGCATGTCGTCCTCGTTCATGAAGACGAGCGTGCGCAGGTTCTTGATGCCGCGGTAGCGGTCGTTGTCGGAGTAGATCGTGGTGTTCCACTGGTCGTGGGAACGCATCGTGCCGAGCGCGAGCGTGCCGGGCTCGGGAACCACGTCGGGCAAGGGCGCCGCGGAGAACTCGGCGCGCCCGGACGGGGTGAGGAAGACGAGCTCGCGCGCGGGCTGCTTGATGCGGAATCCGAGCGGCAGCCGGACCCGCCGGTTGAAGTCCTCGAACCCGTCCAGGACCCGGGCCATGGTCTCGCGGATCCGGTCGTAGTCCTCGACGTACCACTCCCACGGCGTCGCGCTGTCGGGCAGGGCGGCGCGCGCCATCCCGGCGACGATGGCCGGCTCGGAGAGCAGGTGCAGGGAGGCCGGCCGCTTCATGCCGACGGACAGGTGCACCATGCTCATCGAGTCCTCGACGGAGGTGCTCTGGGTCCCGCCGCGCTGCTCGTCCTTCTCGGTGCGGCCCAGACACGGCAGGACCAGGGCCTTCCGGCCGTGCACGAGATGGCTGCGGTTCAGCTTGGTGCTCACCTGGACCGTGAGCTCGCACCGCCGCAGCGCTTCGTACGTGTACGGGGTGTCGGGCGCGGCGAGCGCGAAGTTGCCGCCCATGCCGACGAAGACCTTGATGTCACCGTCGTGCATGGCCCGGATGGTGCCCACCGTGTCGAGGCCGTGCTCGCGGGGCGGGTCGATCGAGCAGACCGCGCCGAGCCGGTCGAGGAACGCCGCGGCCGGACGGTGGTCGATGCCGCAGGTCCGGTTGCCCTGGACGTTGCTGTGGCCGCGGACGGGGGAGGGGCCGGCGCCTTCGCGGCCCAGGTTCCCGCGCAGCAGGAGCAGGTTGACGATCTCCCGTACGGTGTCGACACCGTGCTCGTGCTGGGTGACGCCCAGACACCAGCTGACGATCGAGCGGTCGGCCTCCCGGTAGACGCGGGCGGCCTGGAGGATCGCGGCGCGGTCCACGCCGGACTGGTGCTCGATCTCCTCCCAGGACGCGCTCTCGCACGCGGCCCGGTACTCGTCGAAGCCGGCGGTGTACCGGTCGATGAACTCCCGGTCCAGGGCCTTGGGATCGGCGGAGGACTGCTCCAGGATCGCCTTGGCCATGCCGCGCAGCAGCGCCATGTCCCCGCCGATGCGCGGCTGGATGTTCAGGTTGCTGGTGCGCGTGGAGTGGAGGGTCGCCATGTCCCGGAAGTCGTGCGGGATGATGGCGCGGGTGGCGGCGGCCTCGACGAGCGGGTTGACGTGCACGATGCGGGCGCCGCGCTTGTGGGCCTCGGCGAGGGCGGTGAGCATGCGGGGCGCGTTGGAGGCGGCGTTGACCCCGATGATGAACAGGGCGTCGGTGGTCTCCCAGTCCTTGAGGTCGACGGTGCCCTTGCCGGTCCCGAGGGAGGCCGTGAGGGCCCGGCCGCTGGCCTCGTGGCACATGTTGGAGCAGTCGGGCAGGTTGTTGGTGCCCAGCTCCCTGGCCATCAGCTGGTAGAGGAACGTGGCCTCGTTGCCGAGCCGGCCGGACGTGTAGAACGCCGCCTCGTGCGGGGAGCCCAGCCCGCGCAGGGTGCTCCCGACGAGCTCGAAGGCGTCCTTCCAGCTGATGGGGACGTAGTGGTCGGTCCCCGGGTCGTACACCATCGGCTCGGTGAGCCGGCCCTGGTTCTCCAGGTCGTAGTCGCTCCAGCCCGACAGCTCGCTCACCGAGTGGGAGGCGAAGAACTCGGACCCGACGCGCTTGCGGGTCATCTCCCAGGTGACGTGCTTGATGCCGTTCTCGCAGATGTCGAGGTGCAGACCCTTGGTGTCGTCGGGCCAGGCGCAGCCCGGACAGTCGAAGCCGGTGTTCTCGTGGTTCATCCGGAGGACGGCGCGGGGCCCGTCGACGAGGGTGCCCTCGCGCGCCATGAAGCGGGTCACGCTCTTGGCGGCACCCCAGCCCGCGGCGGGATGGTGATACGGCTCGAACTCCGGCTCCCCCTTGGGGACGGGCCCCACCCGGGTCTCGCGTCCGCCTGCCCCGTCTTCGGAAGCGCTCACGTCACTCACCCTTCGGCATGGGCGTCCTGCGTACGTTTCCCCAGCCTAGGACGCGCGACCGGCCCTCGCCATCGCAGCGCGTGACGGCCGGTACGTCGTCCGTCCGGTCGTGTCATCATCGCTTCCATGGGTGAGAACGCAGCCGAGATCGTCCCGCTGGAACTGGTCCACCTCCACGACGTCCTCGACCTCGGACACCGGGTGTACGACGTCAAGGCGATGCCGTACACCTCGTGGTCGCTGTCCTCGGTGGCGGGGCACTGGGACGCCCAACCGGACGCCTGCTGGGTCGCCCGGGACGAGGAGGGGCTGCTCGGCTTCGTCCTCGGCTCCCTCTCGTACGACGAACGGGAGGACTGGGGCTACCTGGAGTGGATCGCGCTGGAGGAGCGGGCCCGCGGCCGCGGCGTGGCGAGCGCGCTGGTGGAGCACTGCTGCGACGCCCTCTTCGCGGCGGGCGCCTCGCGCATCATCACCGACGTGGAGAGCAGCAACGAGGCGTCCGCCGCGATGATGCGGCGCAACGGCTTCACCGAGGGCGTCTCCGTCACCCTCTTCGTCCGCCGCGCCCCGCACGACCACCCCGCCGCGCCCACCCGCCCGGCCCAGGACCCGGCCCGCGCCCGCCTCCGCCGCGCCGCCCGCACGAGCTGACCCCGCCGGGCGCGGCGATCACGCCCGCCTCCGCCCGGCGGGGACGGCCCCGGGTCGGCACGGCAGCGTCGTTCACGCCAGGCCGGCGGCGATCGCCCGCCGCACGGCATCCGCTCGGTCCCGGATGCGGGCCTTGGCGAACAGGTTGTTGATGTGCGTCTTGACCGTGGCCTCGCTGATGAAGAGCCGTTCGGCGATCGCCCGGTTCGGGAGTCCCTGCCCGATGAGGGCCAGCACCTCGCGCTCGCGCGGGGTCAGGTCCTCGGGCAGGGGTTCGCCCGGCGCGGAGCGCGGCGCCCCGGTCACGGCGGCGAGCAGCCGGGTGCGCACCTCGTTGTCCAGGACCGACTGGCCGGCCGCGGCGGCGCGGATCGCTCGGGCGATGTCCTCACGGCCCGCGTTCTTCGTCAGGTAGCCACGGGCACCCGCGGCGAGCGCCGCCATGATCGAGTCGTCGTCGGCGAACGTCGTGAGGACCACCACGGCCACGTCCGGGTGCGCCTCGCTCAGCCGACGCGTCGCCTCGGTCCCGTCCATCACGGGCATGCGGAGGTCCATCAGGACGACGTCGACGGTTTCCTCGGCGACGATGTCCAGCACGTCGCGTCCGTTGGCGGCGGTCGCGACGACGTTGATGTCCCCGGCCAGCGCGAGGACCATCGCGAGCGGCTCGCGCACGGCGGCCTGGTCGTCGGCGATGACCACGTTGATCGGGGGAGCGCCCGCTGCCGCCCCGGTCATGCCGGAACCACCACTTCGACCTTCCAGTACCCCCGCTGAGGGCCGGACGGCACGGGACCCGTGGTCACCGTCCCCTCCATGAGCGCGACGCGCTCGCGGATGCCGATCAGCCCCATACCGCTCCCCATTCGGCTGCCCGTACCCGCGGACACTGGCAGTGTCGCCGGCCCGTTGACAATGCTCAAAGTGGTCGTCTTCTCCTCGTACGCCAGCGTCACGCGCACCGGGCCGCCCGGCGCGTGGCGCGTCGCGTTGGTCAGGGCCTCCTGCGCGATCCGCAGGAGGTTGTGCGCGGTCCGCGTGGGCAGTTCGCGCACCGTTCCGGTCACCGTCAGGGCCTGGTGATGCCCAGACGACTCCAGCATGGCGGTGAGGCTCTCCAGGAGGGGCAGGTCCTCCTCGCGCAGCGCCCGCACCGTCCACTGGGCCTGCTTCAGGCTCTCCCTCACCAGGCTCTGCGCCCGGGCGGTCGCCTGCCGGGCCCGCTCCGTATCACCGACCTCGATCAGCGCGTCCGCCAGTTCGAGCTGCATGTTGATGCCGGCCAGGGAGTGCGCGAGCACGTCGTGGACGTCGCGCGCCACGTTGCTCCGCTCGGTCAGCACCAGCGTCCGGGCCTCGGCGCGGGCGGCCCGCTCGGCCGACGCGGCGGCCGCGATCGCGGCCTCGACCGCCTGGGTCCGGCTCCGCCCCGACATGCCCGCCAGGACGAGGGCGCCGGTCGACAGCCCGGCCATGAAGAGCAGCCCGTGCTGGCCCGGATCGGCGCGGAAGGCCAGAGCGGCGCCGCACAGCAGGCTCAGCGTCACCGCGAGCACCGTGGCCGGCTTGACGCTCAGCCGGTAGCCGATGTGCGCGGCGAGGAAGAAGGCGAAGAGCGAGGCCGTCCCCGTGTCCGCGACGGCCAGCAGGCCGGCCGCCGCCACGACCCCGACCACCAGCAAAGGCAGGAGGACACGGTCGGGGAGCAGTCGCCGGGGAACGAGCCGCAGGGCGAAGACGGCGAAGTTGACGACGAAGAGCAGGGCCACGGCGAGACCACGGCCACTCAGGCCCATCGGCCGGAGGGTGAGGATCTGGGCGACGAAGAGGACCGTCGCCCAGACCCACGGAGCGATCCGGCTACGCTCCGTGAGTCCGGTCCCGGTTTTCTCGGCGTTGCCGGGAATCCGCAGGTTCCTCAGTGGCATGCTGTGACGATACGCCATGATCACTTGAGCCGGCCGGTGAGCTGCGAGCTCGGCACCTCCGGCCGCGGCGTACGGGTCGCACGGGCCACCCTCTGGCTGCGCACGAAGATCGTGGCCAGCCGGGTGACGACCTCGGCGACCGCCATCAGGAGCAGCGCGGTGACCCACGCCTGCTCGCCGGTGATCCGGTGCGCGAGGCTGAACCTGCCGACGTCATCCGCGCCCCCGTGGTCGACCCACAGCTGGAAGGCCAGCCGGGAGCCCATGCCGAGCACCCACAGGACCGCCGAGATCGCCCCGGCCTTGATCATCAGGTTGCCGTTCAGGACGCGGATCCGGGTGAACACGCCACCCGCGACGCCGAGCGCCGCGCCCACACCGGCCGTGACGCCGATGAGCACCAGATCGTTGCCCTCCGTAGGTATGCCGTCCAGGTACTGGGAGGCGAAGAACGCCACGATCCCGAGCGGGATCAGGTAGGACTTGGGCCCCAGCCGTCCTTCCCGCAGTTGCCGGAAGACGACGAGGATGAGCGCGATATCGACGAGCCAGTCGGTGAGAGTCATGGGTCCAGCATCGTGACGATCACCTCGTGACACCTGCACCCACGGGTGGAGGTACGGGTGGAGATGCCCCCGGAGACCCCCGGAGACCCACGGAGACCCGCCGAGGCCATCGCCGTCCCGCCGTGCCCCACCACGCCCCACCGAGGTACGCGCGTTTCGCGCCTGCGACTCCGGGCTTCTCAATTCCCTTTCCTTAAAAGCTCTTTGACCTCTTTTGATCACTCCCTTCCCCCTACGTGAACTGATCCTGACAAGAGTGGCGCCGTACCGCCGCGCTCCAGGCGCGGCACGCGAACGCCTCACCACAGGGGACGACATGGGAAGCAGCCGTACGACACGGCGCACATCGATCGGCATGGCGGCGGCCCTGCCGCTGCTCGCCGGCGCACTGACCGTCGGAATTCCGTCCGCGCAGGCCGCGCAGGCCCCGACGCAGGCCCCGACGCCGGTCCCGGCCGGCCGGGTGGCGCTGGAAGGGGCCCGCCCCGGCTGGGCCACCGACAAGGCGGACCGCGGCGGCACCGCACGGTCCGCGCGGGTCGACGCCCGCGTCTACCTGGCCGGACGGGACCCGCAGGGCCTCACGGCGTACGCCGAGGCGGTCTCCGACCCGAAGTCGCCGCGCTACGGCGCCTACCTGACGCCCGAGCAGGTGCGCGCGCGCTTCGGCGCGACGCCGGCGCAGGTCAAGGCCGTCACGCGGTGGCTCCGGGGAGCCGGCCTGACCGTGACCGCCACGAACGAGCACTACATAGCCGTCTCGGGTGACGTGGCCGCCGCCCAGCAGGCGTTCGCGACCCAGCTGCACGACTACCGCAAGGGCGCGGCCGTCTACCGCGCCCCCACCACCACCCCCTCCGCGCCGGGCGCCCTGGCGCACGCGGTGCTGACGGTGACCGGCCTGGACAACGCCCCGCACCGCGCCACGCACAAGGACACCCTGCCCGGCCCGGGCGCCGGATTCCGCAACGCGGGCCCGTTCTCCAGCTACTACGGGTCGAACACCGCCACCTCCCTCCCCGACGCCTACGGTGCGAAGGTCCCGTACGCGGTGAAGGGCTACACCGGCAAGCAGCTGCGCGCCGCCTACGGCGCCGGCGGCTACACCGGCCGGGGCGTCACCGTGGCCATCACCGACGCCTACGCCAGCCCGACCATCGCGGCGGACGCGCGGACGTACGCCGCGCGCAACGGCGACAAGGCGTACCGCGCCCGGCAGCTCCGCCAGGTCACCCCGGCCGAGTACACGCACACCGAGGACTGCGACGCGTCCGGCTGGTACGGCGAGGAGACCCTCGACGTCGAGGCCGTGCACGCGGTCGCCCCGGACGCCGACGTCGTCTACGTCGCGGGAGCCTCCTGCAACGACCCCGACCTGCTGGACGCCCTCAACAAGATCGTCGACAAGCGGCTCGCCGACATCGTCTCCAACTCGTGGGGCGACATCGAGGCCAACGAGACCCCGGAGATCGCGGCCGCCTACGACCACACCTTCAAGCTGGGCGCGGTCGAGGGCATCGGCTTCTACTTCTCCTCCGGCGACAACGGCGACGAGGTCGCGAACACCGGCACGAAGCAGGTCGACACCCCGGCCAACTCGGCCTGGGTCACGGCGGTCGGCGGCACCTCGCTCGCCGTCGGCAAGAACGACCGCTACCAGTTCGAGACCGGCTGGGGCACCCTCAAGGCCCCCCTCGCCGCGGACGGCTCCGCCTGGACGGGCTTCCCCGGCGCGTACACCAGCGGAGCGGGCGGCGGCACCAGCGCCACCGTCCACCAGCCCGCCTACCAGCGCGGCGTCGTACCCGACGCGCTCGCCAAGGCGACCGGCGCGGCCCGCATGCGCACGGTCCCCGACATCGCGGCCGTCGGCGACCCGAACACCGGCTTCCTGGTGGGCCAGACGCAGACCTGGGCCGACGGCTCGGTGTCGTACGACGAGTACCGCATCGGCGGCACCTCGCTCGCCGCCCCGGTCGTCGCGGGCCTCCAGGCCCTGGCCCAGCAGGCCCGGCACCGGCCGATCGGCTTCGCCAACCCCGGCATCTACGCCCGCTACGGCTCCCCGCTGTTCCACGACGTCACGGACCACCCCCTGGGCAAGGACCGTGACCTCGCCGTGGCCCGCAACGACTTCGCGAACGGCACGGATGCCTCCGAGGGCCTCGTCACCTCGGTCCGCAGCCTCGGCAAGGACAGTTCCCTGGCCGCGGTCCGCGGCTACGACACGGTCACGGGCGTCGGCTCCCCGGCCCCCGGCTACGTGGACTCGTACCGCTTCCCGTTCCGGCCCTAGCGGCCGGGCCCGCGGGCCGGCGCGCACGATCGCGTGCCGGCCCGCGAGGCGCTTCGGGCACGGCAGGCGCCCGAAGCACCTGCCGTGCCCCCCGTTTCGGCGGCGGGCTCGGTGTCGGAACGCCGAGGAGGAGGAGGCGCCGGCTCGGCGGTCACGAGGTCGTCGTCTCCGTGACCCCCGCGTGGACCGCGTGCAGGGTGGGGGCGGTGGCCTCGTCGAGGACGGCCTCGGCGAAGCCCGCCAGAGTGATCCGGCTGTCGGCGTCGGCGGGGCCGTACGCGTAGCCGTCGGCGTCGCCCGGGACGCGCTCGTGGTCGAAGTCCCCGGCCGGGGACAGCACCACCCAGTCCAGGGCCTCAGGCGCGGCGGCCCGCAGCGCCTCGTCGCCCGCGCCGTGCCCCACGTAGAAGGCCAGCCACTCCTGCGGGTATCCCGGCGTGTCCATCAACAGGGTCCCGTCCGCCGTGGGCAGTACGGAGGCCAGCCCGACGGACACCAGCCGCCGCACGCCGGCCTCCGGGAGTCCCGCCGCCATCGCCCGCGCCACGGCCGGGAAGAACTCCCCGGGCACCGCCTGGGCGTCGTACGCCGACACCACCGCCGCGTCGTGGCCCGCCGCGAGCCGTGCCACGTCCGCCGCCGAGGTCACCTCCCCGTCGACCCGTCCCACTCCGGTCACTTCGATCCCACGGGCCCGCGCCGCCGCGACGACGGCCCCGCCGACGCGCCCGGTGGCGCCGAAGACGATGAGCCGGGTCGGGGTGCTGGTGCCGTGGTCGCTGGCGTTGTCGTTGTCCTTGCTGTTCGTCATACCGGTGAGCGTAAGGAAGGGGGTGGTTACCGATCGGATACCGGCCTACCGTGGCGACCGTGACGCAACCGCCTCTGGACCCCGAGATGTTCGACCCCGTCTGCCCCTCGACGTTGGTGCCGTTCCGCGTCGGCGACAAGTGGGCCCCGCTGGTCCTTCGCTGCCTCGAAGGAGGCCCGCGCCGCTTCTCCGAGCTCAAGGTCCCCCTGCGCGGCATCACCGCCAAGTCCCTGACACAGTCCCTGCGCGGACTGGAGCGCGACGGCTTCGTCGTACGGGAGGAGCCCGGCGGCTACGCCCTCACCGTGCTCGGCCGCGGCCTGCTGGGGCCGTTGGAGGCGGCGTGCGCGTGGACGCGGGACCACTGGGACGAGCTCATCGACGCCCGGGAGGCAGGGCTGGCCGCCCAGGTGCCGGACGCCGGGCCGCGGGCGCGGTAGCGGAGCGGGCGGTAGCGCCGCCCGCCTCCGAGGAAGCGCCCCGCTGAAGCTCGGCGGTGAACTGCGCACCGGTGAGCAGGGCGAGGTTGGACAGCCAGAGCCACACGAGGAAGACGACGACGCCGCCCAGCGACCCGTAGAGACGGCTGTAGGTGCCGAGCACGGAGGTGTACAGGGCGAAGCCGGCCGAGACGGTCAGCCAGAGGACGGCGGCCAGGGCGCCACCGGGCAGGCTGTGGCGACGGCGGCGGGCGGACGGCGGCCCCGTACGGAAGACGACCACGACCAGGACCGCGACGAGGAAGAGCAGCAGCGGCCACCGGACGAGGTCCCAGACGAGGGGCACACCGGCGTCGAGGTGGAGCACGGCGCCGACGCTCCCGGCGACGGACCCGCTGAGGATGAGCACGAGGGCACTGACGGCCAGGAGGACGAGCAGAACCAGGGCGGTCACGAGGAGGCGGTGGGCCTTGCGCCAGGGGGAGCGGCGATCGGGAACGCCGTGCATGCGGTGCAGCGCCCGCCGGAAGACGGCCAGATAGCTGCACGACGACCACACGGCGCTGACCGTGCCCGCGGCCAGCAGCGTCCAGGTGGCGGAGTGCTGGTCCAGGGCCCCGTCGAGCAGATCGCGCAGTTCCGGCCCGGACTGCCCCGGGGCGTAGTGCGTGACGTGGGCGACGAACCGCTGAGCGGTGTCCGGACCGATCAGGGCGAAGGCCAGGACGGTGACGAGGAGCGACGGCAGGATCGCCAGGATCGCGTAGTACGTCAGGGCGGCGGCGTAGTCGGTGATGTCGTCCCTCCACATGGTGCCGGGCGTCCGACGCAGCGCGCGCCACCAGGAACGGACGGTGGAGGCGGGTTCGTCGCGCGCGGTGCCGGCGGACGTGCGGCGTCCGGTGGTGAGGTGACTCATGCGCAGACGGGTTCCGATCGTGTGGGTGATGACCGCTCGCGCGGCTTTCGGCGGTCGGACCGGGAACGGTGGGGACCGGTGCCGGAGCGCCGGGCGACGGACCATCGTACGGTGCCCGCCGGGCCCCTTTGTTCCGTCGTCCCACCCAGCGGGGTCAGGGGCGCTCGTAGTGCTGGAGGACGCCGCCGGCGGAGAAGCAGAGGGCGCCGGTCAGGGTGCCCCAGTTGGCGATGTCGGTGTTGATCAGGCTGCCGGTCGCGGGGCGGGTGTAGGCGGCGAGAGCCGAGACCATGAAGAGGACCGAGCCCAGTTGGTTCACGGCCACGATCCACCAGCCGAGGCTGCGCTGCCGGACGCATGGCCGGTGGCTGTGGCAGATCTCGACGAACGCGAGGTGACCGGAGACCAGGAAGAGGACGCAGCCGATGACGTCGGGGGCCCAGATCAGCCGGTTGGTCTGCTGGACGGTCAGGCCCTGCAGGAAGGAGTCGAGCAGGTCGACGGCGAACACCAGGGTGCCCGCGAACAGGACAAAGGCGCTCAGCCAGTCGACCCGCAGCGGTTCGTAGCTCCACCACCGCCACCTCCCGGCGACCAGCCTGCCTTCCCTTCCGGGTGTGTGGCGCGGGGCGTTGACGACCTGGAGCAGGGACACGTAGCCGCCCGTGTTGAAGAACAGGCCGCCGGCGAAGTAGACCGAGGCGCAGGTGGTGGCGTCGCCGGAGCCGAACTGGGCGATCGCGGCGCCGGTCGTGAAGAGTGCCCCGCCGATGACGAAGGCGGTGGCCGCGATCGCGTTGAGTCTGCGCAGCCGGGTGAGGACGGAGGCGTCGGCGGGGTCGCGATGGGCGGCGGCCGTGCCGGGTGGGTGGACGGTGATGAGCCCTCGGCGGCGGGCGGGCCTGGATTCCCAGGTGGCGGTCCCGCCGCCTGGCGGATGCCAGGTGAGGCGGGTGGTGAACGGTCCCGCGCCTTCGGCGCGCTGGTCGGTCTGGCCCACAGGCAGACAGTAGACGGCCCGTCCGCCGCCGGCCGGGTGCAACGCCGTCGGCCGGCGGCGGGCTGTGCGCAGGCCCTGCCGGGTCGGCGGGCCTGCGCGGTCGGTCGGATGGGCGGTGGGTGGGTTGTCGGGTCGGCTGCCGGGGTCCGGTCGTGCGGGCCCGACGCGGCTACTTGGGCATGAGGACGGTGTCGATGATGTAGACGTCGGCGTTGGCGGTCCTGACGTTGCCGCAGACCACGTCGGCGGTGCCGTTGACCTTGTAGGACTCGCCGGAGCCGGTGGTGGTGATCGTGCCCTTCTGCAGGGTCGTGAAGGTGCCGTTCTCAAGCTGCTTCGGCGTCAGCTTCTGGCCGACGACGTGGTACGTGAGGATGTCGGTGAGGGCGGCCTTGTCGGCGAGGACCTTGTCGAGGTCGGCCTTCGGGATCTTCGCGAAGGCGTCGTTCGTCGGCGCGAAGACGGTGATGTCCTTGGCGTTGTTGAGGGTGTCGACGAGTCCGGCCTTCTCGACGGCGGCGACCAGCGTGGACAGGGCCGGGTTGTGGGAGGCGGCGGTGGCGACCGGGTCCTTCGCCATGCCGTCGAAGGAACCGGCACCCTCCTTGGGAACCCCGGCACAGGCCGGACCGAAGGGCTGGTCACCGGTCATCGCCTCTTCGGAGGGGGAGCTCGCCTCCGTCTTCGCCTGGTCCCCGGCGGCCGCGGTCGCCGCCTTGGTGTCGCTGTCGGAGCCCGAGCAGGCGGCCAGGGAGAAGGGGAGCAGGACTGCGGCGGCGACGCCGATCGCGGTGCGGCGGATCTGCATGCTGTTCATGACCTTGTACTCCTTGAAGAGCTGTCCGTACGAGTGATGCGGGTGTGGGTCGAGCTACCGGGCCTGGCCTGAGGGCCGGTCCGGTGGTCTGGGGGACGGCCCGGTGGTCGGGTGGACGGCGGGCCGGTCGGGTGGTCCAAGGGCCTCTAGGGGACGGTGACGAACACGCTGTGCCTGCCGCTCGCTCCGTCCGGGATGGTGCGGGTGCGCTGTTCGGTCTGCACCTGGCCCGTGCCGTCGGTGGCGCGGACGGTGAGCGTGTGGCTGCCGGAGGTGGCGTCCCAGCGGTAGGACCACTGGCGCCACGTGTCGACGGTGTCCTGGGCGGCGAGGTCGGCGTCCCGCCAGGGCCCGTCGTCGATGCGGAGTTCGACGCGGGTGATGCCGCGGCGCTGGGCCCAGGCGACGCCCGCGACGGTGACGGTTCCGGCGCGGGGGCGGGCGAATGGCCTGGGGGTGTCGATGCGCGCCTGCGTCTTGACCGGCGCCCGCCGGGCCCACTGTCGCCTGACCCAGTACGGGTCGTAGGCGTCGAAGGTGGTGAGCTCGATCGACTCGATCCACTTGCAGGCGGAGACGTAGCCGTAGAGGCCGGGGACGAGCATGCGGACGGGAAAGCCGTGGTCGAAGGGCAGCGGTTCGCCGTTCATCCCCACGGCGAGCATCGCGTCGCGCCCGTCCATGACGTCCTCGACGGGGGAGCCGAGCGTCATGCCGTCCACCGACCGCGCCACGAGCTGATCCGCCCCGCCGCCCTGGGAGGGCGGCCGGACACCGGCTTCCCGCAGCAGGCCCGCGAGGGGGACGCCGAGCCAGCGGGCAGTGCCGACGTAGGGGCCGCCGACCTCGTTGGAGACGCAGGTGAGGGTGATGTCGCGTGCGACGAGCGGACGGGCCAGGAGCTCGTCGAGGGTGTACGTACGAGGGCGGGTGACGCCCTTGCCGTGGATCCGCAGCCGCCAGGTCGCGGCGTCGACCCTGGGAACGGTCAGCGCCGTGTCGACACGGTAGAAGGCGTGGTTGGGGGTGAAGAAGGAGGAGACGCCGGGGACCCTCGATCGCGCGCCGGCCGGTACGGCAGGGGCCGGTGAAGCGGGCTCGGGCAGCACAAGACCCTCCCGGGAGGCGACCGCCCCCCGACCCTGCCGCCCGGCCAGGAACCGCCCGAGCGCGCCTGCCGACGTCGCCGTCACGGCGGTCACGCCCACCGCGAGGAGGAACCCGCGCCGGCCCCACACCCCGGTCTCGCCCCCGCCGTCGCCCTCGCCTCCGGCCGGCGCGGTCGCGACGGCCGCCTTCGAGGCCAGTACGAAGAGGGCGACGCAGCCGGCGAGCCCTCCGGCCAGCGAGGGGAGCGCGTCACCGGCGCCGCCGGCGTCCGGGCGGCCCAGGGCCGCGGTCGCTCCGACGACCCCGAACACGAGGACACCGGCGGCACCGATCCGCCGATGACGCAGGCCGAGCACGCCCAGACCGATCGCGGCGAGGCCGAGGACGGCGAGGATGCCGAGCCGCAGGACGGCCTTGTCGTTCTCGCCGAACGTACGGATCGCGAAGTCCTTCACCGCGGCCGGAGTCCGGTCGATCAACGCCCCGCCCACCACGGTCACCGGCCCCGCGGCCGGCCGCACCAGCCCGGCGACCAGCTCGGCCACGGCGAGCGCCGCGAAACCGGCCACCATCCCGGCCGACGCGCCGACCACGGCGCGGGAGAGAGTCCTGCGAAAGCTGCTCACACCCGTCATTCGGTGGCCCGCGCCCAGCGGATGGGCCGCACCCCCGAACGAGTGAACAGACCGGCCCGTGTTGCCACCCGACGCGTCCGTGGACCAGGCGGGCTGCCCCGCCTTCCCCGGGCCGGCGAACGAACACCTCCTCTCACCGCACACCGCACACCGCATCCGTCAGGCGCCCCGCGCCGAATCACCTGGTGAACGCCTTCGACAGAACGCCTCCGACAGGGGGAGGAACCCGCCCCCATCCGTACGCCCACCCGCTACGAAGTACCGCTGAGACGCACCGCCCCCCCGAGCGACCAGTCGAGGACTGACATGCGATGGACACCCCGCCCCCCGACGGCCCCGCCCGACGGCCCCTTCACCTCCTCCCCAGGTCCGGAGCCGCGCCGGTGAACCAACCGCTCCCCTTTACCGCCGGCCCCTGCGGCGACCTCGTCCGCGGTGACCTGGCCGAGGTCATGGAGAAGGTCGCGCACGGTGACAAACAGGCCTTCTCCGTCCTTTACGACGGCCTCGCGCCCCTGGTGTTCGGGATCGTGGTCAAAGTCGTACGGGACCGGGCGCAGTCGGAGGAGGTCGCCCAAGAGGTGATGATCGACCTGTGGCGGCAGGCCGCGCGCTACCGCCCCGATGCGGGCTCCGTCACCACCTGGGCGGCGACCATCGCTCACCGGCGGGCCGTGGACAGGGTCCGCTCCGCCCAGGCCGCCACCGACCGCGAGCACGCCCAGGCCGCCCGCGAGCACACCACCGCGTACGACGAGGTCGCCGAACAGGTCGAGACCCGGCTGGAGTCCGAGCAGGTCCGGCGCTGTGTGCGGGGCCTGACCGAACTCCAGCGGCAGGCCGTCACCCTCGCGTACTACCAGGGTCTGACCTACCGTGAGGTCGCCGAAGCCCTGCGCACTCCGCTTCCCACCATCAAGACACGCATGCGCGACGGGCTCATCCGGCTCCGCGACTGCATGGGGGTGACCACATGAAACACGACGCGACCGACACCCACACCCTCGCCGCCCCCTACACCCTGGACGCACTCGAACCAGGGGAGCGCGGCGCCTTCGAGGACCACCTGCGGACGTGCGCGGCCTGCCGGCAGGAAGTGGCGGAGTTCGACGCGACCGCGGCACGCCTGGCGGCGGCCGTCGCCCTGGCGCCCCCCGCCACGGCCAAGGCCCGGACCATGGCCGCCATCGAGGGCGTGCGCCAACTCCCGCCACGCGTCCCCACCCAGGCATCCGCCCCGGCCTTCGGCAGCGCCCTGCGCCGCAAGGCCCCCGCGCTTGCCCTGGCCGCCGCCGTGGCCGCGGCCCTAGTCGGCGGGGCGACGGTGTGGCAGGTGCGGCACACCCAGGACCTCGAACGGCAGGCCCGCCAAGCCCAGCAGCGACTCGACGCCGTCAGCGCGGTCCTCGCCGCACCCGACGCCCGCACCACCCACGCGCGGGCCGCCAACGGAGCCCTCGCCACCGTCGTCACCTCCGACCGGCAGAACAAGGCCGTCTTCACCGCCGTCAACCTCCCCGCGCCCGGCACCGGCAGGACCTACCAGCTCTGGCTCGACCACGACGGCACGATGCTCCCCGCCGGACTCATCGACCACGACGGCACCGTCATCCTCGCCGGCGACTCCGCCGACGCGAGCGCCGTCGGCCTCACCCTCGAACCCGCCGGAGGCTCCCCGCAGCCCACCACGACCCCCCTGCTCCTGATGACCCTCCCCACCTGACCTGCCGACATCCGTTCACAGGGTCCGGAAACCGGGCCAGGGATACTGATGTGCGATTGTCGGTCGCCCGTGATAGTCACTACTCCACCGGGTGGGAAGATCGATGACCTGCCCGTTCGAACATGGCAAGGGGTGGGGACATGGCGTTGCTCCGTGACTGGGGGCTCACGCTGGGGAGATGGGCGGGCCGGCCCGAGGTGACGTTGCAGAAGGACTCGGGCGACCCCGACCTGCCGCGCGTACGGGCGGCCGCCGAGGCCGCGGACTGGCCGGCGGTACGCGCCGTGCTGGAGGCCCGGCCCGAGAGCGCGGACCGGACGGAGCTGCTCTGGGCCGTCGCCGAGACCGCCGGGGTGGAGCGGTGGATCACGCCCGTCCTCGAAGCGGAGCCGGACGCCCCCTTGCCGCGCCTCGTCGCCGGCATCCGGCACATCACCTGGGGCTGGGAGGCCCGCACCGACGCCCGCGCCAAGGACGTCTCGCGCAAGCAGTTCGAGGTGTTCCACGCGCGGCTGCGCCAGGCCGAACAGTGGCTGTACGAGGTCGCCGAGCGCGAGCCCGGATGGTGCTCGCCCTGGTACGGCCTGCAGATCACCGGCCGGGGCCTCCAGGTCGGGCAGGCCGTCGCGCGCCGCCGCTTCGAGGCGACCGTGCGGCGATCCCCGCACCACCTGGGGGCCCATCAGCAGCAGTTGCAGCAGGTGTGCGCCAAGTGGAGCGGATCGCACGAGGAGATGCACGCCTTCGCGCGGACCGCGACCCTCGGCGCACCCGGCGGCACGCTGCTCGGCCAGCTCGTCCCGTACGCGCACATCGAGCACTGGCTCGACCTCGGCGATGGGGCGGACACCAGGTACATCCGCGCGCCCGAGGTGGCGGCTTCCCTGAACGAGGCCGCCGACCACTCGTACCGGCACCCGGACTTCGAGCGCGGGCGCGGCTGGCTCCCGCTGGTCAACACCTTCGCCATGGCCTTCTCCCTGGCCGGCGACGGGGCGGGAGCACGCGAGTGCTTCGAGGCCGCCGAGGGGCGGGTCACCGAGTCCCCCTGGTACTACCTCAACGGCTCCGACCCGACCGCCGCCTACCGGAAGATGCGTTCCGCGGCGCGGCGCTGACCGGGGACGGCCGGGAAGTCGCCACCAGCCGACCGCCCGCCGCCCACCGCTGACGAATGAACGACGGCAGGTGCCGGCACCCCGTCGCAGCCCCCGCCCACAAGCCCGCCCGCCCCGCCCCCGGGCGCGGGCGCGCCCAGCGAAGGACCCGATCCTTGTCCTCCTCCGGTTCCGAGACCGCGCACACCTTCCAGGTCGACCTGCGCGGCCTGGTCGACCTGCTCTCGCACCACCTCTACTCGAGCCCCCGCGTCTACCTGCGCGAGCTCCTCCAGAACGCCGTCGACGCCATCACCGCGCGGCAGGCGCTGGACCCCTCCGCGCCCGGCAGCATCACCGTGCGCACCGGCGACACCCTGACCGTCACGGACACCGGCGTCGGTCTGAGCGAGGCCGACGTCCACCGCTTCCTGGCCACCATCGGGCGCAGCTCCAAGCGGACCCCGGACGGCGCCCTCGACGGGGCGGGGCTCGACGCCGCGCGCGGGGAGTTCATCGGCCAGTTCGGCATCGGCCTGCTCGCCTGCTTCGTCGTCGCCGACGAGATCACCGTGCTCACCAGGTCCGCGGCCGACCCGGCGGCGCCCGCCGTCGAATGGCGCGGCCACTCCGACGGGCGCTACACCATCCGCACGCTGCCCGCCTCGGCCGTTCCCGAGCCGGGCACCACCGTGCGGCTCGTGCCGCGCGTCGACAACGCGGAGTGGACGAGCCCCGAGCGGGTCGTCGACCTCGCCCGGCACTACGGCGGGCTGCTCAGGCACGAGGTCACCGTCGTCGGACCGCGCGACGAGACCCACCGCGTGAACGAGACGCCTCCCTGGGACCGTCCCCACCGCTCCCCGCTGGCCCGCCGCGAGGCGTTCGCCGAGTACGGCCGCACCCTCTTCGGCTTCACCCCGCTCGACACCATCGAGCTCGACCTCCCGGCGGCCGGCCTGCGGGGCGCCGCGTACGTCCTGCCCACCCCCGTCAGCCCCGCCGAACGCGCGGGCCACCGCGTGCACCTCAAGGGCATGCTGCTCACCGACCAGGCCCCCGAGCTGCTGCCGGACTGGGCGTTCTTCGTACGCTGCGTCGTCGACACCACGAGCCTGCGGCCGACGGCCTCCCGCGAGGCGCTGTACGAGGACGGCACGCTGTCCGCCGTACGCGACGCCCTCGGCGACCGGATCCGTGACTGGCTCACCGGGCTCGCCGCCAGCGACCCGGCCCTGCTGCACCGGTTCATCGACACCCACCACCTCGCCGTCAAGGCGCTCGCCCGCTACGACGACGAGCTGCTCCGCATCGTGCTGCCGTGGCTGCCGTTCGAGACCACCGACGGCAACGTCACCCTGGAGGAGTTCGCCCGGACCCACCCGGCCCTCCTGGTCACCCGGAGCGTCGAGGAGTTCCTGCAGGTCGCCCCGATCGCCTCGGCCGCCGGCCTCGGCGTCGTCAACGGCGGCTACACCTACGACCGCGACCTCGTGCTGCGGCTGCCGGAGATCCGGCCCGGCACGAGCGTCACCGACCTCGACCCGGCCACCGTCACGGCCCACCTCGACGCCGTCGACCCGACCGCCGAGCTGCGCGCGGCGGCCTTCCTCGCCGTCGCCCGGGAGACCGTCGGCATCCACGACTGCGACGTCGTCCTGCGCGACTTCCAGCCCGTGACCGCCCCCGCGCTGCTCCTCGACAACCGCGAGGCACGGCACGAGCGGACCCGGTCCCACCTCGCGGCCGACAGCGACGGCCTGTGGGCCGACATCCTCGGCTCCCTGCGCCACGAGACCCCGCGGGCACAGCTCGTCCTGAACCACCTCAACCCGCTGGTCCGCCAGGCGATCACGATCGCCGAGCGCGGCCTCGCCGTCACGACCGCCGAGGCGCTCTACGGCCAGGCCCTGCTGCTCAGCCGCCGCCCCCTGAAGGCGAGCGAGAGCGCCCTGCTCAACCGGGCGTTCATCGGACTGCTCACCCACGCCATGCACCACCCCGGCACGGACGCCTCCGGCACCGAGCCCCGGAAGGAGATCTAGATGCTGGACACCCCCGAGGCCGTGGTGGAGGCGATGCGGGAGAACCACGACCGCCCGCACGGCCTGCACCGCACCGTCACCGCCGAGGAACTCGTCGAGGCGGCGGAGGCGTTCGACAAGCCCGACGTGCTCGTCACCGCCCTGCTGGAGCTCATGACGGCGTACGAGTTCACCGGCGAACACCGCAAGTCGCCCGTGGTCTTCGCCCGGCTGCTCAAACTCTGGGACACCACCCCCGAGTCGTTCAGCCAGTGGGAGGCCCACCAGGTCTTCTGGCGCTTCAAGTGGGTCACGACGTCACTGCTCCAGGTCCCCGAGGTGCCGCTGGCCACCGTGCACAGCTGGATCGACCGGATGCGCTCCCGCTACGAGGCGGCCGAGCACGGCATGCAGCCGGTCGCCGCCATGCGCTACCACGTCGCCGCCCACACCGGCGAAGGCGTCACCGACGCGTACGACCTCTGGGCGACCCGCGGCCGCACCGAACTGAGCGACTGCGAGGCCTGCGAGACCCGCACCTTCGCCTGGCACAAGGTGCGTTCGGGCGACGACGAGGGCGCCCTCGACACCTGGGCGCCGGTCCTCGGCGGCGCCCAGGCGTGCAGCGAGGAGCCGCAGGCGAGCCAGGCCCGCGCCCTGCTGCCGATGCTGCGCACCGGACGCACCGACGAGGTCCGCTCCCACCACCTCACCGGATACCGCAAGGTCCGCGGCGGCAACGGTACGCAGCAGGAGGTCGGCCTCCACCTGGAGTTCTGCGCCCTGTCGCGCAACGAGGGCCGCGGCCTGGAGATCCTCGCGGAGAACCGCCCGCTGTTCGAGGCGACCGGAGCCCCGCTGGCCCACCTGGAGTTCCTCACCGGCGTGGAGGTCCTGATCGCCCGCCTCGTCGAGGACGGGCACACCGACACACCGGTCGCCGGGCCGCCCGGCCGGAACTGGACGGCCGGAGAGCTCCTCCGCCACGTCCGCTCCGAGGCCGACGCACTGGCCGCCGCCTTCGACACGCGCAACGGCACCACCGCCGTCGGCGACCGGCGCGCCCTGCGCCTCGCCCGCCAGCCCCTGGTCGACGAGCCGCTGCCGCTCGGCCTGCGGTCGCCCGCCGCCCGCGGCACCGCCTCGCCCGCCCCGGCGGCCCCGAAGGCCCCCGCCACCGCGCTCCCCGAGGACTTCGTCGCCCTCGTGGGCGAGGCACGCCGCCTCGCGAACGAGGGGCACCCCACGGCGGACCGCCTGTGGACCGCCATCGACGAGCGCCTGGCCGACGGCGGCGCGGAGCACGACCCCGCACTCGGACCGGAGGACCTGCTGCGCGCGGAGCTCGCCGAGCACCGCGCCGGCGAACTCGGATCGTCCGACCACGAGGGCGAGGCCGTCGTGGCGATGAACGAAGCCGCCGACCTGTTCGAGCGGGTCGGGATGCCCTGGCACGCCCTGTCCGCCCGGGCCCGCGCCGTGGCCTGGGGGACCACCCCCGAGGAGACCGAGGCGAACGGCGACGCGATACGGGCCCGCCTCGACGGGTTCCTGCGCGACGCGGAGCGCCTCATGGCCGAGGCCCCGCTGTCGGGCGAGTCGCCCGGCGCGGGGGAGACGGCTTCCGGCGACGACGTGGCCGGGCAGCGGGTCCGCGAGTACCTCATCGTGCTCAACGCCCGCGCCTACGCCGCCTACCGCGATGTCGAACGCGCGCTCCCGGAGCCGCCCGACGCAGCCGTGGAGCGGTTCGAGGAGCACGTCGGCCGCCTCGCGGCGGAGGCCGAGCGCCTGTCCGTCGCCCACCAGAGGGCCAACGCCCGCCAGTACGTGGCGGACCTGCACGGACGGCGCGGCGACTTCGCCCGGGCCGAGGCCGAACTGCGCGCCGCCCTGAAGGACCTGGACGGTTCCGCGCGCCCCTGGCGGGGTCCGCGTCCGAGGGCCCTGCTCGCACAGTTCCTGATGTCCAAGGGGGAGTCGGCCGAGGCGGTGGAGCTGCTGCACCAGGCCATCGCCGACGCCGTACGGTACGACGAGACCCGCTTCCCGCTGGCCCCGACCTACGCCCTGCTCGGGCACGCCCTCTCACACCTCGGCGACCAGGCGGGCGCCGTGCGCCACCTGTCGGAGGCCGCCGCGCGCTTCGACCAGGCGGAGGAGCACACCGAGGCCACCGAGACCCGGCTCCAGCTCGCCGACGTCCTGTCCGGCGGCGGCCGGCGGGCCGACGCCGTCGCCGTCCTGGAGTCCGTCCTGTCCGACCCGACGGCCGCCTCCCTCGACGAGCGCGTCCTCGCCCAGGCCCGGCTCAACCTGGCGCGCGGGCTGCGGGACCTGGAGGAGCACCTGGCCGCGGCCACCGAGTTCCTGCGTCTCGCGGACACCGTGGCGGCATGGGAAGAGGACCGGTACATCCACACGCTGGTCGCCGCCGAGGCCGCCACCACCCTGGCCCTCGCCGACCGCTGGGACCAGGCGGCCACGGCGTACCAGCGGGCCCTGGCGGCGCACGCCGAGGCGCCGAACCCGCCGCTCATCACCGAGATGATGAGGGAGTTCGCCCGCCTCACCATGGTGGCCAGGGAAGCCGACGGCGTGGACGCCGCCCTCGACCACCTGGCCCAGGCCGACGCCGTCATCGCCGCCGCTGTGGCGGACGCCGCCGAGGACTACCCGGACTGGTACGAGAGGGGCTCCGTCCACTACCGGCGCGCCCGCGTCCTCGCCGAGGCCGAGCGCTTCCCCGAGGCGCTGACCGAGGCGGAGGCCGCGATCTCCGCCCACGAACAGGGCGGCGAACGGGGCGAGGTGCCGCGCGCCGAGGCCGTCCGCATCGCCGCGCTGATCGAGGGCAACGGCCTGGACCGCCGCAACGACGCCATCACCCGCCTCACGACCGCCGCGGCCCGCTGCCGCAACGCGGACCTCGACGAGGCGGCACACATCCTGGACGCTCTGCGGCAGGAGTACCTGGCGCGCTAGACCCATGGCACGTCAGCGCCCCCTGCAACCCGCGCGGCTCGGTCGGGACTCGATCGGTCGGGACTCGATCGGTCGGGATTCGATCAGCGAGGATCCGATCGGTCAGGATTCGAGAAGCGCGGGTCAGGGGGCCGCGACTAGCCTGCTGGTCATGGACATCACCATTCACACGGTCTCCCTCCCGCACGACGACCCGGACGCCTCGGTCGCCTTCTACCGCGACCTCCTCGGCTTCGAGGTGCGCAGCGATGTCGGGCAGGGCAGGACGCGCTGGATCACCGTGGGTCCGGCCGGCCAGCCGGGCACCTCGATCCTTCTGGCGCCCCCCGCCGTCGACCCCGGCATCACCGAGTCCGAGCGCCGCACGATCACCGAGATGATGGCGAAGGGCACCTACGGCTGGATCCTCCTCGCCACCCCGGACCTCGACGCGTTGTTCGAGAAGGTGCGGGCCGGTGACGCGGAGGTCGTCCAGGAGCCGACCGAGCAGCCGTACGGAGTGCGCGACTGCGCCTTCCGCGATCCGGCCGGCAACCTGGTCCGCTTCCAGGAGCTGCGCTGAGCCGTACGGGCCGGTCGAAGACGTCAGGGAAGGGAAGGGAAGGGAAGGGAAGGGAAGGGAAGGGTTCGATGTGCAAGCCCGAATGGCGGCAGGCACGTGTCCAGGCGCAGCGTCTCGCGGATCTGGCGCGGCTGCGTCGCGTCCGTGACCGGATCGACAGGCAGGACGCGCTGCCGTTGGACGTGGAGGCGCTTGCCCATGAGGTGGGCATGTCCGCGGGGCAACTGAGCCGGGAGTTCCGGGCGGCGTACGGAGAGTCGCCGCACGCGTACCTGATGACGCGTCGCAACGAGCGGGCGGCGGCGTTGCTGCGACGGGGAGACCTCGGCACCACGGCGTAGGCGCCCCGCCCGGCCCCACCCGACCCCGGCGCGCGGCCGGGTGGAAAACGGCTCGCCGTGCCGGCGGACCGGATGGCAGGGTGCGGCGCATGACGCCCCAGTACCAGATCCGTGCCGACTACGACGCTCGCACGATCGTCGTCTATCAGGCGTACTCACCTGCCATCGCCGACGCGGCACTGCGGGCGGGCCGCTTCGTCGCGCCGTTCTCGTTCCACCGGATGACGTGGATCAAGCCGTCGTTCATGTGGCTCATGCACCGCAGCAACTGGGCCCGCAAGCCCGGCCAGGAACGGGTTCTCGCAGTGCGGATCACCCGGGAGGGATGGGAGGAGGCGCTGTCCCGGGCCGTGCTGACGACCGCCGACCCGGCGGCGGTGGCCCAGGCGGCGGTGCACGTCCAGTGGGACCCGGAACGCTCGCCGCGCGGAGCGGCACTGAACCACTACAGCATCCAGGTCGGCATCGGCCGCCACCTGATCCGTACGTTCACCGACGACTGGATCGTCGGTCTCACCGACCTCACCCCCCAGGTGCGCAAGGCCGCGACCCTCATACAGGCCGGGCACGCCCCCAAGGCCCATCGGCTGATTCCCGCCGAGCGCGCCTACCCGATGCCTCGGACACTGGAAGGGATCGTCTCCCCCGGAAGGTGACGGCGACTTGTCGAGGGCCCGTCCACGGCCACCGTACGGCGAGCGCCGTCGGACGGGGCTACGAGCGGCGGGCCATCAGGTGGGCGTCGAGGAAACCTCGCTCCGAGGCCGGGTCGTGGAGCAGCCGGGCGAACGGTGTGAGCCCGGCGTCGGTCAGCAGTGCGGCGAGGCGGTCCGCCGGCCAGCTGTAGGCGGGCGTCACCTTGTGGTCGAACCGGATCGGCTCCGGTCCGTCGGTCCCGAAGAAGGAGACCAGGAGCAGGCCGCCCGGCGCCAGGACACGGACCTGTTCGGCGAGCAGCCCCGGCAGTTCCCCCGGCGGGGTGTGGATCATCGAGTAGTGGGCCAGTACGCCACCGAGCGCACCGTCCTCGATCGGCAGGGACTCCATCCGCGCCTCCTGGAAGCGCAGCTCCGGATGGGCCCGGCGGGCGTGGTCGATCATGCCCGGGGAGAGGTCGAGTCCGAAGGCGTCCAGGCCCAGTTCGTCGAGCATGGCCGTCAGGTGTCCGGGCCCGCACCCGAGGTCCGCCGCCCGTGGGTTGCCCGTCGCGCGCACCAGTTCGGCGAAGGTGCCGATCATGGACCGGGCGAACGGCTGTGTCTCCAGCCGGTTCGCGAACAGCGATGCGTACAACTCGACGACCCCGTCGTAGGCCACCCTGGTCTCATCCTGATGATTCGCCACAGGCAGGACCCTATAGCCGGTCTGACGCGACGGTGCGGGGTACTCGGGGGCGCCTGGCTCTTGATCGGCGATGCGATCATCATGAGGGAATGCCCGAGAACACAGCGCCCTTCGCGGCACCGACCGTGGTGCGACTCGCCCAGTACACGAAGAGGGACCAGGAGGAGATCCTCGGCGCCGGCGAGGACCCCTTCGGTGTCGCCTGGACGGGATTGACCTGGCTGCCGAAGGACGAACACTTCGGCGTCAGACGGGACGGCCGGCTCGTGGCGCACACCGGCCTGCTGCGACTGCGTGTCGTCGTCGGCGGCACCGAGACCGAGGTGGTGGGCGTCGGCGGGGTGGCCGTGGCACCGGGGATGCAAGGTCAGGGGCTGGCACGGCTCGTCGTCACCGCGGCACTGGAGCACGCCCGGACGTGGGGTCCCGAACACGCGCTGCTGTTCTGCCGCGAGCCCCTCGTACCGCTGTACGCGCGTCTCGGATGGCACCCGTTGGACGGGGACGTCCTCGTCGAGCAGCCCGAGAGGCGCCTGGCGACCATGCCGCTGCGGACCATGGTGACTCCCCTGCGCGACGACGCTCACTGGCCCGCGGGGCCCGTGCGGCTGCTCTCGCTGCCCATGTGACGGCCCGTCGAGCGGAGCCCGCAGGAGGGTCGCGGGTGACAACGAGGCCCGGAGTCTCGGCACTGAACGCTGTCGTCCGGTGGGGAACCGGGCCTCGGTGCTGCAGGAACCCGCACGGCACCGTGCGCGTCACCTACGGGCTGGTTCGAGGAGCGTGTCGGCTCATCGGTAGCCTGCGTCCCATGATGCGCGCCTGGATGCTGCCGATACTGCTCGCGGTCTGCGGCTCGGCCGTAGCGACCGGAATGATCCGCAAGGGGGACTACGGCACGGCCGCCGTACTCCTCGTGGCGTTCCTGGTGTTCGCCGGCGTGAACTCGCCCCTGATCTTCCCGAGGTCGATCGGTGCGCGGGAGGCGGAACGCCGGAGCGAGGCCGACGGACGGCCGGTCGTCTTCTGGCGTCCGGGCTGCACGTACTGCATGCGCCTGCGCATGCGCCTGGGACGCAACGCCCGCCGCATGCATTGGGTCGACATCTGGCGTGACCCGGAAGGAGCCGCGGTGGTGAGGGCCGCCAACGACGGCAACGAGACCGTGCCGACGGTCGTCGTGGCGGGCCGTCCGCACACCAACCCCGACCCCCAGTGGGTGCGCGAACAACTCTCCCGCTCCGCTTGAGCGGAAGCAGACCCCTGAGCGGACGCCGACTCGGCCGCAGCGGGCCGGGACCGGTGGCAGGACCCTCGTCCCTGCCCACCGGTCCCGGCCCGTGCGCGTACCGGTCTTACATCGGCTCCGGGAAGATGTCGCTGATGCTCCAGGCGACGCTGAAGCAGGGAACGAGGGCCTGGGCGTCCTGCTCGGTGTCCAGGGTCTGGAGCGCGAGGATCTGGCTCATGGAAGATCTCCTCTCTCGTGTCGGGTTGAACGCGGGGTTCCAGTGGTGGGTGTGGGTCACTGCGTACCTCGGCGCGGAGGTGTCCGCCGCCGTGCCGAGGGGGTCGTGGGAGGCGCGTCCGGTGACGTCAGGCGGCTGCCAGGAGTCGGGGACGTGCCGGGTGGGGCCCCGTCAGGAGCGGGCCGGACAGCAGGCGGTGAAGGGCCATCAGGACTCCGGCCCCGCCGCTGGACAGGTCGGCGGTGAAGCGCTGCGAGCCCGCTCCGAGGAAGCGGACGCCGCGCCGGTACGGGACGGCGTACTTCAGCAGGCCGGTCGCGGCCCGCACGGCGTCCTCGCGGGCCTGGTCCGTCCCGGTGAGCCCGGCGTGCTCGGCCAGGAACCAGGCGAGTCCGGCCAGGCCCCGGTACAGGCCCGCCTCCTTCGTCGCGCAGGACACCCGGATGCCGGCGACCAGCCGCGGCAGGGCCGCGGCGCAGCGCTCGTCCGGCGCGGTGGCCACATAGCGGGTGAGCGCCGTCGCGAGACCGGCCGCGCCCGTGGCCAGGTACGGCATGGCGCGGGTGAGCCGAGCGTCGTCCGAGATCGACAGGGCGCCGTCGTCCAGCGGGAAGGTCCGGTCCAACTCCTGGTGGAGCAGCAGGCGGCCGGCCTCCAGGAAGCGGGCCTCGCCGGTGGCGCGGGCCAGGCGGTGGAGGAAGAGGGCGAGCCCCGAGCGGCCGTGCAGCAGGCCGCGCGCGTCGTGCTCGCCGAGGGCCGCCGACAGGTCCGGGGTGCGCAGCAGGGCTTCCCCGGCCGCGGCGGCCCGTTCCAGGTGGCCGCTCTCCCCGGTCAGCCGGTGCAGGGCGAGCCAGCTCAGGCCGACTCCGGACCGCCCTCCGGCGAGCGTGCCGCAGGAGGCGGTCAGGGGGTGGCCGTCGGCGTCCCGGAGGAGGTCGACGGCCTCGTCCAGCCGGCCGAGGCCGGCGAGCACCCGGGCGATCCCGGCCGAACCGACGAGCAGCCCGGGAGGCAGGGCACGGCGCAGCGCCAGCGTGTCGCGGCGCAGCCGTTCACCGATCTCCTCCGGCACCGTGGCCCCGACGCGGTGCAGCGCGTGCACCACTCCGGCCGTGCCGTAGGCCAGGCACACGTTGTTGGTCCGGAACGCCTCGGGCGAGGGCGGGAAGGCCCACTCGGGCCGGTCGGGGTCGGCCATCTCCAGCAGCCCCGCGGCCACTTCCTCGGCCAGCCGGGCGAGGCGGCCCCGCGGATCGGGGGCCAGGTCGGCGGCCGGCTCGACGGGGGAGGGCGGGCGGTCAGGACCGTTCCGGTACCGCGCCCGGCCTTTCGCCCGGCCTTCGGTCAGGCCAACGGTCACGGGATCGGTCAGGCCGTCCGCCCGGCGCTCCGTCAGGCCGTCCGCCCGGCCATCCGCCAGGCCCTGCGCCCGGTGCTCCGCCCGGCCATCCGTCAGGCCCTGCGCCCGGCCCTCCGTCAGGTGGAACGCGGTCGCCCGCTGCCAAAGGTCCTGCGGTGGAGCCACGTCCGCCAGGTCGCGGCGCAGGAGCGCGAGGTTGGCGGGCGCGTGCTCGGCGATCTCGTTGAACGGTGCCAGGAAGGCGAGCGCGACCGCCGACGCGCCGTACCGGTCCTGGAGCAGCGGATCGGCGTCGGCCCTGCGCAGGCCGGGCGGCGGCGTGAACCCCGGCGTGCCGATCCCGGACGGGGCCGCGGACAGTGCCGTGGCCGCCTCGAAGTCCACCAGCCGGACCCCGCCGGACGGCGTGACCAGGATGTTGCCCAGGCTGAGGTCGCCGAAGCGGTAGCCGGCGCCGTGCAGCCGCGCGAGCGAGGCGTCCAGCGCGGTCAGCAGCCGCCTGCACGCCTCGTAGTACGCGGCGACGGACTCGGCCGTACGGTCGGCGCGGGCCAGCGGCGACGATCGGCTCAGCCAGGCCACCAGCGGCTGCCCCGTGACGTACTCGGTGACGAGGAAGTCGTGCTCCCACTCCGTGAAATGCTCCAGCGGCTCCGGCCCCACCCCCGGGGCCGCCGCGTGCAGCGCGCGCAGCACCTCGTACTCGTGCCGCAGCCGCTGCCGCGCGTCGGTCCCGTCGAAGACCAGGCCGTTGTGGGCGCGGGCCTCCTTGAGGAAGACCGTGCGACCGGTCCGCCGGTCGCGGGCCCGGTACGCGCCGCCGGCGTTGCTCAGGCGCACCGCGCCGGTCACCTCGTAGTCGCGGATCAGGATCGGGCCCGCGTGCGGCTGCTCCTCCTGCTCGACGAAGGGGTCCGTGACCCCCGCCGGCAAGAGGAAGGCGGGCAGCCGCGCGTCCACGACCTCGCGGCCGGAACCGTCGCGGACGATCCCCTCCCGGGTGCCGTCGGCCCGGAGCCGACTGCGGGCACCGTCGAAGGAGCCGTAGCGGTAGTGGACGGTCCGAGAGTCGCGATAGCGCCGGTCGGTGAGGACGTACGGCCCCTCCTCCCCGTCGAGCGCGTCGCGCAGGCGGTCCAGCAGCCGGCGGGCGGTCGCCGTGTCCGGAGGGTAGACGGCGCAGAACTTGCCCGCCTGGGTCCGCGGCGCGTGCTTGTGGTGGAGGAACAGGAAGAAGAGCCGGGCGCTCAGATGCTTGAACGGCACGCCTTCGGAGAAGCAGATCTCCGCGACCGTGTCGAGCACGTGCTGCGCCCGGTCCAGCCGCGCCGACACGTGGATCTTCCAGCCCTGTTCGGCCGGCCCGGTCCTCGGGCTGCCCCAGACCGTCCAGATGCCCTGGACGGAAGCGCGTACGCCCGACGGAACGTCACCGGGGGCGAAACGCGGCCCGGGGTCGGCCACGCTGGGCAGCGGCAGGTAGTACTCCCGGTCCGCGAGCGCCTCGCCGAAGCCTTCGAGCACGGGATTCTCCTCACAGGGTGATAGGGGGCGGCCGCCACAAAGGTCTCGCGTGCGACCCGTCAGGACCGGCAGGTACGGGGGCGGTTGGGGCGGCGGGTGGGGTCGGAAGCCCGGGCCCTTCGGTGGTGATCTCCGGCTTCGGGAGGGTCCTTGGGTCCGCCCGGACCCGGGTCTCAGGTCCCCTCCTCATCGGAGCGGGCGGGTCGGGGCGCGGATCGCTTGACCGGTCCGCGGGTCGATGACGAGGGTGAGAGCAATTGGTCTACACCAGCTGCTCCACAGCAGTAGGCGCCGCAGCTCCGCGGCGCAACTCTCATTCCACTTGGATCGTCCGGCACGTACCGCCGGTGATGGGAAGGAACCACCGTGGCAGCCATCGTCTTCGACAACGTGTCGCTGACCTACCCGGGGGCCGACGAGCCCACCGTCAAGAGCCTCGACCTCGACATCCGCGACGGCGAGTTCCTCGTCCTCGTCGGTCCGTCGGGCTGCGGCAAGTCCACCACGCTGCGCATGCTGGCCGGCCTGGAGGACGTCTCCGAGGGATCCATCCGGATCGGGGACCGCGACGTCACCTACCTCCCGCCCAAGAACCGGGACATCTCCATGGTGTTCCAGAACTACGCGCTCTACCCGCACATGACGGTCGCCCAGAACATGGGCTTCGCGCTGAAGATCGCCAAGGTGGGCAAGGAGGAGATCGACCGGCGCGTCGCGGAGGCGGCCCGCATCCTGGACCTCACCGAGTACCTGCAGCGCAAGCCGAAGGCGCTCTCCGGCGGCCAGCGGCAGCGCGTGGCCATGGGACGCGCCATCGTCCGCGAGCCGCAGGTCTTCCTCATGGACGAGCCGCTGTCCAACCTCGACGCCAAGCTGCGTGTCCAGACGCGCGCCGAGATCGCCGCACTCCAGCGCCGGTTGGGGACCACGACGGTGTACGTCACCCACGACCAGGTCGAGGCGATGACCATGGGCGACCGGGTGGCCGTACTCAAGGACGGTGTGCTCCAGCAGTGCGACCCGCCGCGCACCATGTACGACGAGCCGGCCAACGTCTTCGTCGCCGGATTCATCGGCTCGCCCGCGATGAACCTGTTCACCCTGCCGCTCACCGACGAGGGCGTCCGCTTCGGCGGCAGCCTCGTGAGGATCAGCGACGCCGCCCGGAAGGCGACGGACTCCGACAGGATCACCCTGGGCATCCGCCCCGAGCACCTCGACTTCCACGCCCGGCACAGCGACAAGGGCCTGCCGGTCACCTTCTACACGGTCGAGGAACTGGGCTCGGAAGGCTTCGCGTACGGCCGCCTGGACCTCGGCGACGGGGAGGACGCGCCCATGACCGTGCGCACCTTCGGACGTGAGGAGGGCCTGCGCGGGCAGACGGTGCGGGTCGTCCCCCGGGAGGACGAGGTGCACCTCTTCTCCGCCGTCACCGGGGACCGGCTCCCCTCGTAGGGAACGGTCGGGAAACGTCGGTCACAGAGGTCCGGAGGCGGCGCGAGCCACCTCCGGACCTCTGTCACCGACACCAGAAGCAAGGCCACTGCCAAACGGCCGCAGGGGCCGGTCCGCGCTCGTGTCGCGGACCGGCCCCTGCGGCCGTATCCCTGGTCCTCGTCGGTGTCCGGTGTCAGATCCCGAACGCCAGCGCCGCCGCGCCGACCAGGCCCGCGTCGGTGCCGGCCTTCGCCGGGACGACCCGCACCTCGCGGGTGAACGAGAGGGTCGCGTAGTTCTTCAACTCGGCTCGTACGGCGTCGAAGAGCAGGTCGCCCGAGGCGGCGACCCCGCCGCCGATCACGACGACCTCCAGCTCGACCAGCGCGGCCGTCGCCGCGACCGAGGCGGCCACCGCGCGGGCCGCGCGGGCGAAGGCGGCGCGGGGAGCGGGCTCGCCGCGCCGGGCGGCATCGGCGACCGTACGCGCCGTGGCCTCCGTTCCGGCGGGCGGGCTCCAGCCCCGCGCGAGCGCGTACCGCACGATGCTGGGGCCACTGGCCAGGCGCTCCACGCAGCCCCTGCCGCCGCAGGGGCACGGCTCGCCGTCGAGCTCGACGCTGATGTGCCCGATGTGGCCCGCGTTGCCGCTGAGACCGGCGTACGGCCTGCCGTCGAGGATCAGTCCGCCGCCGACCCCGGTCGAGACCACCATGCAGAGGGCGTTGGTACGCCCGCGGGCCGCACCGTTCCAGAACTCGGCGGCGGCGATCGCCGGGCCGTCCGCCATCATCCGCACCGGGAGGCCCGCACCGTCCTCCTCCCCGCCGAGGGCGTCACGAAGACGGTCGACGAGCGGAAACGCGCGCCAGCCGGGGATGTTGACCGGGCTGACGGTCCCCGCGACCGTGTCGACCGGACCCGCGCAGCCCACCCCCACGGCCTGCACCCGCCGCCACTCCGGATGGGCGCGCAGCTCCGCCAGGACGCGTCCGACCTGCCGCATGAGCGTGTCGGCGCCCTCGGTGGCGGGGGTCGGAAGCTGGACGCGCGTCACCAGGCTGCCGCCGGCGTCGACCAGCGCGCCCGCGATCTTGGTGCCGCCGATGTCGATCGCGGCGACGACCGCATCGGTAGGAGTCGGGGCCGGGGCCGGGGCCGGGGCCGGGGCCGGAGTCGGAGTCGGGGTCGGAGCCGGAGCCGGAGTCGGGGTCGGGGTCGGGGTCGGAGGGTTGGCGGTGCGGGAGGTGGGGGTGTGGGTCATCGGCGGTACTCGCTTGTCGGGTTCGGGGGGACGGTGGGTGTGCGGGGGCTGGTGGGTGTTCAGGCTCGTGGGGCCGGGCCGCAGCTCTCCCGTACCTCCAGGCTCGGCAGCGGGTCCTGGAGGCGGCGCGGCTGCGCGCCGGCCAGGAGGTGCAGGACCTCGGCCGCCGCGCGGCGGCCGAAGGAGCCCGGTTCGCGGGTGAGGGCGCTGAGCCGGGGGTGGAAGGTGCGGCAGATCGCCGAGTCCTCCCAGGAGACGAGGGACAGGTCCTCCGGGATCCGCAGCCCCCGCTCGGCGGCGACGCCCGCCGCCGTCACCGCCATGACCTCGTTGTGGCAGATGAGGGCCGTGGGCCGCAGGGACGCTCCGAGGAGGCGACGGGCCGCCTTGATGCCCTGCCGGTCGGAGAAGTCGGTGGTCACCGAGACGATGTGGTCGAGCCCGAGCCGCCGGGCGGCCGAGCGGAGGGCTGCGATCCGGCGGGCGGTGTGCGCGAGTCCCGGGGGACCGGCCATGTGGGCGATGCGCCGGTGCCCCAGCTCGTGCAGATGATGGACGATCAGGTCCATCGCTCCGGCGTCGTCCGCCCAGAGGGTGGACAGAGCGCTGCGGCGCCGGTGCCCGCCGGTGCCCTGAGCGCCGGGGTCGGCGCCCTCCAGGGCGCCGATGACGACGGCGGGCAGTCCGAGCACGGTCAGCGTCTCGGGGCGCGGGTCGCTGACCCTCGGGTCGACGACGATGACGCCGTCGACCCGGCGCTCCGTCCACCAGCGCCGGTACAGCTCGCACTCGGCGTCGATGTCGTCGACCATCTGGAAGACGAGGGCGTGGTCGTGCGGGGCCAGGGCCGCCTGGATGCCGGAGACCACCTGGAGGAAGAACGCCTCGACGCCGAGGCTGCCGGCGGGGCGGGCGAGGACGAGGCCGATGGCCCGGGAGCGGTCCCGGGCGGGTGAGGGGCCGGCCGCCGGGACCCGTCGGCCCATGCGCGAGGCGATGGAGAGGATCCGGCGGCGGGTCGCGTCGGACACGCCCGCGCGGTTGTTGAGGGCGAAGGAGACGGCCGTCGGCGACACCCCCGCTTCCTTGGCGATCTCGTCGAGCGTGGGAGCGCGGGGCGCCGGCGGGGTGGCGGCGCCGTCCCACGAGGGGCGGCGCGCGGCGCCGGGGGAACTGCGGCCGACCGGGATCCGTGGTGAGGGGAAGGGCCTTCCGGAGCGTTGCGGGCCTTCGTTCCCGTTCGTCTGGGCACACATGTCCGCGGGAATCCCTCCAGATCGTTGCTGCTGGCCACAGTAAATCCCGGCGTGCGCACCCGGGTGTAGCGACCAATGACCACAGGTTTAGAACCTTTAGTCCTCTTTAGCTCGGCTGACCTGCGATTTTGTCGATCAGTGGTGCTCAACGCGCTTTGACCTAAAGGTGATTCGGCTCCAAGGTGAGGGCAGCTCGACCCACCAGAATTTTCTGCAGCAAGGAGTCAGCCACTTATGTCCATTACTCGCAGCGTCGCGATCCGGACAGCCGTCGGACTCGGCACGGTCCTCTGTCTCGCCACGGTCACCGCCTGCGGCGGAGGCACGTCGAAGGCAGGGTCGTCGACCGACGGAAAGGTCGAGGGAACCATCAAGTTCCAGACCTGGAACTTGAGGGCGAACTTCAAGGACTACTTCGAAGGCGTCATCGCGGACTTCGAGAAGGAGTATCCGGGGGCGAAGGTCAAGTGGGTGGACCAGCCCGCCGACGGCTACCCCGACAAGCTGAGCGCCGACGCCTCCGCCGGCTCGCTGCCCGACGTGGTCAATCTCTCGCCCGACCTGGCGTACCCGCTGGCCAAGGCCGGTCTCCTGCTCAACCTGGACAAGGACGCGGTCGCCAAGAAGTACCAGGCGGAGTATCTCGAAGGGGCCTGGAAGGGCTTCGAGATGCCGGGCATGGACGGCACGTACGCCTTCCCCTGGTACCTCAACAGCGGTCCGCTCTTCTACAACAAGACGATGTTCGAGAAGGCCGGCATCGACGCGACCAAGCCGCCCAAGACCTTCGACGAACTGTTCGCCGTGGCGGGTCAGCTCGCCAAGAAGGGCGAGGCCACCCTCGGACAGCCGCCGACCGTCGAGGACTTCGGACGGTACGGCGTCGAGGCGATGGACGCGGCGGGCAAGAAGATCACGCTCAACAACGAAAAGGGCGTCGAGCTTCTCACGAAATTCAAGAAGCTGTACGACGAGGGCGGACTGCACAAGCAGACCCTGACCCTCAAGGACGACTCGACGGGTACGAAGTTCCTCCAGCAGGAAATAGCGATGAACCCCGGCAGCGCCCACGACCTCGACAACTTCAAGAAGAACGCGCCGTCGCTGTACGAGAACATCGGAATCACCGAGGTCCCGACCAACACCGGCAAGCAGAACATGTACCTCCAGGGTCTGTCGGTGAACGCGCAGAGCAAGCAGACCGCCACGGCCGTCGCCTTCGCGCACTTCCTCACCAACGCGAAGAACCAGGAGGCGTTCGGGCACAAGGTCGCCGTCTTCCCCTCGACGAAGGGCTCGCTGGACAAGGAGTACTGGACGAAGCCGGACGGCACCGAGGAGGGCAAGATCCGGGTGGCGTCGGCCAAGATGCTGCCGACCGCGGTGAACTACACGCCCGTCCTGTTCAGCGACGAGATGAAGACGATCCTGCGCAACGAGATCGCCAAGTGCTTCACGGGCAAGTCGAGCCCCCAGGCGGCCCTGGACAGCGCCGCCGCCCAGATGAACAAGCTCCTCGAGCAGAACTGACCGGACGGTGAGCCCCGTGAGCACCACCCCCGTTCCGGCCCGGGCGACCGGTTCCGCGAACACCGCCACGGGCACCGCCGCCCGCCGCCGCGCCACCGAGCGCGGCGGCGGGCGGGGGCGCCGCACCCACCAGCCCCTCAGCCCCTGGCTGTTCCTGGCTCCCGGGCTGCTGATCACCCTGGCGTTCAACCTCTATCCGTTCTTCGCGACGGTGTGGAAGTCCCTCACCGACGCCCGGACCCTCACCGAGGGCGAGTTCGTCGGCCTCGCGAACTTCCAGGCCCTCTTCCAGGACGAGCAGTTCTGGATCGCCCTGCGCAACAGCGCCCTGTACGTCGTCGTCGTGGTCCCGCTGCTGGTGCTGCTGCCGCTCCTGCTGGCCCTCCTGGTCCAGAAGCACATCCCCGGCATCGCGTTCTTCCGCTCGGCCTACTACACGCCCGTCGTGGCGTCCGTGGTCGTCGTCGCCCTGATGTGGGTGTGGATGCTGGACGACCGCGGCTTCGTCAACGCGATCCTCGGGATGGTCGGCGTCGACCCGGTGCCGTTCCTCTCCAACCAGTGGCTGCTGTTGCTGAGTTCGATGATGCTGACGGTCTGGAAGGGCCTCGGCTACTACATGATCATCTACTTGGCCGCGCTGGCCAACGTACCCCGCGAGCTGCACGAGGCCGCCGAGGTGGACGGCGCCGGCCCGGTCCGGCGCTTCTGGTCCATCACCGTGCCCGCGGTGCGCTCGACCATGGTGCTGGTGGGCGCGCTGTCCGCGGTCTCGGCCTTCAAGGTCTTCTCCGAGGTCTTCATGATCGCCGGCCCGACCGGCGGCCCGGGAGGCCAGGACACCACCCTCGTGATGCTGATCCAGCGCGTCGGCACCGGCCTCCAGGGACGCACCGGATACGCCTCGGCGATCTCCATCACCCTGTTCGTCCTGACCCTGATCCTCATGCTCTTCGTGCTGCGGGCCGACCGGAAGGACAAGGACTGATGCCCACCACCAGCGACACACGGGCCCCCGCCCCGCCCCCCGCCCCGGCCCGGAACACCGGCTCCGCCCCGCCCGTCAAGGCCCGCCGCAAGCCCCGCCGGAGCCGCCGCACCCCCACCTGGCTCCTGGCGCTCCGCTACGCGGCGCTCGTCCTCGTCCTGCTGATCATGATCGGCCCGTTCCTCTGGCAGCTGTCCACCTCGCTCAAGGGCGCCACCGAGGACATCTTCACCTCGCCGCCCCGCCTGCTGCCGGAGCACCCGACCTGGGACAACTACCAGGGCGTCGCCGACATCATCCCGGTGTGGGACTACATCCTGAACTCCCTCAAGGTCGCCGTCACCAACGTCCTCACCAACGTGATCGGCGCGGCCATGGCCGGATACGCACTCGCCCGACTCCGCTTCAAGGGGCGGGCCGCCGCCTCGCTCGTCTTCGTCCTGGCGCTGCTCGTCCCGATGGAAGCGATCATGATCGCCCAGTTCGCGACCATGCGCACCCTCGACATCAACGACACCCTCGTCGCCGTCGTGCTCCCCGGCTGCATCGGCGCCATGAACGTCCTGCTGATGCGCAACGCCTTCAGCAACATCCCCTTCGAGATCGAGGAAGCCGCGATCGTCGACGGCGCGAACGTCTGGCAGCGGTTCGTGAAGGTGGCACTGCCCGCGGTCAAGGGCACCCTCGCCGTCGTCGCGATCTTCGCCTTCATGGGCGCCTGGGACGACTTCCTCTGGCCCCTCATCGTGCTCTCGGACTCCGACAACTTCACCCTCACCGTGGGACTGAACTTCCTGCACGGCACCTTCGCCAACAACCAGAGGGTGGTCGCGGCGGGCACCATCATCGCCGTCGCGCCGCTGATCGTGATGTTCGCCGGCCTCCAGCGCTTCTTCTTCCGAGGCGTCGGCGAGGGCGCGGTCAAGGGCTGACGCCCGCGACGCCGCGCCTCCGGAACGCAGTGCCGCCCTGGCAGCCGCCCCCCGGCCGCCTCCCTCCGGCCGCCTCCCTCCCCCCGGCCTCCGCATCCCCCTAGGAAGACCCCATGCCCACGCCCCGCTTCGGCGTCAACTACACCCCCAGCCAAGGCTGGTTCCACCACTGGCTCGACTACGACCCCGGTGCGGTCCGCGCCGACCTGGAGTCCATCGCCGCCCTCGGCCTCGACCACATCAGGGTCTTCCCCCTCTGGCCGTACTTCCAGCCCAACCGGTCCCTGATCCGCCCGCGCGCCGTCGACCAGCTCCTCGACCTGGTCGACACGGCCGGCGAACTCGGCCTGGACGTCAACGTCGACGGCCTCCAGGGCCACCTGTCCAGCTTCGACTTCCTGCCCGCCTGGACGCGGACCTGGCACCGCCGCAACCTCTTCACCGACCCGGAGGTCGTCGACGGACAGGCCGCGTACCTGCGCACCCTCGCGAGCGCCCTGGCCGACCGGCCCCACTTCCTGGGGATGACCGTCGGCAACGAGATCAACCAGTTCTCGGCCGACCCCCATCCCGACCCCGACCGAGCCACACCCGAACAGGTCGACGCCTGGCTGACCCGGATGCTCGCCGCCTGCGAGGAGGGCGCCCCCGGACGGACGCACCTGCACGCCGAGTACGACGCCACCTGGTACCAGGACGACATGCCGTTCACCCCCGACCACGCGGCCCGGCACGGAGCGATGACGGCGGTCCACTCCTGGGTCTTCAACGGCACCGCCCAGCTCCACGGCCTCGTGTCGCCCCCCACCGAACACCACGCCGCCTACCTGATCGAGCTGTCGAAGGCGTGGGCGCGCGACCCGGGACGGCCGGTCTGGCTCCAGGAAGTGGGCGCCCCCGCCCCGCTGGTGCCGCCGGAGCGGGCCGCCGCGTTCAGCGAGGCCACGCTGCGCAACGCGCTCGACTGCCCGGACCTGTGGGGCGTCACCTGGTGGTGCTCCCACGACGTCTCGCGCACGCTGGCCGACTTCCCCGAGCTGGAGTACGGACTCGGGATCCTCACCAACGCCGGCGAACCGAAGGACACCGCGCGCGTCCTGGAGACCTACGCCCGCCGGTACGCCGAGGACGTCCCCGTACCGCCCCCCGCACCGCGCACCACGGCCCTGGTCGTCGACGCGGGCGACGGCCCGAGCATGCCCACCCGCTCCGTCTGCGCCCCCGGCGGCGCCTTCTACGAGGCGTACTTCCGCCTCGTCGCCGACGGCGCCCGGCCCACCGCGGTGCTGGCCCCGCTGGCGGAGGACCCCGCACACCTGGCGGCCCGGGGCATCACGGAGGTGGTGACCGTCGACCAGGTCCCCTGACACCGGGGCCCGCCGAGGCCCGCGCCCGCGAACCTCCGGCACGTACGCCCCACCCCGCCTCCCGACTGCTCCCCGCGGCCCCTGCTGTCGCACCGACCCTCACCCCCACCCCCGCCCTCACCCTCACCCCCACTCTCACCGCCCCGAAGGAGACCCCCATGCATGACGACCGCGGACTCGTCGAGGCCCGCCTCAAGCGCGTCCTGGACGAACGCATCCGACCCGCCGTCCACCCCGTATCGGTGCCCATGCGGATCGGCGTCTGGGAAGCCCCGGGCGAGCCCGTCCCCGTGGCCGAAGGACTGGCCGCGGAGCCCAGGCCCACCGCGGTGGGCGACCCCTGGGGCAAGCCGTGGGGGACCAGCTGGTTCACGGTGACCGGCACCGTGCCGGCCGAGTGGGCGGGGCGGACGGTCGAGGCGATCCTCGACCTCGGATTCGACGAGAACATGACCGGCTTCCAGTGCGAGGGCCTGGTCTACCGGCCCGACGGCACGCCGGTGAAGGGGCTCAACCCCCGCAACCACTGGGTCCGGGTCGCGGCCCCCGCGCAGGGCGGCGAGGAGGTCGAGTACCGCGTCGAGGCCGCGTCCAACCCGGTGCTCCTGGACTACCACCCCTTCCTGCCCACCCGGCTCGGCGACATCGAGACCTCGCACCGCGACCCGCTGTACCGGCTGGCGCGCATGGACCTCGCGGTCTTCGACGAGACCGTGTGGCAGCTGGTGATGGACCTGGAGGTGCTCGGAGAGCTCATGGCCGAGCTCCCCGTGGACGCGGCGCGCCGCTACGAGATCGTACGAGCCGTCGACCGCGCCCTGGACGCGGTCGACCTCCAGGACGTGGGCGGCACGGCGGCCCGGGCCCGGGAGCTCCTCGAAGGGGTGCTGTCCTCGCCGGCCGAGCCCTCCGCGCACCGCGTCTCGGCCGTCGGGCACGCGCACATCGACTCGGCGTGGCTGTGGCCGCTGCGCGAGACGGTGCGCAAGGTGGCGAGGACGACGTCGAACATGACGGCGCTCCTGGAGGAGGAGCCGGACTTCGTGTTCGCCATGTCGCAGGCCCAGCAGTGGGCGTGGATCAAGGAGCACCGGCCCGAGGTGTGGGCGAAGGTCGTCGCGGCGGTCGAGGACGGCCGGTTCGTGCCGACCGGCGGCATGTGGGTCGAGGCCGACACGAACATGCCCGGCTCGGAGGCGATGGCCCGTCAGTTCGTGCACGGCAAGCGCTTCTTCATCGACGAGTTCGGGGTGGAGAACGACGAGGCGTGGCTGCCGGACACCTTCGGCTTCGCGGCCGGGCTTCCGCAGATCATCAAGGCCGCGGGGGCCAAGTGGCTGCTGACGCAGAAGATCTCGTGGTCGCAGGTGAACAAGTTCCCGCACCACACCTTCCAGTGGGAGGGCATCGACGGCACCAGGATCTTCACGCACTTCCCGCCCGTCGACACGTACAACTGCGCGATGAAGGGCAGCGAGATCGCGCACGCGGCGAAGAACTTCAAGGACAAGGGCGTCGCCCGGCACTCGCTCGCCCCCACCGGCTGGGGCGACGGCGGCGGCGGCACGACCCGCGAGATGGTGGCCAAGGCGGCCCGCCTGCGGGACCTGGAGGGCTCGCCCCGGGTGACGTGGGAGACGCCGGCGGACTTCTTCGAGAAGGCGCAGGCCGAGTACCCGAACCCGCCGGTGTGGACGGGCGAGCTCTACCTGGAACTGCACCGGGCGACCCTGACCAGCCAGGCCGGCACGAAGCAGGGCAACCGGCGCAGCGAGCACCTGCTCAGGGAGGCCGAGCTGTGGGCCGCGACGGCAGCGGTGCGGGCCGGATTCCCCTACCCGTACCAGGAGTTGGACCGCATCTGGAAGACGGTGCTGCTGCACCAGTTCCACGACATCCTGCCGGGCTCCTCGATCGCCTGGGTGCACCGGGAGGCCGAGGCCACCTACCGCCGGGTCGCGGCCGAGCTGACCGCGATCATCGAAGCCGCCCAGGCCGCCCTCGCGGGCGACGGCGAGACGCCGCTGCACTTCAACGCGACCCCGCACTCCTGGCAGGGCGTGCCGGCGGGCGGAGCGGCCACCGCCACCCCGGCCGAGACCGCCCACCTCGCCGAGGCCGGCGACGGCGCGTACGTCCTCGACAACGGGCTGCTGCGCATCACCGTCGACGCCCGGGGCCTGGTCGTCTCGGCCTACGACCTCCGGGCCGACCGGGAGACGGTGCCGCCCGGCACGCCCGCGAACCTCCTCCAGATGCACCCCGACTTCCCCAACATGTGGGACGCCTGGGACGTGGACGCCTTCTACCGCAACACGGTCACCGACCTGACGGACGCCGACGAGGTCGGCCCGGACCCGGAGGCGACGAAGGACGGCACGGCGGCGCTCCGCGTCACCCGCTCCTTCGGTGCGTCGACCGTCGTGCAGGTGCTGTCCCTCCAGCCGGGCTCGTCCCGCCTCGACATCTTCACCGAGGTCGACTGGCACGAGACGGAGAAGTTCCTGAAGCTGTCCTTCCCCCTGGACATCCACGCCGAACGGTACGCGTCCGAGACCCAGTTCGGACACTTCTACCGCCCCACCCACACCAACACCTCGTGGGAGGCGGCCAAGTTCGAGGCGTGCAACCACCGCTTCGTGCACATGGAGGAACCGGGCTGGGGCGTCGCCCTCGTCACCGACTCGACGTACGGCCACGACGTGACCCGCGACGTACGCGAGGACGACGCCGGCACGACCACGACCCTGCGCGCCTCGCTCCTCCGGGCCCCCCGCTTCCCCGACCCGGAGACCGACCAGGGCGTCCACCGCTTCCGGCACGCCCTGGTGCCCGGCGCGACGATCGAGGACGCGGTCCGCGAGGGCTACCGCATCAACCTCCCGACCCGTGAACGGACCGGCGCCGCCGAGGTGACCCCGCTGCTGACCGTCGACGAGGACACGGTGGTCGTCACGGCGCTGAAACTGGCCGACGACGGCACCGGCGACGTGGTGGTGCGCTTCCACGAAGCCCAGGGCGCCCGCGCGAACGCCACCCTGACGCCGGCCTTCGACGCACTCGACGTGGTGGAGACGGACCTCCTGGAACGCCCCCTGGAGGCCACGACCCCGCGGCCGGTGGCCGGGGCCGTACCGGTCGAGCTCCGCCCGTTCGAACTCCGCACGCTGCGATTCCGGCGCTTCTGACGCCACAGGTGACAGGGGCCGCCCCGACGCGCACGAGCGTCGAGGCGGCCCCTGCCGCGCTGCGGTATGACAATGGACATCGCGCAGCAGCAGTGGGACGAGTGACGACAGGAGTGTCGCGTGGGCAGGGGCATGAGCAGGGTGGCGATCGTGACCAGCGAGGCCGGCATGACGTGGGACGCCGATCTTCAGCTGATCCTGGACGGGTTGCGGGCCAACGGGGTGTCAGCCACCGCGGTGCCCTGGGACGCACCGGATGTGCGGTGGCACAGCTTCGACCTGGCCGTCATCCGCTCGACCTGGGACTACGCCGAACGCGTCGACGCGTACCTGACCTGGGCCGACGGAACCGCCCGCCTCACCAGCCTGTGGAACCCGGCCCCTATGGTGCGCTGGAGCAGCGACAAGCGCTATCTGGCGGACCTGGCCGAGCGGGGGGTGGCCGTCGTCCCCACCCGCTTCGTCGAACCGGGCTCGTCCTTCGACGCGAAGGCCCTCCTGGGCGCGGGCGCGGTGGTGGTCAAGCCCGTGGTCTCCGCCGGGGCACTGGACACGGCACGGTACGAGCCCGACCAGCGCGCCGACGCGGAGCGGCACGTCCGCATGCTCCTGGACCAGGACCGGGCCGTGATGGTCCAGCCGTACCTGCGGCTCGTGGAGGAGGGGGAACGCGCGCTGGTCTTCATCTCCGGCACGTTCAGCCACGCGATCCGCAAGGGCCCCGTACTGACCGAGTCCGGAGTGCTGGACAACGAGCGAGCGCCGCACCCCGACGTCACCCCGTACCAGCCGACGGACGACGAGATCGCGGTGGCGCGGGCCGCGCTGGCGGCCGTCCCGTCACCGGACACCCCGCTGTTCGCCAGGGTGGACCTGGTACTGGACGAGGCACGAAGGCCCGTCGTCATGGAACTGGAACTGATCGAGCCGAACCTGTTCCTCCAGCACCACCCGAAGGGCCTGACGCGTCTCGTCGACGCCATCACCGCCAAGGCGCGCACGCTTACGCCGTGATCGAAGCGCGTCGAGTGACCGCCCCGTGCCCGGCCTACGCGCCGGCGCGGGCGTCCTCCCGCCCGCCCTGCCGTCGTCACGCGGCCCCCGCCGAAACCCAAGGCGCCCGCAGGGGGCTTGCGGCGCCCTGTTAGCGTGGCCGCATGCGGGTCCTGGTGATCGGAGGCAGCGGCTACGTCGCCGGGCTGTTCCTTCCTGCCCTCACCGCGCGGCACGAGGTCACCGTGCTCGACCCGCGCCCCAGCACCGGCGCCCACACCCACCTCACCGGTTCCTCCACGGACCCGGCCGCGCTGACGGCTGCCATGGACGGCATCGACGTCGTCCTGCACACCGCTCTCACCAACCCCACGGGTGACCAGCTGTCCGACGCGGCAAGGGCCTTCGACACCAACGTGACTTCCGTCCACCTCGCCCTGGCCGCCGCCCACCGGGCCGGCGTTCGCCACGTCGTGCACCTGTCCAGCCTCTCCGTCTACCGCGACCTCACCACACGCCGCCTCGACGAGTCGGTGCCGCCGGACGCCACCGACCTGTACGGCCTGACGAAGCGCCTGGCCGAACAGGTCTGCCACGCCGCCACCGTCCAGTGGGACCTGTCGGTGACCGTGCTGCGCCTGGCCTGGCCGACGACCAACCAGGCGTGGCCCGCGTGGGCGCTGCCCGGCCGGCCACCCAGGACCCATGCCGCGGACGGTGCGAAGGTCCACGGCCTGGCCGCCGACGACCTGGCACGAGCCGTGCTGGCCGCCCTCGACCACCGCGACGGCTTCGACGTCTTCCACATCGCCGGCACCGATCAAGAGGGACTCTGGAGCCAGACCAAGGCCCGCGACGTGCTGGGCTGGGAACCACGACGCCGCTGACCGCGCGGCCGGGGGCCTGGCGCCCGGTTCACGCCGCGCGGAACGGCGCGCGCCGCGCCGGATCCGGCCGAATCGGGTGCAGCGGCACCTCGGCGCTGGACAGAGGGCCGGCGGCATCGTCACTGATGACCGGCGTAGCGGTTCGAACGCGGTCGGACGCGACCGGTGTGCATCCGGTGCCCGACCGGCGAACGACCTGTTCCAGCGGCCTTCTCAGACGACGCGAAGCGGTATGACGACGGGCGATCCGCCGCCACTAGCGTTCAGGGCATGACAACGAAGCAGCCCCTTGCGGGGCGGATCGCGGCCATCGCCATCGGTGCCCACGACGCGTACGGCTCCGAGAACGGGTACCTGGCCGACGTGACGCCGATCCGCGTCCGCGAGGACGACAAGGGCCGCTCGGGCCGGAAGGCCGTCTGACCGAAGCCTCCGTCTGACCGAAGCCTCCCTCTGACCGAAGCCTCCGTCGGGTCCGTGCTCTTCCGGGGCGGAGCCGACGCTGTCCCATTCCGGGATCGGAGCCGACGCTGTCCCGCACGGCCGCGGACTGCCGTCCCGGTTCACGGGTCGGCCTGACCGCCGCCCCCAACGCCGAGCCCGAGTCGGCTCGCGCCGTCCCCCTGCGGCGTTGCCTCCGAGCTGGCCGATCCCGGTCCACGCACGCTCCCCGACCCGAGCCGGCTTCAGCGTGCCCCCGCGCAACTCGCACACCGACGCATCCCCGTATCCGGGAGGATCCCCGTGCACAGACGAAGAGCCGTTCTCATAGGCGTCGTGGCGACGCTCCTGACCCTCTCCCCGGCCGTCGCGCAGGCCCAGGAGACGCCTACTTCCCAACCGAACCCCGTACGGCAGACCGCGCTGACGGTCCTGGCCCCGCCCCCGGCCGCCACGCCGCCGCCCACGCCGGGGCCCCCTCTCCGGCCGTCGTCCGTGTCCGGGCCCGCCACCACCGACAGCTGCCGACCGTCCGACACACTGCTGAAGAAGGCGCGGACCCTAGGACAGCGATTCGTCGTGTGCCACACGTCCGGCCGGCGGCCGGACGCGGAGAGCAAGGCCGCCTTGCGTCGCACGATGGCAGCGATACGGACCGGGAAGGAAACCGCCGCGCCGGCGGCGCAGCTCACCCCCCAGCCCTTGCCGTCGTGGTGCGCCGAGCCGGAGCACATGGACGGCCAGTGGTGGTTCATGCGCCGGGACGCCTGCCTGGTCGACATCGCGAAGATGAACATCTTCGACACCCGAGGAACGTGGCTGGGCAGCATGGAGTACCACGACGTCAGGTACGTCTACAACCGCGGCGGGATCGACTCCGTGTACCAACTCTCGATCACTCCATGGAAGTTCGAGGGAACAGGCTTCGCCGGGATGAATCTTCGCTTCACCCCCTCCTGCGGCAACTGCACGACGGTGGCCACCAGCACGGTCCATCCCGTGGTCAAGGACGTCATCATCACCAAGGAGATGGGAGTGAGATCCACCCTCGTCAACCGCGGCGACCGCGGCGACGCCACAGGGAGCCTCAGCCTCGACTTCTCCGTTCCGGGCGAGGTCGCCGACATCGAAGCCGAGGCAACGGCGCTCCCGCTGCGCTGCGACCACGCGCTGCCCGGCAACAACACCACACCCGGCTGCGTCTTCGAGGGCTTCGACCCGTGGCTGTCCCTGCACTACAACGACCCTGAGATCGGTTGGAACGCCCTCAACGTCGGTTGGGCCATCTACACCGGTCTGCCGAGTCACCTGCAGAGGCTCCACGACCCTTCGCAGTCCAAGGCCAACGGCGACCGCGCGTGCCCGTCCGGCGCCTCCTACCCCAGGCCCACCGACTACGAGTGCGACGAGTACCCGTTCCGCTCCACGCAGCAGGGCGCCTCGACCAGCGGCACACCCTTCGCCCCGCGCACCTTCCCCCCGGGCAACTGCCCGCTGACGGACACCTGGCCCAACACGCCCGTCGTCACCACGTACATCGGATCGGACGGCTGGGCGCGCTGCAACATCCCCAGGAGCCACAACCAGAAGGGAGGGGAACGCCTCGCCACGTTCTACCGGGACGAGCGCGTCCTGCCCGGCGACTGGTTCCACGTCTCCGCCGCCAACTGATCCGCCCACCGCTCCGACTTCGCGAAGGACTCACATGAATCCGATCCGACGCCCGTATGCCCTGCTCGGCACGACGGCTCTCTCCTTGGCGGCACTGACGGCGACGGCCGGCCCCGCGGAAGCCGCGCAGACGAACATCAGCTGCCCCTCCGCCCAGTGGTACGCCGGAGACATCGACTGCAGGATGACCCACAACGGGCCCGGCACCCGGTGGTACGAAGGCGAATGGGTCGCCGTCCACATCACCGCCGGCGGCGCTTGGGCCAACGGCTACGACCCCCACCCCGAACACCGCTACCAGGTCTCGATCGGCAACGGAGGCCCCGCCATCTACTCGGCTGTCACGTCCGGCGGCACCGGCGTCGGCCTCTCCGTCGGCTCCGTTCCGGTCACGAACCAGGTGACGGCAGCCATCGGAATCAGCCCGCGCGTCCTGGTCGTCACCCGCACCCGGTAGGCAGGAGCGGGCACGCGGCTACGCAATGCCGGGCCCCTGCGCCCCGTGTGATCGTGTGGCCCCCTGCGGCCGCTGCGATCGTGGCGGGTCAACGCCGGGCCGGGGGCTCCGTGTCGACGAGGACGCAGCGGGTGCCGGTGTAGATCGTCGGCATGCAGCGGTTGCAGTGGACGCACAGGGACGTGCTGCTCGTTCCGTCCCGGTAGCGGTTGATCAGGTCGGGCTCGCGGAGCAGGGCGCGTCCCATCGCCACGAAGTCGAAGCCCTCGGCCATGGCGCGCTGCGCGGTGGCGAGGTCGGAGATGCCGCCGAGCAGGACCAGCGGGAGGTCCAGCGCGGCGCGGAACTGGCGGGCCGAGTCGAGCAGGTACGCCTCCTGGTACGGGTACTCGATCAGGAAGCGGCCCCCCAGCGCCAGGACGCCGAGGCGCTGCGGCTGAGGGAAGGTCGCCGCGAAGTCGCGGAGGGGCGCGCCGCCGCGGAAGAGATACATCGGGTTGAGCAGGGAGCTGCCGGCGGTGAGCTCCAGGGCGTCGACCGTGCCGTCGTCCTGGAGCCAGCGGGCGAGCCGCAGGCTCTCGTCGAGCCAGATGCCACCGGGGACGCCGTCGTCCATGTTCAGCTTCGCGGTGACGGCGATGCGGTCGCCGACGGCGTCGCGCACGGCGCGGGCGGCTTCCCGCGCGACCGTGGCCCGGTTGGCGAGGCTGCCGCCGTACCGGTCCCGGCGCCGGTTCAGCCGGGGGCTGAGGAACGCGCTCGCGAAGTAGTTGTGCCCCAGATGGATCTCCACGGCGTCGAAGCCGGAGGCGAGCGCGAGCCGGGCGGCCTCACCGTGCGCCCGGACGATCCGCGCGATGTCCGCCTCGGTGGCCGCCCGGGTGGTCCGCATGCCGAGCGGGCTGAACCGGCGCGTCGGGGCGAGCGCCGGGCTTCGGTTGGAAGCGGCGTTCGCGACCGGCCCTGCGTGGCCGATCTGCGCCGACACCGCGGCTCCCTCGGCGTGCACGGCGTCCGTCAGCCGGCGCAGCCCCGGTACGGCTTCTGGTCGCATCCAGATCTGGCGCCGCTCGGTGCGGCCCTCCGGGGCCACCGCCAGGTAGGCGACGGTCGTCATGCCCACCCCGCCGGCGGCGGGACCGCGGTGGTACTCGATCAACCGGTCGGTGACCAGTCCGTCCGGAGTGGCGCCTTCGAACGTGGCCGCCTTGACGATCCGGTTGCGCAGGGTCAGCGGGCCGAGCTTCGCCGGCGTGAGGACATCGGGGACGTCGCGAGGCTCTGGGGTGACCATCGGTCAACGATCCTTCCTGCGCGGGTGGTCGGGCGATGACACGTCGGTTCGGGTCCGCAGGAGAACACAGTCTCCGCGCACTTTCAATCGCGAGTGACCGGTGAGTACGAGCACATCCGGCACCGCCAGCGCTGCCCGGCACCGCTCGGCGCTGGGCCACCGTCGCCGGAACCGTCCCGCCCGACCGTCGTCGTCGCTACCCTCGGGCCATGACCGCGACTTTCGACTCAGCCGTCAGCGCCCGGCTCACCGCCCCCAACATCTGGTACGTCGGCACGGTGTGCACCGACGGAGCACCCCAGGTCAGCCCGATGTGGGTGGACCTGGAGGGCGACGCGGAGCTGACGTTCAACACGTCGGTGGGCCGGGTGAAGGAGGAGAACCTCCGCAACGACCCCCGGGTCTACCTCTCCCACGCGGACGCCGCGGACCCGTACGACCGGGTGCAGATCAGCGGCGTGGTGGCCCGCTTCATCGAGGGCGAGGAGGCGCACGACCGGATGGACCGGATGACCCACAAGTACCTGGGCGTCGACCGCTACCCGTGGATCATGCCGGGGGAGCAGCGGGTCGCCGTGATCGTACGGCCGGTCAAGGTGCGCCACATCGTCGGGGTGGAACGCTTCCGCCCCGGCGGACCCGTCCCCGCTCCCTGACTCCTCCTCGCGGCCTGACGCGGCCGTGACTCAGGACTCGTCGGCCCCGTCCGGCCTGCGCAGCCAGACCTCCCCGCCCGGATCGAACTCGCTGGTGGTCATCTCCCGCGCGCGCCAGCCGAAGCCGCAGACCGCCAGCGGGCCCTCGGCCAGCGGGTCCAGACCGAAGCCGCGCTCGATGTCGATCTCGTTGATCGCCGAGGTCACGAAGGCGCCGAGACCGAGTTCGGTCGCGCTCGGGTACAGGGTCTGGGACAAGTGCCCGCTGTCGAGGACGAGGGCGCGGTAGGCCTTGGCGTGCCGACGGTACTTCCAGAGGCTGCGCGCGTACCGCGGGGCCAGGACGGCGAGCACGGGCGCGTCGGAGAACCAGTACGGTGTCGTCGTCGACGCGCACCTGGGAATGCGCGGCGAACACGCGTTGCAGTACCCGCGAGCACAAGGCCAGTGGCGACGCCCGCCCGCCGTCGAAGTTGCGGCAGGTTGCCCGCCGCGCCAGCAGGGCGTCGAACTCGTTGCCTTCGACGCGCAGCAACGGCACCCGGTCCGCCGCGTCGCTGCGCTCGCGTACGTGCGCGGGCGGCGGGCCCAGCTTGCGCCGCAGATCGGCGGCGGTGGTCATCTCGTTGGCTTCCATACTGCTGACACTGTCGAGACCCTCCCACCGTGCGAGCCGGTGCGTCATCGCCGCGGGCGGCCACCAATGAGCGGCGCGCAGCACGTCGTCGCGCTCGCGGTGGGCGGACTGGCGTTCGTCATCGGCGATCACCAGGCCGCTGTCGACCAACTCGGCCACCAGGGCCGCCTCCTCGGCGTCCAGCGAGTCGGCCCGTCTGCCACGCCAGGACTCAGCCGCCCGAGCAGGCGGGGCGACTACGGTTTTCACCATTTGCAGACTCACACACCGGGCAACGAGAAACTGCACCTTCCGGCCGCCGTCATCGACCGACTCCTCGACCCGCTGAGCACCGACGACCGATTCCGCGACCTGTTCGCACACGACCGCCACGCGGCCCTGGTCCAGGCCGGCTGCGCCCTCTCCAAGGAGCAGCTACGCACGGCCTCACCGTTGAGCTGTCTGGCCGTGGAGCGGCTTGCCGACAAGGAGGCCATCGCCGCGGCTCGCGAGGAACTGCGGGCGCATCTGCTGGCCGACGCGGCGTACAGCAATCCGCACGCCCCGGAAGCCGGGGCGATGGGCGCCGTACTGCGCCGGAACTGAAGCACGCGTAAGGACGCGTAAGCGCGCGCGGGCGCGACCGCAGGCAAGCGGTCGCGCCCGCGCGCGTCCTGCTCTGTGCCCCGTCGAGCCGGCCACGCCATCGCGGGCCGCGGCCGGTGCCCGCCACCGAACTGGCGAAGGCTTTACCCGTGGCGGATTCCATGCGAGCCGCACCACGGATACCGGCGTCCGTGAGTATCGCGCACGTCAAGTGGGGCTGAAATGCGTCGGGTTGGGGGACTCCGGGCTCCGACGCGAGTGTTGACCGTCGTTCGCGGGGCGGCGCACACTCCGCATGCATGGCAGCTACAACTTGTTTGTGTGGGGGCCGTCCGCCGGGTGCGCGAGACCGCTCGGCCGGCGGCCCGGGCACACCCGGAGCAGGAGGCACCCTATGTGCGGCATCACCGGCTGGATCTCCTTCGACCGCGACCTGGGCACCCAGCCCGCCACGTTGGACGCGATGACGGAGACGATGGCATGTCGGGGCCCCGACGCCCACGACACCTGGATCCAGGGCCCCGCGGCCCTCGGCCACCGCAGGCTGGCCATCATCGACCTCCCCGGCGGCCGTCAGCCGATGACCGTCGACACCCCGCAGGGCAGCGTCTGCCTCGTCTATTCGGGGGAGGCGTACAACTTCACCGAACTCCGCAGCGAACTGAGCGGCCGGGGACACCGCTTCACGACCCGGTCCGACACCGAGGTGGTCCTGCGCGGCTACCTCGAATGGGGTGAACGGATCGCCGAACGGCTCAACGGGATGTACGCGTTCGCCGTCTGGGACGCGCGACACGACCGGCTCCTGATGATCAGGGACCGGATGGGAGTCAAGCCGCTCTACTACTACCCGACGCCCGACGGGGTCCTGTTCGGCTCCGAGCCCAAGGCGATCCTCGCCAACCCGCAGGCCACCGCCCGCGTCACCGCGGACGGCATGCGGGAACTCTTCACCATGATCAAGACACCCGGCCACGCGATCTGGGACGGCATGGCGGAAGTCGAACCCGGCACCGTCGTCACCGTCGACCGGACGGGCGTGCACCGGCAGGTCTACTGGGCGCTGGAGACCCGCCCGCACACCGATGACCGCGACACCACGATCGCCACCGTCCGCTCCCTTCTCGACGACATCGTGCGCCGACAGCTCGTCGCCGACGTGCCCCGCTGCACGCTCCTCTCCGGCGGCCTCGACTCCTCCGCCATGACCGCGCTGGCGGCCCGCCAACTCGGCGCGCACGGCGAGAAGGTCCGCAGCTTCGCCGTCGACTTCGTCGGCCGGACGGACAACTTCGTCGCCGACGAACTGCGCGGCACACCCGACACCCCGTTCGTGCACGACGTGGCCCGCGCCGCCCACACGGAACACCAGGACATCGTGCTCGACCCCCAGGCCCTGGCCGACCCCGCGGTCCGCGCGAGCATGATCCGGGCGCGCGACCTGCCCACCGGGTTCGGCGACATGGACGCCTCCCTGTACCTGCTCTTCCGGGCCATCCGGGAGCAGTCCACGGTCGCCTTGTCCGGGGAGTCCGCCGACGAGGTCTTCGGCGGCTACCAGCAGTTCTTCGACGAAGAGGCACGCCGCGGCACCACCTTCCCCTGGCTGGTGCGCTTCGGCCGCCACTTCGGCGACGACTCGGAGGTCCTCCGCCCCGAACTCCTCGGCACCCTCGACCTGGGCGGCTACGTCGCCGACAACTACCGCACCGCGGTCGCCGGCATCAGCGGCCTCGACGGCGAGAGCGACCTCGAACACCGGATGCGCCGCATCTCCCACCTCCACCTCACCCGCTTCGTCCGCGCCCTCCTCGACCGCAAGGACCGCGCGAGCATGGCCGTCGGCCTGGAGGTCCGCGTACCGTTCTGCGACCACCGGCTCGTCGAGTACGTCTACAACACCCCCTGGTCGCTGAAGTCGTTCGACGGCAGGGAGAAGAGCCTGCTGCGCGAGGCGACCGCCGACCTGCTGCCCAGGTCCGTCTACGACAGGGTCAAGAGCCCGTACCCCTCCACGCAGGACCCCCGGTACGCCGCCGCCCTCCAGGACCAGGTCAAGGACCTCCTGGCGCGCCCCGCACACCCGGTCTTCGAACTCGTCGACCCCGACCGCCTGCGCCGGCTGCTCCACCGCGACGCCCCGGTCAGTACGCAGGCGGAGCGGCGCGGCCTGGAGCGCACACTGGACCTGGCCCTGTGGCTGGACCTGTACCGCCCGGAGATCCGGCCGAACTGATCCCGGTCAGTCGAGAGGGCTGCCGAGCGGGTCGTCGAGGGGAAGGTCGAGGAGGGTGTTCTCGATGACTTCGGGCATGGCCGGGTGGATCCAGTACTGGCCGGTGGCCATCGCGCGGGCGTCGAGGCCGAAGGACATCGCCTGGACGAGTGGCTGGATCAGGGTCGGGGCCTCGGGGCCGATGATGTGAGCGCCGAGTAGTTCGCCGGTGGCGGGGTCGGCGAGGATCTTGGTGAAGCTGGTGGTGTCCTCCATCGCCCAGCCGTAGGCGGTGCCGCCGTACTCACGCGTCGCCGTCACGTACGCGCGGCCGGCCGCCCGTGCCTCCTGCTCGGTCAGGCCCACTGAGGCGACTCTCGGCTCGGAGAACACGGCGTGCGGGACGTAGCGGTGGTCGGAGGCGCGTGGGGCGTCCGGGTGGAGCAGGTTGTGCTGGACGGTCCGGGCCTCGTGGTTGGCGACGTGCTTGAGCTGCCAGGGCGAGGACACGTCGCCGAGCGCCCACACACCGGGCACCGAGGTGGCCTGGCGTCCGTCCACGGCGATCCGTCCGTCGGGGTGGAGGGCGAGGCCGCCCGCCGCGGCGTCCACGAGATCGGAGTTGGGGCGCCGGCCGATCGCCACGAGCAGCTCGTCGGTCTCGACGCTCTCCGCGCCCTCGGGACCCTCCAGTTCGAGGCGCAGCGTTCCGTCCGCGGCCCGCTCGGCGCGCAGCAGCTTGCGGTTGAGGCGTACGTCCCACCGGCCCTGGGCGAGCTCGGTGAAGCGGCGGGCGACGTCGGTGTCCTCGTGCCGCAGCAGCAGGTCGCCACGGGCGATCAGGGTGACGTCGACGCCCAGGGAGGAGAAGACGTGGGCGAGTTCGGTGGCGACGAACCCGGAGCCGAGGACGGTCATGCGGCGGGGCAGCCGCTGCAGGCGCATGATGCTGTCGCTGGTGTGGAAGCCGAGCGTCTCGTCGAGGCCGGGGACGTCGGGTACGACCGGGCGGCTGCCCGTGGCGACGACGATCCGGTCCGCGGTGAGCGTGACGGGCCCGCCGGCCGTCGCGACGATCAGGCGCCGCTCGCCGGTGAAACGGGCCGTACCCCGGTAAAGGGTGACATTGTCGCTCCCGGTCGCCCGGTAACGCTCGCCGCCCGACGCGATCGAGTCGATACGGCCGAAGACCCGGTCGCGCACGGCCGGCCAGTCCACACCCCGCAGGGCGAGGTCGACACCGAGGGACGCGCCGTGTTCGGGAGCGCGGGCGATGTCGGCGGTGTGCACGAACATCTTCGTCGGAATGCAGCCGACGTTCAGGCAGGTGCCGCCGTAACTGTCGAGCGGGCCGACGCCCTTCTCGACGAACGCGACCTTCCAGTCGGCGAATCGCTCGTCGACTATCGAGTTCCCGGAACCCGAGCCGATGACGACCAGGTCGAAGTGCTGCTCCACGACATGCTCCTTATCGAGGCGCCATGAGCCATGACGGCGCGGTCGGCAAGATCCGTGCTTCCGGTTGCCATCATGACGTGTGCGGCGCCGTAGCGGGCCCGGAGGGTGCCTCCCGCGCACACGGGGCCCGCCCTCACGACGCTCCGAGGCGACCACCACCGTCCCGCCCGCGGGCGTCTTCTAGGGTCGTCCCCATGACGATCGACACGGGGACACCCAACCGGCTCTTCGACGCCCTCCGCGCGGACGCCCTGACCAGCCCGGACCAACTGCGCGAACGGTACGCACAGCCGAACCCGAACGCCCTCCGCAAGGAGATCGACCACCTCACCGAACAGACCCGCGCGCTGATCGGCTGCTCCTCCCTCGTCCTCGTCGGCAGCGCCGACGCCGACGGCAGAGCGGACGTGACGCCGCGCGGCGGCCCGGCCGGATTCGTCTCCGTCCTCGACGAACGGACCCTCGCGATACCCGACGCCACCGGCAACAAGCGCCTCGACACCCTGCACAACGTGCTCCAGACCGGACGCGTCGGCCTGCTGTTCCTCACCCCCGGCCGCCCGACCACCCTCCGCGTCAACGGCCGCGCCTGCGTCTCCGCCGACCCTGAACTGCTCGCACAGCTCACACCCGTCGGCAAGCCGCCCGTCACCGCGCTGGTCGTCCACATCGAAGCGGCCTACCCGCACTGCCCCAAGTCGCTGATGCGGGCCCATGCGTGGCAGCCGGAGAAGTGGCTGTCCGCCGACGCGCAGCCGACCAGCGCCGAGGTGACCCTGGCCCAGCTCGACCTGCCGGAACTGACGGTCGAGCAGGTCGAACAGGACGAAAGGGAGTCGCTGCGCCTGCGTTACGAGTGACCCGCCGGAATCGGCCCTGCCCTGCCCGGGCAGAGCAGGCCCGGACAGGGCAGGGCAGGCCCCCGCCCCCCTCAGGCGTCCGCGAGCGAGGCGCGCAGTGCCTCCGCGAACTCCGCCGGGGCGCCATGCTGTCCGTACTCGCCGCCGAGGAAGCCGCCGTGGTTGCTCGGGTAGACGGCGAGCGGAGTGCCGATGCCTTCGGCGACGCCCGCGGCGGTCCGCGCGCAGAAGGTGCCCTCGGACTCCTTGCCCGCGGCGATGACGATCCGGGTCGACGCGGCCCGCAGGGCGGCGAAGTCGGGGACGTACGAGGTGCAGGCGCGCATGTTCTGGCCGAGCAGCGGGTCGTCGCGGGTGCCGTCGTCCTCGGTGGGCAGGCCGAAGGCGGCGGGGGAGGGCGCGGGCTCCTCGGCCCAGGTCGCCGGGATCGGTCCCGTCCGGCTGACCAGCGCGATGAACTTGGCCATCGCCATGCCCAAGCCCTCCCGCAGGTAGGTGCTGTGGATGTCCGCGCAGAGCGCCAGGGCGGCCTCGTGGTCCGGGAGGACGGGGGCGCTCGGCGGCTCGTGCGCGACGAGGGTGTGGACCAGGTCGGGGCGGGCGGCGACGAGCGCCAGGGCGTTGACGGCACCGCCGCTGCTGGCGAAGACGTCGACGGGGCCGGCGTCGAGCACCTCGATGAGCCGGGCCAGGTCGTCGGCGTGCTCCTCGGGGAGGTTTTCCGGGGCGCCGTCGGTCCGCTCGCTGCGGCCGGCTCCGCGCGGGTCGTACGTCACGACGGTGCGGTCGCCGAAGTGCGAGGCGAGGGTGGTGAAGCCGGTGGCGTCCATGGGGGAGCCGATCAGCAGCAGGGGCCGCGGGTCCGGTCCGGTGCCGGGGCGGACGTCGTAGTGGAGGGTCGCGCCGACGGTCTGCAGGGTGCGGGTGTCGGTCTCGGCCATGGTGTTCTCCTCGGTGGTGTGCCAGTCATAGGGGTAGACGTCCGGTCCGGTCTCGACTCATCGGTGCCGAGCGGACTATTTTTCTCCGCCGTTTCGACGCCGCCCGCGATCTCGCCCCGGCCTCTCCACCCTCTGCGCCCTCCGCACCTTCTGCGTCCTCGCCCCCTCCCCGTACTCCTTTCGGCGGCCACACTTCACGCCCCTCGGTGAGCGCGCGCCCTGAGCGGCCCAACCTCGATCCGCCCGGATGGTGGTCCGGGACCCGCCGACCAAGACTCCGGACATGAGACATCACACCGTGCGGCGCTCCTCGCGCCCACCGAGGAGGGCCTTGTCGGCCGGACTCTCCTGCGCCGTCACTCTCGCCGCCGTCCCGGCCCTTCTCCTGGGCCCGGGCAGCCAGGCCGCGGTCGCCGCGCCCCTTCCCGGCGGGCTCGGCCCGTGCGTCCCGGGCAGCTGCCCCGATCCGTTCCCCGAGGTCGGGAACGGGGCCATCGCGGGCCGTGACGCCGGCATCAACATCTTCGTGGGGAACGACTACCTCGTGCGCGGCCGAGCGGCCGAGGCGGAGGGCCGTGTCGTGGTCCTCGACGACTTCGACCAGAACAAGGAGGCGACCGCCGGCGGCCTGTACAACCTGGGCATCGTCGGTGTCGGCTCCCGGGTCGTCCCGCCCAAGGACGCGGACTTCCTCACCACCGGCGGTGACGTCACCATCGCCTCGGGCCAGCGCCTGGAGACGACGGGCGGCCTGCTCACCGAGACGGGGACCGTACGCCACGCGGGCACGGTCACCGGGAACGTCACCGGGACCCTCGTCCAGGACGCGAACGCCGCCGCGCCGTACACGGGCCTCCGCGACCAGCTCACCACGGCGAGCCGCTGCTACGCCCGGGTCGACGGACAGCCCCGTCCGGCCACCGGCACGGCCGTCAACCAGAACTTCCAGACCCTCTTCACCGGCGACGGCACCTCCGCGCTCCAGGTCTTCAACGTGGACTTCGACCTGGCCTCCTCCAACGGTGGCCAGCAGGGCGTCGTCTTCGCCGGCATTCCCGCCGGGGCCACGATCCTGGTCAACCTCCTCGGCGCGAACCGCACCATCAACACGTACAGCGGCGCACTCGTCGACGCCACCGACCCGCTCAACGCCTACCGCGAGCGGCTGCTGTGGAACTTCCCCGACGCGAGCACCATCGGCCTGAACGGCACCGGACAGTTCCAGGGCAGCTTCCTCATGGGCGAGCAGTCCTCGATGACGACCGTGACCCTGCCCGGCATCAACGGCCGCTTCTTCACCACCGGATCGGTCACCCACACCAGCTCCGCCACGGGCGGCGGCGGCCAGGAGTTCCACGCCTACCCCTTCAACGGCGACCTGCCCGACTGCGGCACCACCCCGCCGCCGGTGAAGGGCGAGGTGAAGGTGGTGAAGACGGACGCGGCGACGGGTGCGGTGCTGCCCGGGGCGACGTTCCGGCTGTGGCAGGAGACGAACGGTGTCACCGGTCTGCAGACGGGCGGTGCGACGCCCGACACCCAGGTGGGGGCGGAGTGCGTGACGGACGCGGTGGGCGTGTGTGCACGCACGGTGGAGACGGGCACGTACTACTGGCAGGAGACGGACGCCCCTGACGGCTACGACCTGCCGTCGCCCGCGGTCTTCGGCCCGCTCGTCCTCACGAAGGAGAACGCGAGCGCCGGAGTCTCCGTCACCGCGCCCAACAAGAAGACCGTGATCCCGCAGGACAAGGGGAGCCTCACGCTCTTCAAGACCGACGCCGACACGAAGGCGCCGCTGCGCGGGGCCACGTTCGAGCTGTGGGAGGAGACCAACGGGCGCGACGGTCTCCAGGCCACCGGCCCCGACCCGGACACCCGCGTCGGCACGGCCTGCACCACGAACGCGGGCGGTCTGTGCTCCTTCGACCACCTGGAGCTGGGTACGTACTACCTCCGCGAGACCGGCGTCCCGAACGGCTACGTCCTGCCCGCCGACCCGGTCTCGGGCCCCTACGTCGTCAGCGCCGACCACACGGCTGTGATCGCGCGCCTGGACAACAGCCGGGAGAACACCCCCTGCGAGCCCACCGGTTACGGGGACGAGGGCTACGGCGACCAGGGCCACACCGACCAGGGCTACGGCGCCTGCACCTCACGCGCCCGTAGGGCCTGATCCGACGGAGTCGGGTCCGCCACGCCGCGGACGCCCATCGGGGCGGGCCGGACGAGCACACGCGCTCGTCCGGCCCGCCCCTCGCCACTCCACCCGCCCCCTCCTCTCCCCTCGAATGATTGAACTTGCGCGTAACCAAGCCTGTTTGAGCACTTGACGTCATCCATGCCTCGCTGCTGCCATGTCTCACGCCCCCACGCGCGGGGGAGCTCCAACGACCACTGCCCGGCGTCCTCGGCGCCGCAGACCTCGTGAGGAGAACCAGCCGCATGACAGCCGCAACCCTGCCCGCCCCGCCACGCCCGCGACCGGGCGTCAGACGCACCGCCCTGGCGCTCGCCGCCGTGATCGTCGCCGCCCTCCTGTCCGTCGTCCTTCCGGCACCGTCCGCGCAGGCCGCCACCGCCGGGAACGCCACCGGTGTCACCAGGTCCGGTGACACGTTCACGGTCGCCACGTCCAGCGGCGCCGCCGCCCGGATCGTGATGGCGCGGGCGGACATATTCCGGATCTGGCTCTCGCCCAACGGGGCCTTCACCGACGACCCGGCCGGCGCCGACCTCGCCGTCGACACCGCCTTCGGCGCGGTGGGCGCGACCCTGACCGACGCCGGCTCGTACTACCGGGTCGGCACCTCCGCCGTCAGCCTGCGGATCAACAAGTCCCCGCTGACCTTCGCCCTGTACCGGGCGGACGACACCACGCTGCTGTGGTCGGAGGCGCAGCCGACCAACTGGACCGGGTCCCAGACCACCCAGTACCTCACCCGGGCCGCCGACGAGCAGTTCTACGGCACCGGGCTGCGGCTCGGCGAGTGGGCCCTGCGGGACAAGACCGTGCCCGTGGCCGTCTCCAACCAGTGGAGCGAGAACACCAACGCCAGCCCCGCGCCGTTCTACATGTCCACCAACGGCTACGGCGTCATGCGCAACACCTGGTCCCCGGGCTCGTACTCCTTCACCGCGCCGACCTCCCTGCGCCACAACGAGAACCGCTTCGACGCCTGGTACTTCGCCGGCGGCTCCCTCAAGGACGTCCTGAACGGGTACACCGACGTCACCGGCAAGCCGTTCCTCGCCCCGGTCTGGGGCCTCGAACTCGGCAACGCCGACTGCTTCAACGCCTCGAACCCCGACTACCAGGGCGCCCACGACCGGCTCCGGCACCAGACGACCCCGGACGTCGTCGGGTACGCGACGGACGCCCGCGCCGCGGACATGCCCTCCGGCTGGTTCCTCCCCAACGACGGCTACGGCTGCGGCTACACCAGCCTCCCCGAGACGGTCACGCAGCTGAAGGCCAAGGGGTTCCAGACCGGCCTGTGGACCTCCACCGGTCTCTCCGGCATCGGCTGGGAGGTGGGCACGGCCGGCTCGCGGGCCGTGAAGACGGACGTCGCGTGGATCGGGGGCGGCTACAAGACCGCCTTCAAGGGCGTGCAGCAGGCCGTGGACGGCATCGAGTCCAACTCCGACGCCCGCCGTTTCGTATGGACCGTCGACGGCTGGGCCGGCACCCAGCGCAACGCCGTCGTGTGGACCGGCGACACCTCCGGCACCTGGGACGCCATGCGCTGGCACGTGCCCGCCATCGCGGGCGCGGGGCTGTCCGGCCTGAACTACGCGAGCGGCGACATCGACGGCATCTTCGGCGGCAGCCCGAAGACGTACGTGCGCGACCTGCAGTGGAAGGCCCTCACCCCGGCGTTCATGACGATGTCCGGGTGGGGTCCCGTCAACCCCTCCGCGGGGTACGAGGACAAGCAGCCCTGGCGCTTCGCCGAGCCCTACCTGTCGATCAACCGCAAGTACCTGCAACTGAAGATGCGCCTGATGCCGTACCTGTACACCATGAGCCGCAACGCCACCGACACCGGCGTCCCGTCCACGCGGGCCATGGTGCTGGAGTACCCGAACGACCCGGTGGCGCGCGGGAACCAGACCAGCGGGCAGTTCATGGCGGGCGACTCCCTCCTCGTCGCCCCCGTCGTCACCGACACCACCACCCGTGACGGCATCTACCTGCCGGCCGGAAGCTGGACCGACTACTGGACCGGGAAGGTCTACAACGGACCCGGCTGGCTCGACGGCTACTCCGCCCCGCTCGACACGCTGCCGCTCTTCGTGAAGGCCGGCGCGATCGTGCCGATGTGGCCGCAGATGAACTACACGGGCGAGAAGCCCGTCTCCACCCTCACGTACGACATCCAGCCGCGCGGCACCTCCTCCTTCACCCTCTACGAGGACGACGGGGTCACCCGCGCCTACAAGACCGGCGCCTCCGCGCGGCAACGCGTCGACGTCACCGCGCCCGCGTCCGGCACCGGCGACGTGACCGTCTCGGTGGGCGCGAGCACCGGCTCGTACACGGGCAAGCCGGCCGCCCGCGGCTACGAGTTCACCCTCCGCAGCGCGAGCGCGCCGGGCACCGTCAAGGTCGGCACCACCACCCTGCCGGCGCAGGCGAGCAGGGCCGCCTACAACGCCGCCGCCACCGGCTGGTTCTACGACGCCGCCGACCGTTCGGGCACCCTGTGGGTGAAGACGGGCAGCACCGGTGCCGCCTTCACCGTCACGGCCACCGGCCTGACCGTCCCGGCCGGGACCGCCGTCGGCGGTACGGCTCCGAGCAGCCCGATCAGCCAGACCGGCTGGAGCGTCCGCTACGCCGACAGCCAGGAGACCGCCTCGGAGAACGGCGCCGCCGCCAACGCCATCGACGGCAAGCCGTCCACCCAGTGGCACACCAAGTGGTCCAACGGCGCCACGGCACTCCCGCACGAGATCCAGATCGACCTCGGCGCCCGCTACGACGTCGACTCCGTCACCCAGCTGCCCCGGCAGGACGGGGGAGTCAACGGCCGCATCGGCTCCTACGAGGTGTACGTGTCCGACAGCACGACCTCCTGGGGCACCCCGGTGGCCACCGGAACCTTCCCGGACACCGCGGCGGCCACCCGGGTGACGTTCACCGCGAAGTCCGGCCGCTATCTGCGCCTGAGGGCGCTGTCGGAGGCGGGGAACCGCGGTCCGTGGACCAGCCTGGCCGAGCTGACGGCCACGGGCCGGCCTTCGGGCTGAGCCCCGCTCCGGCCGCCGGGCTGAACCCGGCCGGGACGCCGGGCTGAACCCCGTGACGTACGCGGGGCGATCCCCGTCACGTACGCGGGGCGGGCGCCGCAACGGGCGCCCGCCCCCTCGGGATCACCTCAGCGGCCCTTCTCGGTGATCATGTCGATCAGGCCCTGGGCGGTGTTGCGCTCGGAGTCGATCCCGGGGACCTGTCCGCCCTCGAAGGTGGCGGGCTCCGAGCTGCGGGAGAACATGGATAGCTCGTACGCGGCGAGCGCGGCTTCGACGTCGTCGGGGTGGGTGGCGAGGGCCTTGCCGAGTTCGGCGCCGTCGTACAGGGCCAGGTTGGCGCCTTCGCCGTTCGGGGGCGCGAGGTGGGCGGCGTCGCCGACCAGGGTGACCCCGGGCACCCGGTCCCACCGGTGACCGGTCGGCAGGGTGTAGTGGGGGCGCAGGACCGGCGCGGTGTCGCCGTCGGTGATCAGGGCGGTGAGTTCCGGTGCCCAGCCGTCGAACTCGGCCGCGATCCGCGCGGTGGCCGCGGCGGCGTCGCTGAAGTCGATGGCGGCGAACCATTCCCGCGGCCTGCTCAGCGCTATGTAGGCGTGCAGGGTGTCGCCGCCTTCCCGGTGGGCGAAGATCTCCCGGCCCGGCGCGGGCGCCAGCAGCATCCCGCCGCCGACCGCCTTCGCGGTGGCCGGGTGACGCGTGTCGGCGTGGAACAGGTACGTCTCGACGAAGGACGTGCCGACGTACTCGGGTGTGGCGGCGGAGAGCAGGGGCCGTACGCGTGACCAGGCACCGTCCGCGCCGACCAGCAGACCGGTGACGAGGGTGCCGCCGTCGGCGAACGTCACCTCGTGGCGACCGGGGCCGACGGTGCGGGTGCCGCCGACCTTGTGGCCCCACCGGACGGTGCCGGCCGGGAGCGAGTCGAGCAGGATCCGCCGTAACGCGCCGCGGTGCACCTCGGGGCGGCCGCCCGTGCCGTCGTCGGCCTTGTCGAACAGGACGGTCCCGTCCCGGTCGAGCACCCGCATCGCCTGGTGGCCCTCCAGGACGATGTCCAGGAACTGGTCCGTCAGACCGGCTTCCTCGAGGGCGAGCTGACCGTTGTCGTCGTGGATGTCGAGCAGTCCGCCCTGCGTGCGCGCCGCCGGGGAGGACTCCGCTTCGTACACCGTGGCGGGGATCCCGTGGACGTGCAGGACCCGGGCCAGCGTGAGTCCGCCGAGTCCGGCGCCGATGATCGTGACGGGCATGTGCATGGAGGCTCCCGCGAATCAGGGCCGCCCGGTGGGTTCCGGCCGGCCGTCACCGGAACACTGCCGGAGCTCGCCGACAGGCCACCGACAACGGACCGGTAGCCGCCGATGGGCGACCGACAACGCCCACGCGCCCCGACACCGGCAGGCCACGGACGGCGTCACTCCTTGGGGGCGGCATGTCAGGCCGGGAGTCGCATCCCGGAACGGGAGGATGGCGACCGGTCCTGTCGCGACTGTCTGTGAGGCCTCATGTCCGGTATTCCGTCCTACGTCGACCCGACCACGCCCAGTATCGCCAGGGTGTACGACGCCTTCCTCAACGGCACGGACCACTACGAGGTGGACCGGGAGGTCGTCCGCGGCGTCCTGAAGGCCGCTCCGGAGGCCCGGGACCTGGCCGTGGAGAACCGGAACTTCCTGATCCGGGCCTGCCGGTTCCTGGCCGGGCAGACCGACGTCACGCAGTACCTGGACTGCGGGTCCGGCCTGCCGACCGCGGAGAACGTGCATCAGGTGGTGCAGCGGGCCACACCGGACGCGCGCGTCGTCTACGTCGACAACGACCCGGTGGTGCTGGCCCATGGCCGGGCCCTGCTGGAGGAGAACGCGCACACGGTCTTCGTCGCCGAGGACATCTTCGAGCCGGAGAGGCTGCTGGAGAACGCCGTCGTGCGGTCCGCACTCGACTGGAGCCGGCCGATCGCGCTGCTGCAACTGGGCACGCTGCACCACTACAACGGCGAGGAGACCCGTACGCGCAAGGAGATCATGCGGGCCTACATCGACGCGCTGCCCGCCGGCTCCTACGTGGCGATCAGCCACTTCCTGGACCCGCAGGACGAGTACAGCGCGACCGCACGGAAGATGGAGGCCATGTTCCTGCACAGCATGATGGGCAGCGGCACCTTCTCCACCCACGACGAGCTGCGGGAACTGTTCGACGGCCTGGAGATGGTCCCCCCGGGCCTGGTGCGGTGCGCGGACTGGTGGCCGGACGGGCCGCATCTCAAGGAACTGAACGCGGCCCAGCGCAGCATCGCCGGCGGCATCGCCCGCAAGGCGTAGGACACGTGCGGAAACGCCCCGTCTCGCGGGAGACGGGGCGTTTCCTGTAGGCCGCGGTGCTACGGATTGACCGGCAGGGCGGGGGAGTAGATCACGGGGACGCTCCACTGCTGGGCCGGGGTGCCGTTGCAGTCGAACAACTGGAACTGGGTGCCCCAGTTGCGGTTGGCCCAGGGCACGTCGAGGCAGCGGCCCGACTGCGGGTTGTAGATCGAGCCGTCGGCGCGCGGCAGCCACTGCTGGCCGCCCTCGCCGACGCACTGCCAGAACAGGATGGGGCTGCCCGACCCGGTCTGGTTGGCGCTGACGGCGACGCACTGGCCCTGCTGGGTCAGGGTGCCGTTGGCGTTGACGCTCATCTTCTGCGCGTCGGAGCCGTTGCAGCCCCACAACTGCGGCTGCATGCCGTTGCCGCTGTTGTTGTTCGGCGCGTCCATGCACAGGTCCGGCGCGGCGGCGAAGCGGACCGGGGCTCCGGCCGTGGTGGCCTGGGGCGTGTAGCCCTGGTAGACGGCGAGGTTGCCGACCCGGCCGGCCAGCCAGTTGCTGGGCTGGCTCTGGTACTTGTAGCGGCCCATGACCAGCTTGCCGCTGGGTGCCGGGCTGCTGCTCGCCGCGTGGTAACCGCTGGAGGCCAGGCGCCCGTTCACGTACAGGCTCATGGCGCCCGTGGTCGCGTTGTACGTGGCGGTCAGCTGGGTCCAGACGCCCGCCTGGAACGCGTTGGCCGGGTTGACGGTGGAGTTGAAGTCGTACGGCCACCCGTCGTCGTCACCGCGGGCGAGAGCGAAGCGCCAGTTGCCGGCGTCGGCCCACAGCATGAAGGCGCTGGCGTGGGCGGTGTCCTGGCTGACGATCACGCCGTCGGGCTTGTCGAGCTTCGCCCAGGTGCTGACGGTGAAGCTCTGCCGGGTGTCGACGACCTTGTCCGGCGTCGTGAGCGCCGACTTCAGCGTGTCGTTGAAGACGGCGACGGTGGCCGGCCGGCCGTCGACGGTGTCGCTCGCGTAGGCGATGTTCGCCTCGGTGAGGTCGTTGCCGGCGGGGATGGACTTCCTGTCGTCCAGCCGCCACTGAACGGTCGGCGCCTGGGTGTTGCCGCGCACGTGGTAGCCGTCGAAGCCGTTCACCGCGCCGGCGTCGGCCGTGGCCGCCCAGGAGTGCAGGGTGCCGGAGGTGTCGAGGGCCCAGAAGTCCGGCACCCCGTCGTCGGTGACGTCGCCGTCGGAGCCGACCCGCGGGTAGCCGGTGCCGGTGATGCCCCAGCCGATGCGCGAGGCCGGCTGCGCCGTGACGCCGGTGAACACGGTGTACGAGACGCCGAGGTCGTCGGTGCGGGCGGCGGTGGCCAGCCGGTACTGGAAGATGTCGCCGCTGGCGCGGTTGCGGACCCAGAGCGCCGGCGCGGTGTCCGCCGTGGTGGAGGTCGACAGGTTCAGGGCGTTGCCGGGGACCATGAGGTCCTTGTCGTCCCAGTCGCCGGTGCCCGACACCAGGGACGGCGGGGCGAGCGTCTGGTTGGACTTGACCGGGTAGTACCAGAGGTTGCCGGACTCCACGGCGAGCAGACCGGTGGCGTCGGACACCTTGCGGCTCGGCGTGCGCGCGGTGCGGGGCGAGCCGGTCGGGGTGATCTGGCTCGAGTACTGCCAGGTGCCGACGTCGTGGTAGCCGGGGCAGGAGCTGCCGTACGCCGGGTCGCAGTCCGGCTTGTCGACGGTGTGCTTGGTCCCGAGGGTGAACACCCCGGGGTTGGACAGTGTGTTGTCGTACGCGAACAGGTCGCTGCCGCCCGTGGCGCCGACCGTGGCCGGCTCACGGTGGACGAACAGGTCGTCGACGTTGCGGCCCGGGTCGAGGGACCCCCGGTGCGCGATCCGGTAGTCCTTCCAGGTCCGCTTCGCGGCCACCTCGGGCGCCTGGAGGGCGGTCGCCGCCGTGCCGCTGGGCTGCGCGCTGGCGCTGCTGCCGTCGGTGGCGCGGCCGTGGGTGACCAGGTTGCCGGCGTTGTCCGGGATCAGGATGTCGGGCCGGGCGTCACCGGTGGTGTCGCCGAAGGCGACCGGGCCGTCCTTCCACGGCACGTAGAAGGCGTACGACAGGGTCTGCGAGGCGTTGCCCGCCTCGTCGAGCACGCGGGCGTACACGATGTTGGTGCCCCAGTGGGTGGGCTTGACGCTGAGGGCACTCGGCGACAGCGGGCTGCCGCACGCCTGCTGCGCGCCGGCCAGCTGGGGGTCGAAGCTCCACTGGACGCAGGCCACGCCCGAGGAGCGGAGTCCGGCGCCGGGGCTCGGGTCGGAGGCCGAGACCGGGATGGAGCCGGTGTCGCCGAGCCGCAGCTTGGTGATCTGCCCGTTGCCCGCCGGCGGGTACTGGGTGGCGGGGTCGGTGAACTGGCCGAAGGCCATGACCGGCGGGGTCATGTCGACGGCGAAGTGGCAGGTGGTGCTCGACGGTCCGCGCAGCAGGCCGTCGTCGCCGTGGGTGGCCCAGGCGTAGTTGTGCCCGTTCTGCAGGAGGCCGACCGGGAGCGAGTACGTGGCCTCGGACCAGTTCGACACGAAGCCGGACCAGCCCTGGTGGGCGGTGGCTCCGGCGGTCTCGTCCCAGACGTCGACCCATTCGGTGAGCTGGCCCTGGTTGGGGCTGCTGACCCGGGAGACCAGGGCCGTGTGGGTGTCGGTGACCCAGCCGTACGAGGAGGCGGGGACGCCGCCGCAGGCCTGCGTGTCACCGGCGACGACACGGCGCGGGACGGGGTTGGCGCGCAGGTTGTCCGGGGTGTTGGGCGTGAAGTCGTACTCGGTGCTCAGGGTGGCGTTGTAGTTGAACCGCTTGAAGCCCATCTTGTCGCCGGAGCCCTCGTTGCCGCGGATGGCGAACGCGAGCGGCCTGCCGGTGTCGCGGATCGCGTCGCGCATGGCGCCGGTGACGTTGAAGTCGACGGGGATGTCATTGTAGCAGGCGGAGTTGGTGCCGTTGCCCGGCACCCACTTGCCGTCCAGCCACTCGCGGACCTCGTGGTTGTTCCAGGACACCGAGCCGTCGAACTCACGGGCCCGGTAGACGTTCACGGGGTACGTCGTGGTGCAGGACCAGTCGGAGGAGATGTACTGGTTGATCCGCAGGTTGGCGTAGTTGATCGTCGAGCCCGCGTACCCGTTGATGTCGAACTCGAACAGGGCGCGCTCGATGCCGTACGGGGACTCCCAGCCCTGGAAGCCCGAACCGGGGTGGTCCCGGTCGTTGGAGCCGGAGCGGTCGAAGTTGCCGGTCCCGGTCCACGCCGACATCACCCAGGCGTGGTGCTGCTTGCCGCGGGAGTCGCGCGACCAGTCCGGGTCGATGTAGACGGGGTAGCTGGTGTCCGCGCCGTCGAGCAGGTCCATGGTCGGGGCCAGGGCGATGGCGCCGCGGCCCTTGCCCGCGGCGGCGGTCGCCCTGGCCTGGGTGACGGGGATCTTGGCGACGGTGGCCCGGGCGCCGGGCCCGTCGGGGCTGCTCTGTCCGTCGACGGCGCCGTTGGCCTTGTCGACGGGGGCCGCGGCGTCCATGTCGGCGTACTTGCCGCCACGGGCGGTCGGCTTCCGGGCCTCCTTGGCCGACCACATGACCGGGGCGGGCGCGCGGAAGACGGTGTCGCGTCCGTCGGCCGCCGTGAGGTTGCCGTCCTTGTCCTTGGCGAGCGTGAGGCCCTTGGTCTCCGCGGGGAAGACCAGGTTCCGTACCGCGGGGTTGGCGGCGGCGGCCGGGCTGCGGAGGATCACGACCGTGGCGTAGCCGCCCCACTTGGTGGCGGTGACCTTGAGGTCGGTGTCGGGCGCCACATCCTCGAACAGGGCGCCGTTGGCGCTCAGGACCGGCTTGGGCAGCGGGCCGGGGAAGGGCGACGACACGGACAGCCGCTGTCCGTCCTCGGTGGTCATGGTGGCCAGGGGGCCGCCGCCACCACCGGACAGCACGAGGCCCGAGTCGGCGGCCTTGGGAACCACGGCGCCGTCCGCGCGGGTGACCAGCGTGTCGTCGAGGGTGACCCAGCGGCCGCCCTCGCCCTTCTTGCGCTGTGCCTCCAGGCTGCGCTCGGTGCGCAGCCTGCCCTCGGCCGTCACGACGGTGGTGCTGAACTCGTCGGTCAGTTCCGGGACCGGGACGTCCTTCCCGGTCTCACGGGCCCGCTGCCTCGCGTTCTCGACGGCGACGCGGGCCGCCGTGGGCTTCGGGCGCTCGGTGCTGCCCCGGGAGGGCGCGGGAGCCGTCGCCGAGGCCGACGGATCGGGCTGGGGCGACGCCGCGGCGTGCGCCGCGTAGGGCGCGCCGGCCAGCAGGGCGGCCGACATCGCCAGGACGGCGGCGCCCGCTACGGGCCTTCGCAGCCCGGCTCTTGGTGCAGTGGACATGCTCGTGTACTCCCCCATGCATGTGCGTGGTCGCTGCGCGGCGCGCAGAGATCGGGGGCACTTTGGCAGGGGCATGGCCAGCGATCAAAACGCGCCACGCCGATTCGTGTCCATCTTGTGCGCAGCCTTCATGAATTGCACACGGAGTGATCTAGAACACGTCCGAATTTGAACTTCTCATGGGATACGGCAAGTTGTAGCGACTGCTACGTTCCCGTCCGATTCTGCCGTCGATCACTCGGACCGGCGGCCACACCACTTTCACATTTCAACGGGGGATGAGCGATGCCTAGCTTCGGCATGCGCCGATCCGGGCGATCTTCACGGACACGGGCGACCGTTCCGCTGATCGTGGCCCTGACGGCGTCCCTTCTGGCGGTACCGGCGGCCCAGGCCGCACCGGTCACGCCGGACTTCGACAAGATCTGGCAGCCGCCGCGAACGCCGCTGCCGCACACCACTCCGATCGCCGGCACTCCGGCCGTCAAGCGCGGGCCCGTGGCCCCGCCGCACGCCGTGCCCCGGCGGTCCGCGGCGGCTCCCGCCGTACCGGACGCCACCGCACTGAGCGGCACCGCGCTGCCGACGACGGCCCCGGCCCGCGCCGGCCGGCTCCCGGTCTGGGTCGGCCCCGGCACCAAGGCCCCCCGGCGGGCGCTGCCCCCGGTGACCGTCGTACGCAACGACGGAGCCTCCGCCCGCGCCGCGGGTGTGCACGGCCTGCTGTTCACGGTCGCCGCGGTCGAGGCGCCCGCCACCGGCGACGCGCACGGCACCGTGCCGGTCAGGCTCGGCCTCGACATGGCGGAGCTCCAGCGCGCCACCGGTGGCCAGTTCGCCGCGCGCGGACGTCTGGTGGCCCTTCCCACGTGCGCCGCGACCACACCCCAGGTGGCCGCCTGCCGGGTCCGCACCCCGCTGGTCACACGGTACGAGAAGGCCACCGGGCGGCTGACCGCCGAACTCGCCGTCCCGTCCGTCGCCCCCTTCCCCGCCCGCGTCCCGCAGGACGCGGCCCGGTCGCCGCTGCTCGCGTCGGCGAGCGGGGCGAAGGCCGCGAACACCCCGATGCTGCTCGCCGCCGAGACCGGCACCGCCGGCGGCGGCGGCGACTACAAGGCATCCGCCCTCAACCCGTCCTCGGTATGGGCCGCGGGCGGCTCCTCCGGCGCGCTGACCTACAGCTACCCGTTCCAGCTCCCGGCGTCCCTCGGCGGCCAGGCGCCGTCGCTGGCGCTCGGCTACGACTCCTCCTCCGTCGACGGCCGCACCTCCGCGACCAACGCCCAGGCGTCCTGGGTCGGCGACGGCTGGGACCTCAACCCCGGCTTCATCGAGCGCACCTACAAAGCCTGCGACAAGGCGGGCATCAGCAACTCCGGCGACCTGTGCTGGGCCGGATTCAACGCGAGTCTCTCGCTCGGCGGACACTCCGGACCGCTGGTCCGGGTCGCGACCGGCGCGGTGGGCACCGACGCGGCGACCGGCGTCTGGCGTCTGAAGAACGACGACGGCACCCGGATCGAGTTCGGCTCCGGCGCCGCCAACGGCGTCCAGGACGGCGCCTACGCGAAGGTCACCGACGCCGCCGGTACCGTCTACCACTTCGGCGTCAACCACCTGCCCGGCGGCGACAAGAGCGATCCGGCCACCAACTCCGTCTCCAGCGTGCCGGTGTACTCCCCGAAGTCCGGCGACCCCTGCTACGACGCGGCCAAGGGCAAAGCCTCCTGGTGCACGATGTGGCAGCGACTCCAGCTGGACTACGTCGTCGACAGCCACGGCAACCTGACGACGTACACCTGGGCCCCGGAGACCAACTACTACGCGCGCGGTGGCGGCCAGAACCCGGGCGCCGGCGTGCTAACGGCCTACACCCGCGCCAGCACCCTGGCCTCCGTCGCGTACGGGCAGCGTCTTCCCGACCAGGTCACCGCCAAGGGCGGTCTGCAGCCCGCCGTCCGGGTGACGCTCGGCACCGCCGAGCGCTGCCTCGACACGAACGCCTGCGACCCCGCGCAGCGCACCGTGGCCAACAAGAACAACTGGCCCGACGTCCCGGTCGACCAGGAGTGCAAGAGCTCCGGTACCTGCACCGGTCTGTCACCGACCTTCTTCACCACCCGCCGGCTCGCGTCCGTCCTCACCCAGGTGCGGACGAACAACGCGTGGCAGGACGTCGACTCCTTCGTCCTCAAGCACTCGTTCCCCGACCCGAAGGACGCCACCAGCCAGAAGGCCCTGTGGCTCGACTCGGTCCAGCGCACCGGCCGGACCGGCACCCCGGAGGTCGCGCTGCCCGCGGTGACCTTCGTCCCCGTGATGCTCGCCAACCGCGTCGACGGAACCGATCTCGTCCCCGCGCCGCCGCTGATGGACCGGCCGCGCATCCAGCAGATCAAGAACGAGACGGGTGGGGTCCTCAACGTCGACTACAACCTGCCGGCCTGCTCCCGCCGCAACCACGTGATGCCGTCCGCCGAGGACGACAACACCATGGCCTGCTACCCGGTCCGCTGGTCCCCGCCGGGCTCGGTCGCCGGCGCGGACCCCGTCCTCGACTGGTTCAACCACTACACCGTCGCCTCGGTCACCCAGAACGACACCACGACCGACGCCCCGCAGCAGGTGAGCAGCTACACGTACGGCGCGGCCGGCTGGCACCGTGACGACAGCGAGTTCACCGACCCCAAGTCCCGTACCTGGGGCGAGTTCCGCGGCTTCGCCACGGTGACCGCGACCACCGGCAGCGGCAACGACGGCCCCAAGTCGCAGACCCGCACCACCTACCGGCAGGGCATGAACGGCGACGTCCGCCAGAACGGCTCCGCCCGCGGCGTCCAGCTGACCGACCTGCTCGGACGGTCCGTCACCGACAGCGACTGGCTCGGCGGCCAGACCCTCCAGACCGAGACGTACGACCAGGCCGGCGGCACCGTCGTCAGCCGCAGCGTGTCCGCCGCCTCGGGTGAGACGACCACCGCCACGCACGTGCGCGGCTCCGGCCTCCCGGACCTCGTCGCCCGCTACACCGCGACCACCGGCGTGATGACGACCCAGGGCCGCAAGGCCGACGGAGACTGGCGGTCCACCACGACCACGACCACGACCGACCCGGCGCACGGCAACCGGGTCGTCTCCACCCTGGAACAGGCCGACGGCCTCCCCGACCTGTGCACCCGCACGGGCTACGCCGTCGGCCCCGATCCGCAGGTCACCGCCCTGGCGGCCGAACAGACCGTCGTCTCCGGCACGGACGCCTGCACCGTCACCGCCGCCGCGGCCAACACGGTCAGCAGGACCCGCACCTCCTACGACAACCTGCCCCACCTGCAGGCCGCCGCCACCGGCGACGCGACGAAGGCGGAGGTCCTGGACCGCTACGAGCCGGACGGGACGCCCTTCTTCGTCCCGACCGCCATCACGGCCTACGACGCCTACGGCCGGGCCACCTCGGTGAAGGACCCGAACGGCAAGGACAACCAGCACCCGGACGGCGCCGTCACCACCACGGCCTACACGCCCGCGGCCGCCGGCGAGCTGCCTTCCACGATGACGGTCTCCACCCCCGTGCCCGGGTCGACCGGCACCTGGGACAGCGTCACCACCGTCGACGTCCGGCGCGGTCTGCCCCTGACCGTCAAGGACCAGAACCTCAAGACGACCACGGAGACGTACGACGCCCTCGGTCGGCTCACCGCCGTCTGGCTGCCCGGCCGCACCCCGGCGGGCAACCCGAACGCCAACATGACCTTCGGGTACGCGGTGTCCGACAAGGCGGGCGTCCCGTCCGTCACGACCACGAACAAGCTCACCAAGGACGGCGAGACGCCGGTCTACGTCAAGAGCGTCGAGATCCTCGACGGCTTCGCCCGAACCCGGCAGACGCAGACCTCACCGGCCAACCCCGCCTACACCGGCCGGCTGGTCTCCGACACCCTCCTCGACTCGCAGGGCCGTACCCGGACCGCCAACGCGCCCTGGTACAACGACGTGTCGGGTCCGACCGGCACCCTGCTGCCCTCGGCGGAGAGCTCCATCCCGTCGCAGACCCGCACCACCTACGACGGCCTGGGCCGCGCCGTGGCCACCGCGTCCTGGTCGCTGGGCGTGGAGCAGTCCCGCACCACGACCGACTTCAAGGGCGTCGACCGCACGGACGTCGTCCCGCCCAAGGGCGCCGCGCCGACCACGACCCTGACCGACGCGCGCGGCCGCACCACGGAGCTGTGGCAGTACACCACGCCCACCGTGACCGGCCAGGCGGCCGACGCCGCCGTCACCCGCACCACCCACACGGTCGACGGCAAGCCGCTCACGCGCAAGGACACGCTGGGGAACACCTGGTCGTACTCCTACGACCAGCGCGGGCGCCAGATCAGCGCGACCGACCCCGACACCGGCGTGACCACGCAGACGTGGGACACCGCCGGACGGCTCGGCAGCACCACCGACGGCAAGGGTCAGCAGGTCACGTACACGTACGACCTGATCGGGCGGAAGACCGGCATGTTCGACGGCCCGACGGCCACCGGCGCCAAGCAGCTCACGGCGTGGACCTTCGACACCGCGACCGCCGGCAAGGGCAAGCCCGCCTCGTCGACGCGCTACGTCGGCGGCACCGGCGGCCAGGCGTACACCACGACGGCCAAGGGGTACGACGACGGCTACCGCGTCACCGGATCCACGGTGACCCTGCCCGGCACGGACGCCGGACTCGCCTCGGGCACCTTCTCGTACACGACCAGCACCGTCTACGACAAGATCACCGGAAACCCCAAGGAGACGGTGCTCCCGGCCCTCGGCGGCCTCCCGCTGGACGACGTCGTGTACTCGTACAACGACTACGGCCAGATGTTCAAGTACGCGGGCGCGACGACGTACGACACCCAGACGGAGTACGACGCCTTCGGACGTCCCATCCGCTCGACCGTCAACCCCTGGGCCACCCAGGTCGTCACCACCACGGACTTCGACCAGGCCACCGGACGCGTCAAGCAGCAGTTCGTCGACAAGCAGACGTCCACGACGGGCGCCGTCCAGCAGGTCGGCTACACCTACAACGACGTCGGACAGGTCACCTCGATCACGGACGTCGCCGACAACACCCCCTCCCGCACCGACCGCCAGTGCTTCGCCTACGACGCGCTCGGCCGGCTCACCACCGCCTGGACCGACAACGGCGGCCTCACCGCCCCCGAAGCCGGGCAGACCAAGGACCAGGGCGGCTGCGTCACGACCACGCCCACCGCGGCGAACATCGGCGGCCCCGCACCGTACTGGCAGGACTACGGCTACGACCTCACGGGCAACCGCACGCGGCAGGTCAGCCACGACCCGTCCGGTGACACCACCAAGGACGTGACGACCACCCAGACGTTCAACGCGCCCGGCACCGTAGACACCCCGACCGGCGCGCCCACCGCGGGCGGCGGCACCGGCGGTCCGCACGCCCCGCTCACCTCGACCGCGAAGACGTCGACGACCACCGGCACCGACACCTACCAGTACGACGCGGCCGGCAACACCACGTCCTTCGGCGCCGGAGCGGCCGGCACCAGCAGCCTGAACTGGAACAGCGAGGGCAAGCTGACCTCTCTGACCACCGCCACGCAGATCAAGGGCATCGGCGGCACGTGCATGGAGCTGCAGGGCGGCAGCTCGGCCGACGGCACCCCGGCGCAGATCTCCACCTGCGCCACCGGCGCGGGCCAGCGCTTCGCCACCGCCGCCGACCGGCTCTCCGTCTCCGGCAAGTGCCTGCAGGCCATGGGCACCGCCACCGGTTCACCGGTCCAGCTCCAGCCCTGCGACGGCACCGCCGCGCAGACGTGGAAGGCACGTGCCGACACGACCTTCTACAACCCCGTTTCCGGCCGCTGCCTCGCCGTCCCCGGTGACCTGACGACCCCCGGCACCGATCTCGTCCTCGGTACCTGTGGGACCACGGTTCCCGACGGCCAGAAGTGGACCGTCCCCGACACCCGCACGACCTACGTGTACGACGCGGACGGCAACCAGCTGATCCGCCGCAACCCGGGCAGGACCACCATCAGCCTCGGCACGGACGAACTGACGGTGGACACCGCTTCCCCCGGCAAGACGCAGACCGGCACCCGCTACTACCCCGTCCCCGGCGGCATGACGATCGTCCGCACCGGCGCGGGGACCGCCGCCGGAGCGTTCGCCGTCCAGGTCGCCGACCACCACGGGACCAACGGGCTCGCCGTCGACCTGTCGACACTGACCGCGACCCGACGCGCCACCGACCCCTTCGGCAACGCGCGCGGCGCCCAGCCGTCGGCCTGGGCCGGCGGCAAGGGCTTCGTGGGCGGGACCAAGGACACCGCCACCGGCCTGACCAATCTCGGCGCCCGCCAGTACCTGCCCGCGGCGGGCCGCTTCATCAGCACCGACCCGCTGTTCGACGCCGCCGACCCGCAGAGCTGGAACGGCTACGCGTACGCGGACAACAGTCCGGTCACCAACTCCGACCCGGACGGGCGCCAGTGCCTGCACGGCTCGCCCGGAGGCGGCCGGGACGGCGTGTGCGCGGGCGTCGGCGGTGACACCGACGGCGTCATCGGCGACGGCTCCAACAACTGCGTGTGGGACTACTGCGCCGGACACGCGCAGCAGATGGAGGAGGCCGCGGACGCGGCGGGCATGTGGAACCGCACCCCCCGCCGTGAGGGCTCGGGCCCGAACCACATGTCGGACGCGAAGAAGGCGTGGAACGCGGCCCACAAGGCCGCGCGCGTGGCGAAGGAGAAGGCCGCCTCCCGGCCCCTGGGCCCGGCGCGCTGGAAGATCGCCGAGGACTACATGTACGACGAGATCATGCGGAACCTCCGGTCCAAGGACTTCGAGCGCATCAAGGACGCGAACGGCAGCTGGCTGCCGTTCTCGCTGGCCAAGGCGACGACCATGTGGGCGTACAAGGTCCACGCGGGTGCCGACTGGGACCACAAGCCCAAGCTCAAGAGTCTGATGAACCTGTTCACGACGTCGGACTACTACTTCACGGTCCCCGGCGGCGAGGACGAGGCGTACTACGACGTCTGGTCGAACGTGCACTACGGCTTCGTGGGCATGGCGGAGGGCTTCGAGCAGGGCTACCTGGAGGACGGAGCCCAAGCGGCGATCCCGGGCTCCGAGTTCTTCGTCGGCAAGACCGACATCGGTGACATCACGAGCGTCCGCCAGGGCGTCGAGATGTTCAAGAAGTACGGCACGGACATGACGAGGGAGGAGTTCCACCAGGGCATGCTCGACACCATCTCCGCGATGAAGAACGCGAAGGCACCACAGGTCGAGTCGGCCACCGGCTGATCCACCGCGCCCGCCACGGGCACCGAGCAGGCCGTCGCCCAACCCTGACCGAGACCGGCGGGGCCCCCACCCAGGTGGGGACCCCGCCGCCGGCCGGCGGACGTCGCCGGGATCAGGCTCCGGGTCGCCGACCGAAGAGGGAAGCACTCGCTCGCCCCCCCCGCGATACGGGCGGTTGCGCGATGGCCCTCAGCCCTCGTCGAGCGGGCCGCGAGGACTACCGCGGGCTCAGCGTGCCTTCATCGGTCTCCCAGAAGGAGAGTCCGCGGCGAATGTCCTCCCGGCCGTACGGCAGGGGCGGGAAACCGGCAACGGTCAGCACGTACTTCTCGGACGCGCCGGACACCTTGAACGAGAAGGCGAACTCGCAGGACTTGAGGGTGCTACCTTGCGCCTCACCGGGCATGAGCACGTCGCTCCCCAGGACCTTGCCCGTGCCGTCCGTCACGCGGACCTCCGCCCCCGCCCTGACCTTGGAGTTCGGCGGGACCGTGCACGGCTTGCCGGTCGCGGGGCCCTTGCCGTCCGTGGACAGTTCCACGGCGACCCGCCCATTGATGGCGAGAGCCACCGCGGAAGGTGCGGCGCTCGGAGCCGAGCCCTTCGCGTCGTTCGCCGTGCCAGAGCAACCGACGAGACCCATGACGCCGAGTACCAGGCCCCCACAGGCCCACAGTCTTCTCATTCTTCCCCCTCGTGACCTGCGGCGGATTGTTCTGCGCAGGCACGCGCACCCTACACATTCGCCCGAACGAGCCGCTGCGAGAATCGGCGCGCGGAGCCCGGACCCCAACCCGCACCGGTGGGCGGTCACACGGTCGCGGTGGCACCGGAAATCCTTCCGGGTCGCCGGGTGCATCCGCGTAGGGTCCCCGTACATGGAACCCGCCGCCACCCCTCCGATACCCAGCCGCCCCATGCGGTCGCCCAGCAACGATGCCGAACTGCGGGCCTTGGTCGAACGCTACGTCCGGCCCGGGCGCCGCTACCTCAAGCTCGGCGGCGGCGTGCTGCGCATGCCGGAGCCCGAGTACGGCCAGTTCGTGCGATCGCTCGGCGACGACGCGCGGCTCATCACCCAGGGCGACATCGGCGTCCTTCTCGAAGGCGGGTGGCGCGAGCGGAGAACGGCCGCGTGGCTCATCGCCGTCGGACATCGCACGGACTTCCGCGAACGACTCGGCGAGCTGCTCCTGGCCAGTCAGGTCTGTTGCACCGGGCTGGCGTACTGCGTAGCCCTCGCGAGCTTCGGCACGCCACGCGATGCCGAACTGCTCGCCGACTATCTCGATCGCTACCTTCGCCGCCCCGATCTCGGCTATGACCAGCCCATCGTCATGAGCGCCCTCGCATTCACCGCCCTGAACCTGGGCAGCGACGACACGGCCCGCTTCCTCAAACCGGACGGTCTGTGGGAGCGGTGGGTCCACGACGCACCCCATATACAGAGCAACACCGATCCCGTCCACCACCTGAGCCTGATGCGGAGACTCCGCGCGTTCGTCGACGAATGCGCGGAAACAGCGTGACCAGCAGCCCCCGAGCAGAGCATGTGACGACCAGGGTGACGGCCGGCCGCGCCGGTCGGGTCAGCGGCTCGGAAGTGTGCGACTCGGGTTGTCCCGAGTCGCCCGGCGCCTCACCCCGCTCAGGCCGCGGGCAGCCGGGAGTGGGACGCCCGGCGGGCGGCGGCCAGGAGGGCGTGGGTCTGTAGGCCGACCTGGTCGGCGTCGGTGACGGGTGTCGGGAACGCCAGCCGCACGTCCCGGTGCCCGGACGGCAGTTCCAGCCGCAGCGTGATGCCGTACCGGTCGAGTGCGAGCGGCAGCGCCCGCACGAGGCTTCGGGTGACGGAGGGTTCGACGAGTCGGAGCAGGAGCGTGACCAGCTCCGGGTGGGCCGTGCCGAGATGGTGGAGGATCGACGCCTCGGACACCGCCATCGGGTCAGTCTCCGCCGCCTCCAGCTCGTGGAAGGTGACGTAGCTGCGCCCCCTCGCGTCCTCCAGGACGGCCTGGCCGAGCTGCATGCAGACGCTCTCGGTGGAGTCGGCCCGGTACGGCGCGGCCACGAGGCCCGTGAGCGTCACCCGGGCGCGTACCCGGTCACGTACGGGCGCCGGCGCGACATCGGTGAGCTCCAGGCGTACTGGCAGGCGGGGCCCGTCGTGGTCGGGGCCGAACTCGTTGCCGGGCTCGTGGAGATGGATGCGGCCCAGTGCGCCGGCCCCGTCGAGGTCGCGGACCTCGTGTTCGAGGCCGTCGGACACCACGGTCATGGAGTGGGCGGCCATCACGATCGACCGCATCCGCTCGGCGGGGGTCGGGAGAGCGGGAGGCGTGGTGCGCGGGCTCATGGGGTCTCCGTGAGGAAGTGGCGACACTGAACTTAGGTAAGCCTAACCTAAGCTTTCGTGAGGGTGGGTGGGAAGCGACCCTCAGACACGACGCCACGCCACGCCACGCCACGTATAGAGGGATGCGTGCCAGTTCCTCTTCCCTCACCCCGCTTCCACCCGGAGGTCCGGAGGCCCGGAGTCGCTGGTCCGTCCGCCGGCTGCCCGCGCGCGCTGAGTCGCGGTTAGGGGGAGGCCAAGGGGTCGTGACGCGTACCCCGGCCGTGACTACGAACGGCCGCTTATCGCCCAGGATGCCCTCCGGGCCCCGCCCTCCCTCAGCCACCCTCGAACGTGCGCAGCAGATCGGCCGCGACGCCGACCGCGATCGTCGCGGGCTCCTTGCCGGTGATGTCCGGCAGGCCGATCGGGCTCTTGATGCGGTCGATGAGGGCGTCGTCGTGACCGCCCTCGGTGGCGAGGCGCTTGCGGAACCGTGACCACTTGGCCGCCGACCCGATCAGCCCGATCGAGCCGAGGTGGCTCGTACGCAGGGCGGCGTCGCACAAGGCGGCGTCCTCGGCGTGGTCGTGGGTCATGATCAGGACGTGGGTGCCGGGCGGCAACGCCTCCAGGACCTCCTCGGGCAGCAGCGGCGTGTGGTGCACCCGTACCTGCGCCACGGCATCAGCGAGCACGGCGAGCCGCTGCGGGGTGAGGGTGTCGGCCCGGCTGTCGATCAGATGGAGGTCCAGGTCGTGGCGGGCCAGGATCCGGGCCAGTTCGAGTCCCACGTGCCCGACCCCGAAGATCGCGACCGCCCGTACCACCGGGAGGGGTTCGAGCAGCACCGACACCGTGCCGCCGCAGCACTGCACCCCGTGGCGGTTGGTCACCTTGTCGTTGAGGGCGAAGTCGATGAGCTCCGGTTCCGGCGCGGCCGCGGCGATCATCTCCCGGGCCCGGTCGATCGTGACGGCCTCCACGTTGCCTCCGCCGATCGAGCCCCAGGTCTCGCTCTCTCCGACCACCAGCTTCGCGCCGGCGTTGCGCGGGGCGTGGCCGCGCACGGTCGCGACGGTCACGAGCACGCCGGCCTCCCGGCGTGCCCGCAACCGCGCGACCGCGGCGAACCACGTCATGTCAGGCACCGCTGAGGGCTCCCGCGCCGGCCCTCGGCCCCTGTCCGGCCCCGGGTTCGACACCATCCCCGGCACTGGGTTCGCCACCGTTTCCGGCACCGGACTCGCCACCATCTCCGGCCCCGGCCCCGGCCCCGGCCCCGGCCCCGGCGCCGCGCGCCGCGCCGCCCCGGACGGTCTGGAGCGCCCAGTACACCGCCTCCGGCGTCGCGGGCGAGGCCAGCTCGACGCCGATCCCGGCCGGCCCGAACGCCGCCGCGGCCTGTCGCAGGGCCTCCCGGACGGAGAAGGCCAGCATCAGCGGGGGCTCGCCCACCGCCTTGGAGCCGTAGACCGCACCTTCCTCCGTGGCGTTCCGCAGCAGCGTGACGTGGAACTCCTCGGGCATCTCGGAGAAGCTCGGCAGCTTGTACGTACTGGCCGCCTGGGTGAGCAGCCGCCCGCGGTTCGGCCCGTCGCCGGTGTCCCAGCGCAGGTCCTCCAGCGTCAGCCAGCCCGCACCCTGCACGAAGCCGCCCTCGATCTGGCCGATGTCGATCATCGGGGAGAGGCTGTCGCCGACGTCGTGCACGATGTCCACCCGCCGGATCCGGTACGCGCCGGTGAAACCGTCCACCTCGACCTCGGCCGCGGCGGCGCCGTGGGCGAAGTACTTGAACGGGGAGCCCTGGAACGACTTCGCGTCCCAGTGCAGCCCCTCGGTGCGGTAGAAGCCGGCCGCCGACAGCTGGACGCGCTGGAAGTACGCGGTCCGCACCAGCTCGTCCCAGCCGAGCTCCGCGTCGCTGCCCAGGCCGCGCGCGACGCCCTCGACGATGCGGACATCGGCGGCGTTCGTGCCGAGCCGGGTCGCGGCCACCCGCAGCAGACGCTCGCGCAACTGCTCGCAGGCGTCCTTCACGGCGGCGCCGTTGAGGTCGGTCCCCGCGCTGGCGGCGGTCGCGGAGGTGTTGGGCACTTTGTCGGTACGCGTCGGGGCGAGGCGCACCTTGTGCAGCGGGATGCCGAGCGTGGTGGCCGCCACCTGGAGCATCTTGGTGTGCAGGCCCTGGCCCATCTCGGTGCCGCCGTGGTTGATCAGGACGGAGCCGTCCTTGTAGATCAGCACCAGCGCGCCGCCCTGGTTGAACGCGGTGAGGTTGAAGGAGATGCCGAACTTGAGGGCGGTGAGCGCGAGGGCCCGCTTCGTGTGCGGGTGCGCGGCGTTGAACGCGGCGATCTCCCGCCGCCGCTCCGCGATGCCGCCGTTCTGCTTGACCTGCTCCCAGACGGCGGTGATGCGTTCGGGCTGGACGACCGGCTGCCCGTACGGAGTGGACTGGCCCGGCCGGTAGAAGTTGCGCTCCCGCAGCTCCGTCGGGTCCAGGCCGAGCAGCGGCGCGCACCGGCCCATGATGTCCTCGATCACCAGCATGCCCTGGGGTCCGCCGAAGCCGCGGAAGGCCGTGTTGGACACCTTGTTGGTCCGGGCGATCCGGCCCGTGACGCGGGCGTTGGGGAGCCAGTACGTGTTGTCGATGTGGCACAGGGCGCGGGCCACGACCGGTTCGGACAGGTCCAGGCTCCAGCCGCCGTCGGCGGTGAGCGTCGCGTCGAGGGCCTGGATGTGGCCCTCGGCGTCGAAGCCGATCCTCCAGGAGGCGTGGAAGCCGTGCCGCTTGCCCGACATCGTCAGGTCCTGGGTGCGGTTGAGCCGGACCCGGACGGGCCGGCCGGTCAGCCGGGCGCCGAGCGCGGCGACGGCCGCGAAGCCGTGCGGCTGCATCTCCTTGCCGCCGAATCCGCCGCCCATCCGCAGGCACTGGACGGTCACCTCGTGACTGTGCAGGCCGAGGACGTGGGCGACGATCTCCTGCGTCTCGGAGGGGTGTTGGGTGCTGCTCTGGACGAAGACCTGGCCGGCCTCGTCGATGTGGGCGAGCGCCGCGTGCGTCTCCAGGTAGAAGTGCTCCTGGTCGGAGAACCGCAGCTCGCCGGTGAACACGTGCGCCGAGTCGGCGAATCCGACGTCCACGTCGCCGGTCTCCATCACGGGCCGGGCGCCGTGGAAGCTCTCCGCCGCGATCGCCTCCTCCAGGCTGATCACGGAGGGCTGTTCGTCGAGTTCCACCTCGACGGCCGCGGCGCCGAGCCGGGCCGCCTCCAGCGTCTCGCCCAGCACCCAGGCGACCGCGTGCCCGTGGAACATGACCTGGTCGGGGAAGAGGGGCTCGTCGTGTTTCATCCCGGCGTCGTTGACGCCGGGCACGTCGGCACCGGTCAGCACGCGCACCACCCCGGGGACGGTGAGCGCGGGCCCGGTGCGCAGCGCGGTGATCCGGCCGTGGGCCTTCATGACCTGCACCGGGTACGCGTGCAGGACGTCCTTGGTGCGGTGGATCAGATCGTCGGTGTAGAGCGCGGTGCCGGTGACGTGCTGGCTCGCGCTCTCGTGCGGCATCGACAGGCCGACGACGGACTTGTCGGGGCGTTCGGACAACTGGCTCATGACGGCACCGCCTCGGTGGTTCGCGCGTACAGCTTCAGGAGACTCTGGCCGAGCATCGCGGAGCGGTAGGCGGCACTGGCCCGGTGGTCGTCCATCGGCGTGCCCTCCTCCCGCAGCACCGGTGCGACGCCCTCGACGGTCTCCACGGTCCACGGCCGCCCCTCGAGGGCGGCCTCGGTGGCCAGGGCGCGGATCGGGGTGGCGGCGACACCGCCCAGCCCGATCCGCGCCTTGCGAACGACCCCGTCCTCGACGTCGAGCGCGAAGGCGACCGCCACGCTGGAGATGTCGTCGAAGCGCCGCTTGGCGATCTTGTGGAAGGCGGTGACCGGCGACAGCGGGAGCGGTACGCGGACGGCACGGATCAGCTCGCCGGGACGGCGCACGCTCTGCCGGTAGCCGGTGAAGTACTCGGCGAGGGGCACCTCGCGCTCCGCGTCGGCGTCCGCGAGCACCAGGGAGGCGTCGAGCGCGAGCAGGACCGGCGCGCTGTCACCGATGGGGGAGCCGGTGCCCAGGTTGCCGCCGAAGGTGGCTCCGTTGCGGATGAGGCGAGAGGCGAACTGCGGGAACAGCTCGGCGAGCAGCGGCACGCGGCCGTCCAGACGCCGCTCGATCTCGGTGAGGGTCAGCGCCGCCCCGATCTCCAGGACGTCGGACCCGACACGCAGCTCGCGCAGCTCGGGAAGGCGGTCGACGGCGACCACGCAACCGGCGCGCCGGGAGCGGATGTTCACCTCCACACCCCAGTCCGTCGATCCGGCGACCACCACCGCGTCGGGCCGCTCGCGCAGCAGCCGCAGCGTCTCCGCAAGGCTCTTCTTCCGGACGAACAAGCCGTCGCCCTGGGCGTAGGAGGTGGCCACCGGCGCGGGCGGGGCCTGCTCGCGGCGGCGCGCGAGGGGATCCCCGTCCGTGGGCGTACCGACGGCGAACGCGGCGTCGCGGATCGGCCGGTAGCCCGTGCAGCGGCACAGGTTGCCGCTCAGCGCGTGCAGGTCGAAACCGTTCGGGCCGTGCTCGGCGTCGCACACGCTGCCGGCGCTGCTGCCGCTGCCGTCGGAGCCAGAGCCAGAGCCAGAGCCGGAGCCGGAGCCGGCGTGGCCGTCGCCGCCGGCACCGGCGCGCCGGTCGGGCCGGTAGTACTCGGCGGCCATGCTGCAGATGAACCCCGGGGTGCAGTAGCCGCACTGGGATCCGCCGCGGACCGCCATCTCCTCCTGCACGGGGTGCAGGGTGGGCGGGGTGCCGGGGGCCCCGGGAGTGGCGAGGCCCTCGGAGGTGACGACCTCCTGGCCGTCGAGCGCCGCGACCGGAACCAGGCAGGCGTTGACCGCCACCCAGTCGGTGGGCTTGGTCACGCCGGGTCGGGCCACCAGCACCGAACAGGCACCGCACTCGCCCTCGGCACAGCCCTCCTTGGTGCCGGTCAGGCCACGCTCGCGCAGGAAGTCCAGCACGGTGGTGTGCGGCGGCGCCGGTGCGAGGGGCGTCCCTTCCCCGTTGACAGTGATACGCGCCGCTACCATGCCGGGCCCTCGATGAGGAGCGCGACGCGTCGATGGATCGTGTTCGCCAATGTCGGGCAGCTTTCTGTGCTCGGACGCGCCACAGACGGAAGAGGGCGCGGAAGGGCACGCGGCCAGGGCGTGCCGGGAAGGGGAAAAGGGTGAAGGCGACAACCCGAGGAGGCCCCGGGCAAGGGCGCGGTGAAGGGCGCCGTCAGCAGCCGTGGGCGATACGCCCGTTGACCCAGGCCGCGGTGTGGGCGAGGCGATGGAGATCGGAGCAGGTGTTCATCCGTGGGTCGCCTCCTCGCGGTCGTCATGGGTCGATGATGACCGCAAGTTAACGGCCGGCGATCACAGCGTCAAGAGCGATCGGCCCGTTCCCCGCGCCGCGCACGGCTCTCCGGGAGGGCGTGACCGCCCGGACGGATGAAGCGACGTGGAGGCGGGAGCGGCTCCCCGCCCCCGCGAGAACAGACGTCAAGCACACGTGGGTTCGACCCCGGGGCCCGGATCAGACCGTGTCGTCCGCCTCCTCGGGAAGGGCGAGGAGGAGGGGCGTGCCCAGCCGGGCGTCCGGGTGCATGCCGAGCAGGTGGTGCACCACCCCGGACAGGCCGGGGAGCAGTCCGGGTGTGAACGCCTCCTTGGCGAGACCGCCGACCGGGCCCCGCTGTTCGATGCCGGTGAGCAGTTCACCGTCCGCCTGCGCGGCCGTCGGACCCTCGTACCCGTCCAGGGCACGGAGGCGGCGCAGCAGTTCCGACAGGCCGAGGTCGCCGTGGCAGAGCGTGTGACTCCAGCCGAAGCCCTCCCGCAGGCCGGCCGGGCCCGAACGCAGTGCCGTGCGCAGGTGGCGGGGATCGCCCGTGCGCGCGTGGAGGTCGACCGCGGCCAGCCCGATGCCCGTGCTCCCGTGGCACCAGGCGGTGGGGTGATCCACGTCCCCTCCGATCCGCGCGTCGGCCCAGGCGGACACCTCCGGCACGTACAGCGACTCCTCGAAGTCGTGGGCCAGGGAGCCGAGTTCGCGCCAACGGGCCCGGTCGTCCGGACTCCCGGCCGCGGAGAGGCCGAGCCGGGAGAGCGCCCACCCGGCCCCGGTGGCTCCATGGGCGAAGCCGCCGATGCCTTCCGGGAACATGACCGTGGACCATCGCGCTCCGCGACCGTTCACGACGGCCGTCCGTTCCAGCTGCCGCCCGGCCTCTGCGGCAACGTCCAACCACTGGGCCTCGCCGGTGAGTTCGGCGAGGTCGAGAAGCGGGGCCGGTACGCCGGCCGCACCGCTGAGCACGTCCAGCGCCCGGTCCTCGGCCAGCACCGCCGGGGTCAGCAGCGCGGCTCGGGCTCGGGCCCGGTCCAGTAGCCCGGGCGTCCCGAGGAGGCGGTGCAGCGCGGCCCACGTCCACACCTGGGAGGCGATGCCGGTGAACCCGCCGACCTGTCGGGTCGGCGTGGTGTCCTCGGTGGCGGCGAGCACGTCCAGGGTGCCCGCCAGGACGGACTCGACGCCGGGCACCGGGTCGGCCCGCCCGGCGCGCTGCTCCCGCAGGTACGCGGCGAGGGCGAGGGCGACACCGCCCTGACCGGTGTAGAGGTCCGCGCCGAGCGGGCGGATCGCCCAGCCGTAGTCGGTGAGCACCGGGCTGATCCAGGTCGCGGTGGCGTCGGTGCCGCGCACGGCGGCCGCGCAGACCGTCCGTACGGCCTCGGCCGCCAGCGCGCGCCGGCGCTGGTCCAGGTCGTCGGCGTGCGGGGAGCGGGCGGGTGTCCGTATCCGTCCGGGAAGGCGGCGTTCGTTGAGGTAGGCGCCGACGAGCGCGCTGCGGATGGTGTCCCGCTCGCGCGCGAGGTCCGCGTGCCGCCACCCCGCCAGGAAGGTGGACGCCAGCTCCGCGTCCACCCGCGTGTCGAACACGGGGACGTCTCCGACCAGGAGGTCCGCCGTCTCGAGGTCGATCACCGCCGGTTCGCGGGGCGCGCCCGGGGCGGCGAGGGCGTTGCGGTGGAGGATGTCCCGGGCCCGCGCCCGGGCGGCCTCGGGGTCGTGCAGGGAGGCGGGGTGCCACAGCATCCGGCCGATATCGGTGTACGTCTGGGTGGGCCGGCGGATCCGGCGCACCCGGCAGCCCGTGAACCCGGCGACGAGCGGCCCGAGTCCACCGCTCGCGTCGAGCTCGGTCAGGGCTCGGGTGACCGCGTCGAAGCCGTCGAGGACCCGGTCCCAGTGACGGATCAGCACGGGCTCGGCACTGGGGTGGTTACGGGCCGGCGGCAGGTCCACCTCCTCGACCTCCAGCCGCGCGGTGTCCCGCCCTCCGTCCGTGATGACCGGGACGCGGATGCGCGGCTGCTGCCCGGGCAGGCCACCGGCGGCCGAGAGGTCCACCCCGGCCAGGGCGTAGCCGTCGGTGCGCAGGGGGAGGATGCCGGTCCGCAGCACGGTGGTGCGTATCGTCCGGGCGGCCCGGTCGACGGCGTCCCCGCGCCCGCTCGGCGCGACGTCGACGTCCGGGGTGAACAGGGCCTCCGCGTCGACCACGAAGGGCACCGGGCCGTGGGCGACCAGGTTCTCGGCGTGGAGATCCGTCCCGCCGAGCAGCCGCATCACCGCCAGCCAGCCACCCAGGCCGCGGTAGAAGCGCCCGAGCTCCGCCTCATCCCGGCAGAAACGGTGCTCGACGTACTCGGCCCAGCCGTAACCGCCCCGGACCACCACCCTCGGCACGCCCAGGTCCTCGGCACCGGGCACGGCCTCGACGAAGGCGCGGAGCGCGGCGTCCACCGCCACGGGCCGCGGCTTGTACATGACGGCGGCGTCCTCGAAGGTCAGCCGGGCCACGGCCCGTCCGCCGTGGTGGGTGTCCCCGCGGGCGAGCTCCAGGCCGCGCAGCGGTCCCGGATCGGCGCCGAGCAGCCCGGCGACGGCCTGCCGGTCCTCGCCGAACCGGCCCCCCAGCTCCACGGCTCCGTCGATCAGCAGCCGCCCGGAGGCGAGGGCCCGCGGGTGCAGCGCCGGATACCGCCGGCGCAGGGCCTCGGCGAAGCCGGGGGAGCAGGCGCGGGTGAGGAAGGCGTCCCAGCGCGCGGCCGGGTCGGCGCCCGGCAGCTCGCCGGCCAGGGAGGCGGCGCGCAGCTCCAGCAGCAGTACACGGTTGAGACGGAGCTGAAGGGTACGGCGCAGGGCCTCGCGCGCCGCCCCGCGCAGCGCCTCGCGCTCCTCGGAGCCCAGCCCGGTGAGCTGCGGCACCCGGCGCTCCAACTCCTCGAACAGCGGCTCGGCGAACGTGTCCACCGGACCCGCGAACCACCCTTCGGGGGGCGGCCCTCCGGCCGTGCGGGCCGCTGCCACGGATTCCACCATGCTGAGTCCTCTCCGGACGACGGGTGCCGCTTGCCGCGCACCGGGCCGACCGGCCACCGAGGCCCGGCCGGCCCGGACCGGGGAACCCGCCGCGGGCTCCCCGGTGGGACGTTCGTCGTGGTGGGGCGCCTCGTCAGCAGCAGTAGCTGTGCAAGGAACCGGTACAGCTGCTGCACCCCGTCAGCAGGGCCTCCGTACCGTCGGTGAGAGCGGCCTCACCGGCGGCGCCGCCGACGTAGAGCGGGCCGGCCGGGTTGTCGGCGCCGAAGGCCGTTTCGGCCCCCTGGAGCCAGGCGGTGACGATGTCGTCCGTACGCGTCGTGGACATGACGGGCATGGATTCCTCCTGAGATTCGCCGGAATGGCACGGAGCTTCAGAATCCACCGGAGGAACCGAATCCGGGACCCACCAGAACCAGCCAATCGCCGAGGCGGGTACGCGCGGAGCCGTCCCGCCCGCGGGGACGTGCGGCACGCCGTCGACACGCCTGGTGCGGAGTCCCCGGCGCACCCCGCGCCGCTCCGGGGCCTACCCGACGCCAAGGCCGTGACCCGCCCGAGAACGCTGCCCCGCACGCCGATTACGGCTTGCGTCCGCACCACGCCACGAGGCGGTCGATAGCGGGCGCGTCCGCGTCGACGTCCACCGCGGCCTCGAACGGCGCACCGTCACGCGGCCCGGCGGGCAGCCCGCGCGTCATGGCGGCGTACGAGATCGCGACGAGCTCGGGGTCCCAGTCGGGGAGTTGCCCGGTCGCGGTGGCCACGTCCCAGGTGTGCACGGTGAATTCCGAGGTCCAGACGGCCGCGGCGGCAGCACCCGGGAGGCTGCCGAACGGCAGGGTCAGCGTCCGGCCCAGGATCGCGGGATCCGCCCACGCGGCCTCGACCTCACGCACCGCGGCATCCCACGCCTCCTGCCATCCGGCGTCCGTGAGCTCGTCGGCGACCGTCGGGAGACTCGTCACGTCGCCGCCGCGCCCGGCGAGGGCGATCCGGCGCAGGACGGCGACGAGGTGTCCGGCGAGCCGCCGGACGGTGAACTCGGTGCAGGGCGTGGGTGCGTCGAGCTGCTCGGGCCGGACGGCGGCGACGGTACGTCCGGCCAGTGCGACGGCCTTCAGCAGGCTTTGGCGGGGGTCGTCGCCGGTGTGAGGGGTGGCGGTGGACGGTGCGGTGTTCTCGGTGTTCGTCATGCCCTCATCCTGGAAGCCGAACAGGTCATCTCCTGACCTGTTTCCCGAAGAGAATCGCCCGTATGAGAGCCGATCGCCTGGTGGCAACCCTGCTGTTCCTCCAAACGCGCACCCGCGTGACCGTCGCCGAGGTCGCCGCCGAACTCGAGGTGTCGCCGCGGACCGCACGCCGCGATCTGGAGGCGCTGTCCACCGCGGGCGTCCCCGTCTACTCGCAGCGTGGCCGAGGCGGCGGCTGGTCGCTGGTCGGCGGCGCCCGTACGGACCTCACCGGGCTGACCGCCAAGGAGATCCAGGCCCTGTTCCTGCTCGCGGGCCCCTCGTCCACCACCCCTGAACTCCGTACGGCACTACGCAAGTTGGTACGCGCTCTGCCCGCACCCCTGCGCGCGGGCGCCGAGGCCGCGTCCCGGGCCGGCCACACGGACGGCACGCACTGGTCGCGCACCGACGTCACCACCTTGGGGCCGCACCTCGACGCGCTCCGGCGGGTCGTCGTGGACGGCGTCCAGGTACGGCTCGGGTACGCCGGCCCCGGCAAGCCCGTCGGCGTGCGAACCGTCCATCCGCTCGGGCTCGTGACCAAGGCGGGCCACGACTACCTCGTCGCCGAGACGGAACGGGGCCTGCGGACCTTCCGCCTCAGCCGGGTCACCTCGGTGGAGGTGACCGGCGAGCCCGTCGTACGGCCGCCCGGCTTCGACCTCCCCACGTTCTGGCGCTCGTTCGCCGCGCGCTTGGAGGAACGGCTGTACGCGGCGACGGTCCGGGCCCGGGCCGACCCGGACGCCATGGCGATCCTGGAGAGGCTGTTCGACGGTCGCCTGCACGTCGGCCCGAAGCTCCCCGACGGGTGGACGGAGATACGGGTCGACGGACCGACACCGGAGGTCGTCGCGACCCAGCTGTCCGGGCTGGGGGCACGCGTCGAGGTGCTGGACCCGCCGGCGGCGAGGGAGCGGCTCGCACGCCTGGCGGTGGAGCTGGCCGGCGTGTACGGACCGCCCACGCCGGCATGAACAGCGCGATGTTCCTGACCGGAGCCCCGCCGGGTCGGACCGCACCGGCGGGGCTCCAACGTAGGGGTGCGCGTGTCCACGGTGACCGACGCACCGACGCACCGACGCACCGCCGCACCGCCGCACCGGCTGACCGACGGCTCGGCAGGTTCGGCGCCGGGGGGCGTTCACCGGGCGTAGTCGACCTCGGGGAAGCCGGGGGAGGGACCGTCGAGCAGCCGCCCCCGGTCGCGGAGGTGGAGGTCGAAGAAGGCTCGCGGGTAGGCGCGTTGGAACGCCTGTGCCCGGTGCCCGGGAATGGTCCCGACCTCTTCCTCCAGTTCGGGCGGTGAAATGCCCAGGAGAGGGGCGATCAGCGGCAGGATCAGCACATCGTCGCCGAACGACTGGTGCGCCGCTCCCCGTACGGTCAGATGCAGGCGCCAGCCGCGCAGATGCGACCAGAACGCGCGCAGGGCGGGGTTGCTCTCCATGCCGCCCTTGCCCGGGGTGTCCACGACCAGGAACGGACGGTCGAGCCCGGCGTCCACCACCGGGCCCGCCGCGCCTCCGTCCAGGCTCGCTCCCGCCGTGATCCGCCCGTCGGTGAGCATCGTCGCGGCGGTGGTGGCGCCGCCCAGGGAGTGGCCGAGCATCCCGACGCGCCGCAGGTCGAGCGCCCCGCGCAGGCCCGTGGGCAGCGGGGTGCGGCAGACGCCGGGGTGGCCGCCCGAACGCAGGACGGCGAGCCGGTCCAGGACGAAGCGGATGTCGTCGGTACGGACCGCGAGGGCCTTGGCGTAGTCGCTGATCCCGCCCAGCGGATTCGTCTCGACGCGTCCACCGGGGAAGGCGACCGCCGCCGCGTCGTAGGTGTGGTCGACGGTGACCACCACGAAGCCGTGACTGGCGAGGTCTTCCACGATGCCGGTGCCGAACGACCGTGACGCGTCGGCGCCGGGAGAGTAGAGCACGACGGGCAGGGGGCCCGGTGGGCCGCCGACGGGCGCGCCCTCGTGGCCGTGGGTGCCTCCCAGTCGTACCAGGCCGGGAGGCAGGCCGAGGAGGCTCAGGTACCGGTCGGCCGCCGCCTGGGGCATCCAGGGAACGGCGGGGCGGGTGGGGCCGGCGGTGCGGCCGCGGGCCGGGTACCAGATGCTGATCATCAGCTCACGGCAGGGGCGGGAGGGCACCCAGGGGTCGGGCCGCGCGGTGTCGACCAGGTGCAGCGCGATCGTACCCAGCGGGTACGGTCCGTTCGGGGCGGGCAGCCGGAACCGCACGGGTTCCGGTTGCCGAGGTCGCGCGGCGGCAACCGGCGCGAGCGGACCCGAGATCATGGCGGCGGCCAGTCCGGCGCACGAGGACAGCAGTGTTCTGCGATTCATGCGTTCCACTGTTCCGCCCGATGAGCCCGGCGGCTTCGCCCCCGGGGAGGAACCCGGCGTCAGCCCAGGAGGGTACGACGGGCATCGGCCGGGCGGATGACTCCGCCCGCGAGATGACGTCCTCCGGGCTGACGGGCCCCGGGCCCCCGCTCGGATAGCGTGGCCGGCATGGGTGACGGGGAGTCACGGCCGCTGGTGGCCAGACGTCTGCGGGACGGACAGTGGCACGGCGTGGACACGGTCGCGGCCGTGCTCCTCGCCCTGGCGTTCGGCGCGAGCCAGACGCGGAGCGGCGGCTGGGCCGCGGGAGCCGTGGCGGCGGTGGTCTGGCTGCCGGTAGCGGTACGGCGCAGACGGCCCGTCCCGGTGCTGTACACGGTCCTGGCCGGAGCGGTCTTCGCCATGGCGTTCACCGGATGGGAGGAGTCCTGGGTCCCCGTCGGGACCGCCCTGTACACGGTGGCGGCGCGGGAGCCACGGCGCCGGTCCGCGACGGCGCTCGGCTGCTCGCTGGCCGCCGTCGCGGCGGCCATGGCCCTCGTCCCCCGACCGGTCCCCGCCTCCGAGATCGCGTGGGGCGTCGTCTTCGCGTCCTTGATGATGACCCTGCCCTGGCTGGTGGGCACCGCCCTGAAAGAGCAGCGGGCGTACGCGGAACTCGCCGCCCGGCAGGCGGTGACGGACGAACGCCTGCGGATCGCCCGGGAGCTCCACGACGTGGTGGCCCACCATCTGACCGTCATCGCGGTACGCGCCGAGGTGGCCCGTGCGGTGGCCGCCACCAACCCGCAGGAGGCCGAACAGACCCTCGCACTGGTCGGGACGGCGGGCCGGACGGCGCTCACCGAGATGCGCCGCATGCTCGGCGTCCTGCGATCACCCGGTGACGGAGCCGAGCTGAAGTCCGCCCCCGGCCTGGCGGACCTGCCCGCGCTCGCGGACGGCGCGGGCCCACGCGTGGAACTGTCCGTCGACCCGGACCCACCGCTCCCTGCGGGTGTGGAACTGGCGGTCTACCGCATCGTTCAGGAAGCCCTCACCAACGTCGTCAGACACGCGGGATCGGCGGACTGCCGGGTGAACCTGTCCCGGACGGATCCCGAAACGATCGAGCTGGAGATAGTCAACGACACACCGCCCCGGCTCCCACCCCGTCTCCCGCCCCGGCGCCCCGGCGGCCACGGACTCATCGGGATGAGGGAACGGGCGGCCATGTGCGGCGGGACCCTCTCCGCCGGCCCCCTGGCGACCGGCGGCTTCCGGGTACACGCCCGACTGCCCTGCGGATCGGGGACACCACGGTGAACCGGCCGGTCCGCGTTCTCATCGCCGATGACCAGGCCCTGTTGCGGACGGGCTTCCGCCTGCTCATCGAAAGCGTGCCGGACCTCACCGTCGCGGGCGAGGCCGTCAGCGGCGAGCAGGCCGTCGAACTCGCGCTGCGGCTACGGCCCGACATCGTGCTGATGGACATCCGGATGCCGGGCACGGACGGCCTGGAGGCCACCCGCCGCATCTGCGCGCACCCCGACGCCGTCGACACCCGTGTGCTGGTCCTCACCACGTTCGACCTGGACGAATACGTGTACGCGGCCCTCCGTGGCGGCGCCAGCGGGTTCCTCCTGAAAGACATCCTCCCCGCCGATCTCCTGACCGCCCTGCGTGTGGTCGCCTCCGGCGATGCCCTGCTGGCCCCCACGGTCACTCGCCGCCTGATCCGCGAGTTCGCCCAACGCCACGAGCCGCGCCCGAGCCTCGCCCGGGACCTGCCGGGCGTGACCCCACGGGAACGCGAAGTCCTCCGCTTGGTGGCCCGTGGCCTGCCCAACCCAGCGATCGCCGACCACCTGGGGCTGAGCATCGCGACCGTCAAGACACATGTGCGACGGCTCCTGGCCAAACTCCACGCCCATGACCGGGCCCAGCTGGTCGTCATCGCCTACGAGACAGGCCTGGTCACCGTGACGCAGAACCCCCCATCCACCAGCTGACACCTCAAGACCGCAAGGATTTCAAGAGCAGGTGGTGCGGGCGGCCTCCGCGAGGTCGCGACCGGCCCGCGTGCCGTATCCGAGCGCGCTGGACGCGTGCGCGCCCTCCCCACCCCTGACGGGGCGCGCCCGGAGGGTGGCATGACACATGCCACCCTCCGGCCACCGAGCGCGGTATCTGAACGCGATCGCGTCGATCACCTGCCGGTGACCCCGCCACCGCCCCCCGTTCGGAAACGCCCTAATGCCGGGAGGCGTTCCGGCCGCGCTTCCGCCACAGCAGGGCCGCGCCCGCCGCCGCGAGGAGTGCGGCGAGTCCGGTGATCAGGCCGACCGGCGTGCTGGAACCGGTGTCGGCGAGGTTGCCGCCGCCCGAGCCGCCACCGTTCGACCCGTGCTCGCCCGGCCTGTTCGGGGCGGGCGTGGTGGCGGGCGGCGTGGTGGACGGGTGGTCGCCCGGCTTCGACGGGGTCGGCGTCGGGCCGGTCGGGGTCGGCTTGGGCCCCGTCCTGCGTACGGCCGTGTCACCGCCGAGCAAGCTGGTGCCGGACTCCTTGTAGCCGAGCACCTCGGCCCGGGAGCCCTTGGTGACGTCCGACAGGTTCGGCTTCTCCGTGGTGAACTGGGTACGGGTGATGTTCTTCTTGGGCGACTTGGAGAAGTCGACGCCGCCGACGGTCAGCGTGTAGACGTACTCGCCCTCCTTGTACTCGTACTTGTAGTCGCCCTCCATGAACGACTTGCGGTAGTTCTTCCAGACCTCGTACGAGTCCCACTTGGCACCCCGGATCGGCCAGCGGCTCGCGTCGTCGCTGCCGATGATCCGGTGGAACTCGCCGGGCTTCTTCGCGTCCTGCTGCTTGATCCACTCGGCCGCCACCCGGGAGGCGTACACGCGTCGCAGATCGGCGTAGGCCGGGCCCTCGGCGATCTTCTTCTCCACGATCGGGACGAGCAGCCGCTCGACGAGCCGCTGGTTGTGCTGGATCTCCGCCTCGGTGAGGGTGCACTGCTCGCCCGGCGGCTGGGTCCTGGTCTCCTGCGGTACCGAGTTGACCTTGAGCGGCGCGTCCAGGATGAAGATGCCGCCGTCCTGCTCGCGCACCTTGGCCGGCTGCGGGGTGATCCAGTTGCGGATCCCGTGCAGGCAGATCCGGTTGTTCTTGTGCGTCAGGTTCTTCCAGAACTCGGCGCCCGCCGGGGTCTTGGGGTCCATGGCCCGCGAGAAGTCGTGCTTCATCTCCAGGTCCGCGTCGAGCAGCACCCGCCCCGCGTCGGTCTTGCCGAAGGCGCGGTCCATGATCCGGTCCGGCTCGTCCGGGTTGAGGTTCACCCAGAACTTCTCCGGCTTCAGCGCCAGCCAGGTGAAGAAGGCGTCCGACGCCATCTGCGCCTTCTCCTTGCCGCCGAAGCCGGGGTTCTCGTCCTCGTCGGTGTTCTTCGCGGAGAAGGAGTAGTTGAGGCTGCCGGTCTCGTTCTGACCGACGTAACGCAGCTCCAGGCTGGTGAAGTCGACGCCCCCCGGGCCGCGCAGGGCGTTCTTGCCGTTCTGCTGGAACGGGCGCGCCGCCTCCTGGCGCCGCCGGACGTCCTCGGGCGTCGGCATGGAGCGGCTGATCAGGTCGTTCCCGGCACCGGTCGACGGCTTGGCCGGGTTCGCGGAGAACAGGCCCGGGAACCGGGACTTGTACTGGTTGCCCGGGGCGTACGGGGCGGGGGTGGCGCCGTGCCGGTAGTAGTCGATGCCGGCCGCCCGGTACATGGCCTTGATCTTGTCCGTGGGGTCCTGGCCGTGGATGTAGACCACGCGCCAGCCGCGCCGCACGAGTTCCGCGTCGACCTTCAGCTGACCGGGCTTGGGGTCGATGCCCGACTTGAACTCGTAGACGGTCTTGGTCCGAGGGTCGACCGCGTCGAAACGGCGCCCGTTCGGTCCGACGACCTTGTCGCCGAGCACCTGCCGCAGCTCCTTGTCGAGCCGCGGGTCGATGTCCCGCAGATACGTCTCGCACAGCCAGTTGACGCCGCCGAGCTTGAAGTGGCGCACCACCTCGCGCTCGTAGCCGCCGCCGCGCCGGTTGCGGGCGTTGTTCTCGATGTAGACGTCCTGCAGCCAGAACGCGAAGTCGCCCTTGTACGGATTCCGGCTCGCCTGGCGGTTGTTCCAGGACGCGAACGCGTGCTCAGGGGTGCCGATCGTGTACTTGCCGGTGTCCGTGCCGTACTTGGTGACGTCGGCCGGCACCTTGAGGTCGGTGACGTTGAGCGTCGGCTGCTCGAAGTCGTAGAAGAGCTTCTCCGCGTCGGGCGTCTGCCACTGGTTCGGGCCCGCCGGCTTGTAGCCGGGCAGCGTGCTGCGCGGCGGCTCCGTCGGGCTGGTGCCGAACTTGTCCTGGCAGCGCTTGACCGGAGCCGCCTGGGCCTCCGGCTGGGCGCCGGAGAGCCCCACCGGCAGGCCGACGGCGAGCAAGGAGGTGCCGAGCACGACCGCCGCGAGGCGCACGCGGAGGCGCCCCGGTGGGGTTGCTATGTGTGAACTCACGGTTCCTGATCCCTCATGGGGGCAGCGAAGTCGTCGTGTCGCGGGCGGTGCACGGCCCCCGTTGCTGTCACCACCCCGGAGCGCCCCACCCTAGGCCGCCGACGCGCCATTGACGCGAGCATTACCGCGCTGCAACTGTGAAGTTTCTGTGGGAAGTTGGCCGCGAAGATCAGCCGAACCACACGTCGTTCAGGTCCGCCGCGGCCCGCTGCGTGCGCCGGACCCGGAACAGCGAAGGTCGCAACCGCGACCGGTCGCCGTCGGTGACCTGCCGCCCGAGCGCCAGCAGTCCGTACGCGTCCCAGTCGACGTACCGGGGCTCCTCCTCCAGGTCGACGTCGGCGTCGCCGTGACCGTCCGGGTCGACATCGAGGGCGCGCAACTGCTCGGCCGGGTCACCGGTCACGGTCCACTCCTCGTCGTCACCCCAGCCGCCCACCCGCAGCGCCGGCCCGCCCGGCAGATCGAGCAGGAACTCGCGGTACTCCTGCCCGGCGTCGAGCCGCACCGACCCGGCGATCCGCGCCTCCGGATGCAGCGCCCGCTGCCCGTCCACCTCCTCGGCCATCGCCGCCACCACCGCGTCCCCGGCGAGCGCCGGATCGACGACGAGCACCGTCCCGCCCCAGCACCCGACGGCGACGACATCGAGACCCGCCCGGGTCTCGGGCACCGGCAACCGGTCGAGCGCCCGCGAGGGCAGCTCCTCCAGCACCTCGGCGACCGTACCGAGCGACTCGACCACCCGCCGCGCCCGCGCCGCATCGTTCGGCGGCGCCTCCGTACCCGCGTCACGGGTGAACGGCGGGAAGAGCAGCAGCAGTTCGTAGTGGCCCCACTTGTCCACCGGGGTGTCATCCGTCATGCCCGCCACGGTACCCACCACCCGCCAGGGGCTGCCCGACGCTGCCGTTTCTCGCGGGCCCCCGCGGCCAGCGGACCAGCGGACCGCCGGGTCCTCGGCCCGCTTGGCCGAAAGGTATCGTCGAGTGATTTTGATCTTCTCCGCTCGGGCCCGCCGGCGCACGCCGCCGGCTCCGCTTCCGAGCGGCTAGACACAAGGAGGGGACCACTCCATGCGGAGACGCAAGGCGTTCACCCTATTGCTGGCGTTGCTGGTCGCACTGGGGATGGTGCAGCCGGCCGTCGCCGACGCGCCGTCACCGAGTACCGCACCGGTCGTCCGGTTCCTGAGCTACAACATCTGCGGAAACAGTGACAACAAGGACGCCTGCTCTCTGACCCGTGAGGTCGAGCAGCGGCGTGACAAGGTGGTGCAGGAGGCCCACGCCTGGAAGGCGGACCTGATCTTCCTGCAGGAGGTCTGCAGGCAGCAGTACGACGGGATCCTCGGTTCCCTGAAGCCGGAGGGGTACGACGGCTATTTCGTCCCCACGCTCACCCGCTCCGACGTGTGCAACGTGAAGGGCCTGAACGGTACCGTCACCAACGGTGCGTACGGGATCGCCGTCCTGGCCAAGGGGCCCCTCACCGGTGACACGGGCGTGCGGCTCGACCCGGACAACGCCTACACCAACACGTACTCCGGCCCGGAGGAGTGGTACGCGGCATGCGTCGAGGCGAAGATCCAGTCCATCAGGACACGCGCCTGCTCCGTCCACCTCTACCCCCAGTACTCGAAGACCAACGAGCACCCGGTCATCCCTCCGGACATCAACGCCACGCAGGCGAAGAACCTCGCCGCGAACCCCTGGCTGAACGCGGGAACCCCCGTGGTGCTGGGCGGCGACTTCAACCCGGTCAACCGCAACACGGGCGGTAGCAGGGCGAACGCCCCGCGGTCCGCGGACCTCGACCCGTTCTACCGCCCCGCCCTGGGCGGGACGGGACGCTTCATCGAGACCGACGAGACGGACGCCGACTACTTCGACTGCGCGGCACCGCTCCCGGGCAACTGCAGGTCGGGTGAGTTCACGAACTACGACGCCAGCCGCGGCACGCAGGCCAAGCTGGACTACGTCTTCGTCGACGAGGCCCACTTCAAGAACGTGGCAGCCGACGCCAAGGAGCGCGACCCCCGCGTCTCCGACCACTATCCGTACCTCGGAGCCGCGACGTTCTCGCACTGCAACAACCCCGCCGACGGCAAGGCCGACATGCTGCGCCGCGACGCGGCGGGCGACCTGTGGAGGCACTTCGGCCGCGCGGACGGCAAGATCGCGGCCGACCCGTGCAAGATCGGTGTCGGATGGACCGGCATGCAGCACATCGCCCGCACAGGATCCGCGGGCACGGGGGGCGTCGAGAACCTCTACGCCATCGACGGCACCGGCAACCTGCGCTTCTACCCCGGTGACCCCACCGAGCTGTACTTCCGGGCACCCCGCACCCTCGGTGGCGGCTGGGGCGACGTCCGCACCATGGCCGTCAGTCCCGACTCCGACGGCGACGGCAACCCCGAGCTGATCATCCGGCGCGACAACGGAACCCTGTGGCGCGTCCCGACCCAGCAGGACGGCACCGTCGGCGCCCCGGTGAACCTCGCGAACGCCGAAGGCTGGGGGACGGGGACCTACGACACGATCCTGGCACCGGGCGACATCGACGGCGACAGCCGGCCCGACATCCTCGCCCGTACCCCGGCAGGCGACCTCTTCCTCTACGCCGGCCAAACCGACGGCACCCTGGCGGCCCGCACCCGGATCGGAACCGGCTGGAACATCTACAACACCATCGTGGCCCCGGGGAACTTCGACGGCGACAGCAACGGCCGCCCGGACCTCCTCGGCCGCAAGCCGAACGGCGACATCTTCTTCTACGCCAGCACCGGGAACGCGGCCGCTCCCTTCGTCAACCCGCCCTGGCCCCACCAGAACTCCGACCGCAGCGGCTGGGGCTTCGACCCCACCGAGCTGCTCTTCTGACCCAGCCCACCACACTCCTTGCGGCTGACCACGAACGCCGCAAGGAGTGAGCGGGCGACACCGGTCGCAGCCTAGGCGCCCTTCAGAGCGCTGACCACGTGATCGAGTTCCGGCGGCATGACCGCGATCAAGATCTTTCCGTCGGGCGAATCGCATTCCACGATCCGGGATGCCGGGTTGATCGACATCGCCTCGCGCAGTGAGGGCGAGCGCGGCGCGGCCTGATGGAGATCGGCCGGCAGAACGGTCTCCTGCTTTCCGAAGGAAGGCTTCCAGACGAGGGGGCCGGCTCCGGTCAGCAGACGTCCCGCCCTCCAACGAGGTCCCTGCGCGGCACGCTTGAGCATGCAGGGCACCCCGGCTCGTCGTCCGGCTGCCCCGGCGGTTGACCTCTGCTGCCGCTTCCGGGGTATCAGCCATCCAGCGAGGGCCGCGACGGCCACGCCAATCACTAGTTCGATCACTCGAGCATTCAACCAAACGGGACCCCTGAGGTGCGGGTCACCGGCCTTCGATGCAGGAGGACCCTTCACGGTTGCCGACCCGAAGTCGCCCATCCGGCCTGCGCGCCGTCCCCCGAGGGGTTCCGCTGTGCGGGAAGCGGCGGGACTCTGGCTGTATGAAGACGACGGGGCGGGTCATCGGTCGGTGGGTGTGCGCGGGAGTCGGGGTCTGGGTGGCGGCCGAGGTGGTGGACCGATTACGGGTCGCCCCGGACGCGGCGGACGTCGACAGGGCAATGGCGATGGCGGTGGTCGCGGCCGTGCTCACGGCCGTCGCCGTGCTCGTCCCGATGCCGCTGCGGCGGCGGCTCGGGCGGGCGGTCGAGGCCGACCAGCGAAGGCTGGCCAAGGCGGTCGACAACGGCTCCGACATGCGGTTCATGGCGTGGATGGCCAGGCAGTTCGCCTTCGTCGGGCTCGACCTGCTCCTGTCCGTGTTCGTGATCGCCGTGGTGGGGCCGGTCGGACTGTGGGCCGGGATCAAGGTGGCGTCCGGGCTGGGGCTCGACGTCGAACTCGGCGGAGGCGCACGGGAGTTCGTGGCTGCGGCGCTCGTGGTCGCAGCGGTGCAGCGGGTGCTGCTGCTCGTGCTGGTCGTGCCGGTGAAGCGCCGCACGGTCGCGGCGCTGTGCACCCTGGCCGGCTACCTCGCCTGCCTGGGCGGCCTGGCCCTCGCCGTGCTCTGGCTGGACGACGTGACCGCCGACGCCCCGTACTGGCTGACCCTCACCGTCGTCACCGCCGTCTTCCAAATTCGCCCGGTTCTGACGTTGACGCTGCCGGTCCCAGGGATCGCCTCGCTCGTCCTCGTCACCGTCAACGCCCTGGTGCTCGGGCTGATCGCCTGGCTCACCGGACTGGTGGACATCGCGGGCTTCTGGCCGCTGGCCGGGACGGCTGCCCTGATGTGGGTCGCGGAATGGCCGGTCCGCCTGGTGTCGGCCGTGGTCGAGGCCCGCAGGAACCCTCAGCCACTCCACCCGCCGCACGACCCCTTCTGGCCCGACAATCAGATGCCACACGCACCGCTGTACTGACCGGTCACGGTCCGTGCCGCGAATGCCGCCTTGGGAGATCAGGGTGGTCACTCGAATGGGTGCATCCGAATGGTGGTTCCGGGCCGGGCGGCTCTACGGTCGGTTGAGATCTCGGTTCCGAGACGGGGGGCCGGCAAGGAAGGTCAATCATGAACCGACTTCGCACCCTCGCCGTCGCGGCTGTGCCCGCGGCGCTGCTGATCGGCCTGGCGTCACCGGCTTCCGCCGCAGCCGGGCCGCAGGCCCCGGCGGTACCGGCCGCCAGCTGCTACAGGCCGGGAGCTGACCAGGTTCTCACGGCCCAGGAAGGCATCGAGCTAGTGAGCGCCTGCAAGGCCAAGAGGGACAACCCCTCATGGCACTGGATGGGCAACTACGGCTCGGTCTACGACGTGGTCAACGTCGCGAACAGCAGAGGTGTCGGCCCCGGCGGGCTGGTAACCATACCGAACGCCAGCGGCGGCGGCCTGATCCCGACGTTCATGTACTACTGAAACAGGAGACCAGGAGCGTTCACCGGTAGACCGTCAACGCACCATCGAAGTGTCGGCACGGACACGGCGGGCAGTCTTCCACGGATCGCGGAGTTGCGTACGCTCTGTGATCCTGGTCGGAGACGGGTGCCCGTCGTGTCCGCGTCCGCCATCGACCGGGTCCGTGTGCCACGTTCGTGAGAAACTGCTGTCCTAGGCAACACTGAAGGCGGGAGCTGCAGTTGGGTGGGCCGGGGGATCAGGTGGCACTGCGGTGTCTCGGATCGAAGCTGGTGTTCGACGGCCACCGCCTGACCGTGACCCGATGGTGGTGCCCCGTCCCAGGTTCCTCCGGCCTGCCCTGGCCGACCTCACACCGTCCCGGCTTCACCAGCCACACCGCATGGCGTGCCCTCATCGGCGCACTGGACGCCCAGGCACAAGTCGACACAACGCCCCAGTGGCAGGCCTACCTCGCGAAACTGATGCACTGCGCCCAAGCCCACCTGCGGGAGGCGTACGAGCACCGCACCCCCTGCGTAAGAGACTCCTGACCGGGTGGTGCCCGTGGGCCGGCCGGCCGGGCGGTGGGAAGAGACACAAGAGACACAAAAGTCGGAGAAGAAACATGGGGAAGGAAGAACCGTGTTACGAAGTCTGGTGACCGCGACGCTCGTCGCCGCGCTGGCCGCCACCTCGCTGGGCGCGGCCCAGGCCGCGGAGATCTCGCCCGGAGCGGCGAAGTCAGGCGCCGTGATGCACCTGCTGCCGTACCCCGAGGGGCACGCCGCGGCCAACGCGGAGCTGATGAACGACGCGGGGCAGATCGTCGGTTCGACGACCGACGGACGCGGGACCTACACGGCCACGCGATGGGAAGCGGACCTGTCCATCACGCCGCTCAAAGCACTGAACGCCACCGGTACGTTGATCATCACCAAGGCGCTGGCCCCCGATGGCACCGTCGCGGGGGCCGCCGACACCGGCGACCGGGTGGACCACGCCGTCACCTGGGACGCGTCGGGTACGCCGAAGCGCCTCGAAGAACCGGCGGGCTACGTGAACAGCACCGCCAATGACATCAACGGCGGCCACGTCGTCGTCGGCGTGGTGTCGGACAACAGGGCAGCCCGCGCCGTCCGCTGGGGACCTGACGGAAGGGCCACCCTGCTGCCGCTGCCGCCCCTCACCCGCTACAGCGAGGCCCTGTACGTCGACGAGCGGGGCGTGGCCTACGGCTGGGCCAGCCACAGCTCGGGCGCCAACAAGCAGGCCGTGCGCTGGGACACCTCGGGCAACGTGACGAACCTGGGCACCTTCGGCGGTCAGTGGTCCGAAGTCCGCGACGTCAACGACCAGGGCACCGCCGTCGGCTCCGCCGGCGCGCCCGGCTACGAATCCTGGGCCGCCGTCGCCCCGCCGTCCGGCACCTACCAGCAGCTGCCGGGGGGTGTCCACGACAGCACGGCCATCGCCGTGAACAACCACGGCGACGTCCTGGGGGCCGTGAACGCGCAGCGCGTGCTGTGGAGGAACGGCGGCATGACCGCGCTGCGCCCCCTGCCCGACACCCGGTCGCTGGAGGCGTACGAGCTCAACGACTCCGGCATGTCAGTGGGCAAGTCCGGCGATTTCGCCACGGTGTGGGACGCGAGCGGGACGCCGACCCCCCTGCCGACGGGACCAAGGGTCGACTACAGCTACGGCTTGAGGATCAACAACTCAGGGCAGGTCCTCGGATGGGCCGCCACCTGGGACTACGGCAGGCAGGCCGTCGTCTGGCGCTGACCTCGGCGGACACCTGAGACAGGGGGCCGAACACCGAGCGACCGTCGGCTGGTGGACCGGGCCGCCGCCGCGAAGCCCTCGACGTCCGCCCTCACCACCGGGGCCACGAGAGAGCGACGCCTCCAATCTCCGGGAGGCGCCGCCCTCGCCCGCCCCGCCCACAACCCAGGCGGGGTCGACCACATCCACTCCGCGATCCCGGCCGGCTCCACAGGAGTCGGCACGGTCACGAAGGCCCGAGGTCAGCGCTCGGAGGGGGTGCTGCCCGTCGCCTTGACGGACGCGCACGTGCGGCCGGTGTCGGATCCAGGAACCGCCACGTTCGCCCGCCTCGCTCGATCCGCTCGCGAGGCGGGGCCACCTTCGGAATATGCGATCAGGAGACGCGCTTGAGGGTCCAGGCGTTGTTGTTGAAGCCGGAGTTCGGGAAGGCGACGCAGGAGCTGGAGTAGTAGGAGCTGGTCTGGACCCAGCCGACGGGGTAGTACGCGGAACCGCATGCCTGGACGACAGTGCCTATGGGCAGGCCGGTGAGCTGCTTGATCTGCTTGATGTTCGGGTCGAAGTTCTGGGTGCCGCAGCTGGCGCTGTAGCCCCAGCTGACGTCGACGTAGCCCTGCGGGGTGGCGGTGCTCGCGCAGGTGGTCGTCACGTCACCGGGGGCCGCCTGGGCGGGCGCGGCGGCGAGGGCGACCATCGCGGCGGCGGCGAGGGCCAGGGTGGTGGTGCGGAAACGGGTCATGATGGACTCCTTGGACCGGAAAGCGATCAACGAAAAAGACAGCCCGTTTCTACGGTGTGTCCGCGACCCGTAACAGCCTGTTTCCGGTCTGAGGGATCAGGCCACGACAACGGCCGGTCCGGTCGAGCGCTCGCCTGGCGCTCACTCAGGCCCGGAGAGGGGACATCACCCACTCAGCTCTTCAATCACTCCGTGGCCCCCTTTTCTGGGGTGACCGATGGGCTGTGCAGCGACACGAAGGACAGGTTCGGCTTCGGTACACGGACCGTCTCTGCCGTTCTGGCCGGAGTGCTCTCCATCCGACGGTCGAGGGCCGCGAGTCAGACCGGACTGGTAGGCCATGGCGACAAGTTGTGCACGGCCGCAGGCGTGGCGCCATGACGCCAGCGAGCCGCTCGCATCGGCCGATACGCGTACCAGCACCGGTCCAATCGGCCTCCGCGACGGTCCGCAGCGCGACCGGCCTGGCTACTTCGGCGCGTGTTGTCCCACGTAGAACAGCAGCCAGACGAATCCGGCGAACAGATGGGTCGCGAAGACGTAGACGAAGACGCGCAGCATCACGCCGCGCTCCTTCCACCTCTCCGTGTCTCCTTCGTCGCGTGTGTTCTTCTGGGTCATGTTCTCGGCATGTCCTCACCGCTCGTCCACCGCTGGTCGTTCTCGGTCGTGCCGCCCTGCTGGGCGGGGATACGGAAGGTCACCAGGACGACCTTGCCTGCGTGCTGCAGAGCCGGCTCCACGCTCATCTCGCCGTCGTACACGGCGGCCACCTCCGTCACGCTCCACAATCCGGACCTCGTCCTTGTTGGGTCGAGCTCCGGCATACGAGGGTCGCCGTCCGCGACCGAGACCACCAGGCCGCCTCCGCCGACCGTGATTCCCACATCGACAACGGGCGTCTCCCGCGCGTGACGGACCACGTTGGCGACCAGCTCGCCGACGACGAGAAGCACGGCGTCGGCGAAGGCGCTTCGCCGCGGGATGCCGACCTTCGCCAGGATCCCGGCAGCGGCCTCCGTGGCCTTCCGTACGGCCCCGGGGCCTGCGTCGGTGCTGGTGACGAGGCTCTCGATACGAGGCGGGGCGTTCCTCACGACGGGTACACGCACGCGTCGGCGCCACGGTCCGAACCACCGCCCGGTCCTCATCGGGCGGCTGCCCCGTTCGCCACGGTCGGCGTGACCAACAGCGTGTGCGCTCCCGTGATCTGGACGGAAAGGTGCCGGCGGGGCGCGCACCGAACGCTCGGCGATGTCCGCGCCGGCGCGCTCACCACGGGGGAGCGGTCCTGAGGCACAGTGACGATGCGACGATGCCCGAGCGGCGCAGGAAGGTGAGCTGCCGGGAGAGGCTCGATGGCTCCATCACCCTTCACCCGCCGCCTCACCCGTGTCGATGTGGTGCTTGCGCGCAAGACGCAGAGCGTCGTCCAACTCGTCGGCGGCAAGAGCGACCTCGAAGGCATCCCCCGCCTCTTGCGCTGCTGCCAGCCGTTTCCGCGCCGCACCGACGCGCTCGAGCACCGCCTCGGAGAACGTACTCACGCCACACTCCTATCCGGCCTCAATTGTGAGACTCGTTAACTATCGAATTAAAGAACTTTGCAAATGGTAGCGGTGAGAGGGGGAGGGGGGGCGGGCGCGCACAGCGTTCCGGCGCGACCAACGGGACCTTCCGCAGCCGGAGTTAAGGCATTCTTCCTGCGCTTCGCGTCGCTTCTCGGGGTTCGTGCGTGGCTCGCCCGCGGGGTGGTGACCGCGTCCCGCCCGCCCGCGGTTGCCGCCCCGCGGGCGAGTCCCTTGGATGGGAGGCGGTCACCCCTGACGCGCAGAGCGCTGTCCATGTGCGACGGGGGTGACCGCCGGTCTCGTAGCCGGTGTCAGTCGGGCGTCGGGGCTGCGGGCGCTGTGGCGCGCAGGTCGGCCAGCAGCTCGGCCTGGCCTGTGAGCACGCCGGAGAGGATCGAGCGTGCCACCGCGAGCAACTCGGCCACCCGAGGGTCGGTCAGCGAGTAGAAGACGCCCGAGCCTTCCCGGCGCGCCACCACCAGGTTCGACCGGCGCAGCACCGCGAGCTGCTGGGAGAGGTGCGCGGGCTCGACCCCGACCTCGGCCAGCATCTCGGAGACGCCGTGCTCCCGTACGCTGAGCAGCTCCAGGACGCGGATGCGTACGGGATGCCCGAGCGTTTTGAAGAACTCCGCCTTCAGTTGATAGAGCGGCGTACTCACTGTCCGCACCGCCCGCCCCCGGGGCAGGCCGCCGAGGCGCCTTGGGGCCGCCGCCGTGCCTGCTCCGTACATCGCTTCCACCCAGAACTCTTCGCCATGGGGACCATCTTCGCGCCTTCGCACGTACCTGATGATCTCGGTAATTGCCAATCTTAGCAATTACGAATGTACAGAGAGGAGGATTCGTGAGGATCCCACGTCTGAGTGGCAGCGGCGCCCTGCTCAAGCGCCCGTCGTCGCCGTGAGTGGGTTCCTCGTTCCCAGTGCCGTCGCGCGGTTCTCCGACGGCCTGGCGTGGGTGTCGTCCCGGAGCAGCGTGCGGTGATCCTGGACGAGGCGGGCGTGAACGGGGACGTCGAGACCGCCTTGCGCGCCGTGACGCGGCCGAGAGGCTGACGCCGCGGGAAAGCCTGGGCCCACCTCTCGCCGCACACGGGGCCCCCACCTCCTGCCGCACAGGCGAGGGATGGGGCCCAGGGGTCCACGGTTCGTGACGGGTGGTCACCTCGCTTGGGGAGCCGGCACGCTCTGCGTACCGGGCCATTCGTCGCTGCACCACTCCCGCTGGCCCTGGCCTGCGCTGTGGTGGGCGGTCAAGGCTGCCTCCAGGTCGCAGTGGACCGGGATCGCGGGGTGGTCGCCGCTCGGAACGAGGGAGCCGTCGGCGGGGATCGCGGCGAGTTCGAGGCCGCGGCCCTCGGCTTCGAGGCGCCGGGCGGCCTCCGCGACCGCCAACTGCCCGCCGGTCGACCAGCCGCGCAGCGCGGTCAGGTCCAGGATGACCGGACCGGTGCCCCGGGCGAGGACCCACCCCACGGCCCCGTCGAACCGCCCGACCGCGTCCGCACCCAGAAATCCGGCCAGAGCCAGCACGCCCAGGCCGGGGTGGGTGGTGTAGCGCCATTCGATGGTCATGTCGTTGCCTTCGTCTTCACAGGGGGAGAGTGATCCAAACGGCTTTGCCGCCGCCATCGGCGTCCCGTCGTACGACGCAGGTTCCGCCGGACTCCACCATCACCTCGGCGATGGTGGCCAGCCCGCCCGTCCCGCCGGCGGCGGCGAACACCCCGGGGTGGTAGGGGTGGCGGTCGTGCACGGCGAAAGCGAGCGTGTACTCGCCGGCGGCGAACGTCACGGTCAGACGGGGGGAGGAGACGGCCGCGTGCCGGACGCTGTTGGTGACCAGCTCGCTCAGGATCAGCAAGGCCGGCCCCATCGTCGGATGCGTGGGCGCGATGCCCCACTCGTCGAACGTCCTCTCCGCCGTCTCGCGCACCAGACGCACCGACGCAGGCACGGCGGGCGCCGTCAGCACCTGCCGAAGCGGAAGCACCTCCACGCCCGCACTCACCTCGTCTCCACGGTGCCCAGGCGGTACCCGGCCACCGTCTGCGGGGTGATGCGCAGCAAGGTGTCGTGCGGCCCGTACGCCCAGCCGGGAAGGGTGCGCAGATAGTGGGCGGCCTCGACCGGGTCGTCGACCGGTTCGGCCGGGCCCGTCACGGTCACGCTCCAGCCCGTACCCGCGGGCAGCCGGATGTCGTCCGCCTGGTAGGTGAGAAGGGGGCGGCCGGCGGCCACCTCAGCCTGCACGGGGGTGCGGACGACCAGCCTGCCGTACTCGAGTACGTGCACGGCGGGCCGGACGACGGCCTGCTCCCGCCGGATGTGGACGAGGCGCCCCTGGGCGGCTCCTTCGAGGAGCCACAGGGCTTCGGCCCCGGAGACCTCGACCATGCGACGCGTGGTCGGCATCGTCATCGAGCGGCCTCCTCGGCGGCCGTGGGAGCGTGCTGCCGCAGCGCTGCGGAAAGCACCCCGATTCCCTTCAGATGGGCACGGGCCCCTGCGATCGCCTCGGGCGTCGTAGCGAACTCCCGCCCCTCCAGACGCAGTACGTCCAGCGCTCCCATGGACGCGAGGGCCTGCCGCTGGTCCGGACGTATCCCGGAGGTCATCACCACGATCCCGCGCCGGTTCAGCTTCTCGACGGCGTCCTTGAGCACGAGAGCTCCGGTCGCGTCGATGGTGGTGACGCGGGACATGCGCAGGATCACGACCCGGACGTCCGCCACCTCGGTCAGTTCGAGCAGGAAGCGGTGGGCGGCGGCGAAGAAGAGCGGTCCGTCGATCCGGTACGCCACGATGTGCTCGGCGAGCAGCGCGTGCTCCTCCTCGCTGTGCTCGCCGGGCAGGTCGCCGTGGAAGTCGACCTCGGCGAGGCGGGCCTGCTGGGCCACGGCCCGCAGTGCGAGAGCGCCGGCCACGACGAATCCGATGATCACCGCGTACACGAGGTCGAGCGCGAGCGTGGCGACGGCGGTCAGGACCAGGACGAGGGCATCGGAGCGGGTGGCCTTCGCCATCGCGCGCAGCGAGCCGACCTCGACCATGCGGACCGCGGTGGCGAGCAGGACACCGGCGAGCGCCGCGAGCGGGATCTTCGACACCAGAGGGGAGGCAGCGAAGACGATGACCGCGAGGACGGCGGCGTGGGTCAGGGCCGCGAGCCGTGACGAGGCGCCGGTCCGGACGTTCACCGCGGTACGGGCGATGGCGCCGGTCGCGGGAACGCCCCCGAACAGTGGCGCCGCCAGGTTCGCCAGGCCCTGGCCGAACAGCTCCCGGTCCGGATCGTGCTTCTGGCCCACCGTCATCGCGTCGGCGACCCGCGCGGACAGCAGCGACTCCAGAGCGGCGAGCGCCGCGACAGCCACGGCCGGGGCGAGCAGGGAGCCAAGCGCGGAGACGTCGACGAAGCCGAGCGAAGGGGCGGGCAGCCCGGCGGGCAGGTCGCCGATCGGCGCCGCCGCGTCCAGGCGGAAGACTTGCGCGACGCCCGTGGCGGCGATCACCGCGACGATGGAGAACGGGATGGCGGGCCGCCACCGAGCGCCGCCGAGCATGACGGCGGCGACGCCCAGCGCGAGCCCGAGGGCCGTCCAGTTCGGGGCCTGGACGAACTCCTCGACGGCGCGCCACGTCACCTCCAGGACCCGGTCACCCTCGGGCTTGGGGACACCGAGGGCACCGGGAACCTGCTGGAGTCCGATGACGAGCGCGATCCCCAGGGTGAAACCCTCCACCACCGAGGCGGGGATATAAGCCATGTACCGGCCGGCCCGGGCGAGGGCCAGCCCGATCACGATCACGCCGGCGATCAGTCCGACGGTGAGAACGCCCTTGGGGCCGTACTGCGCCACGATCGGAACGAGGACCACGGTCATCGCCCCGGTCGGCCCGGAGACCTGCAGGTTCGAACCGCCGAACAGCGCGGCGAGCGCCCCGGCCACCACGGCCGTCGCGAGCCCGGCCTCGGCCCCCAGGCCGGAGGAGACACCGAAACCGAGCGCGAGCGGCAGCGCCACGATCGCGACCGTCAGCCCCGCCAGCAGATCACGCCGAGGGCTGCGGGTCATGGAGGCGAAGTCGGCACGCACGGGCAGGAGGGAGCGCACCCGGTTCACCACCTTGTTCACCGCGCCGCGACCTCGGCCTCGCGCAGCTCCTCCAGAAGTTCGTTCTGCCCCACCAGCATCTCGGTGAGGATGCGCCGCGCCGCCTGCATGAGATCGGCGACGTCACCCCCGGCGAGCCGGTAGACCACCGTGGAGCCCTCCCGGGTCGAGGTCACGATCCCCGACCGCCGGAGCACCGCCAGCTGCTGCGAAAGAGCCGACGGCTCCACCTCGATCGCCGCGAGCAGATCCCGCACCGCCTGAGGCCCGTCCTGGAGGAGCTCGAGGACACGGATGCGCACCGGGTGCCCCAGCATCCGGAAGAACTCGGCCTTCGCCTGGTACAGCGGAACCGACACGGTCGCGCCCTCTCCTCATCACCCCACGTGAGCGTGGGGGCGTCGGGGTGCTGTGCCCGCGGCTACCTGCGGGCACAGCAAACCCATCATGTATTGAATTGCCAAAGTTTGCAATTCATAGAGATGCTTGTACGTGGCGCCCTCGGCGCCGGCCAGGCCTTCTTGACCACACCGGACTTGAGCTGCATCGGACCGAAGCAGTCGACCTTGCAGTCGATGTCGTGCCCGTCGACGCCGTCGACGAGCCGAACGTCGCGCACCTTGGTACCGGCCTTGATGCCGGAGGGGCTGCCCTTGACAACGTCTCCTCCGTCAACGCACACCTCGGCCGCCCAAGACCTACCGCTTGCACTCCGGCCAAGGCGGGAATCCTCGGCCTCACCCCGTCGCTGGCCAGAGAGCTTGGCCTGTACGGCATCACAGTGAACACTGTCCTCCCGGGGCCGAGAATGACCTTGCCCATAGACGGCGGCTGGATGCTCCACTGACCCACCATGACCACCAGGGAGAAGCCCATGAAGGAGCGCGTCCGCGCCATCCTGCGCACCACCTCCGCACCATGCTCGTCATCAGCCGCATCCGCCCCGGCGTCCCTCCCTACCAGGTCCTCGTCGGCGGCGGCGTCGAGCCTGAGGACACCAGTCTGGAGGCCGCGCTGCTGCGGGAGGTTCGCGAGGAGATCGCCGGCGAGGCCTTCGATCTGCACCCGTTCTGCCGGCTGGAGAACGACAAGGGTGAGACCGAGCACTTCTACCTCGCTCGGATCGCCGTCTGGAACTTCGACGACCGCACCGGCTCGGAGCTCACGCGCGACGACCGCGGCGAGTACCTGCTCCAGGAGGTCCCACTCACTGCTGAAGCCATCGAGTCGTCGAATCTGATGCCGCCCCAGGTCAAGGACGCACTGCTCGACGCGATCCGCGCGGGAAGCCTCACCGACCCGCTGGCGTAGCCAGAGTCGCCAGGACGATCCCCCCGGCCGCCCCACGGGACAGGAGATACGTCCGTTTATGCCGAGCACGTCACTGTGACGGAGCCACTGCTGGGGCCCAGTAGATGACGGACATTCGACGGACTCCGAACCGCCCCACGGGCACGGCGGAGAAGGTCCCGTCGACGAGGAACACGGCGGACCTCACCCCGCACCCCCTGCAAAGGACCCTGCCTAGCCTTCGGCCGCATTCGACTGGGCACGTTCACGTGTACGCCGACCTCTCGCGCCCTACTCGCCGTATGGACAGTGCTCTGCCCCCGGCTTCTCCCAGCCGCTGGTGATCAAGGAATGCTGATCACGTTGGCCACCGCCACACTCGGGATTCCGGCGGGACCCTGGGTCCCCAGCGGGGACCATCCGGCTCTTCACACTCGGAGGTGCCCCCATGGGTTTGGTCCAGCGCCAGGATCCATACTGGGCATCGACTGTCTCTGGGGAGAATCGATGAGTGCGTGGCCAGGGCTTGCATGGAGTCTGACCGTTGGGGCCGCCGGATTGCTGGTGGCGTTCAACTTCCGCGATGTTGCGTGGCGGATCCATGGCTTCATGGCGACCACAGTGGGGATCAACCGGCTCCTGACACCGTCGATGGTCAGGTTCACCTGTGGTGTTCTGGCCACCGTTTCGATCGTGAACGTCGCGGTTGGTCTCACCCAGTGGTGAGTGATGGGCGAGGACCCGCAGGTACCTGATCTTGCCGTGGTCGACCGGGCTTCAAAGAAGGTGTCGGCGCGGAGCATCGCGAACAGCACGTCGTCTCGCGAGGCGGAGCAGGGTTTGAGCGCGGTGTTCTGGTTGGCCCTGCTGACCGAAGGGGTTGTCACGATTGCCATGCGAGTCGGCCGTCGGTGACGGCCGGGAGTGAGGTGGGCGGCTCGTCGGTGACCCAGGCGAACTCGAGGGCTGCGAGGGTGGCGCCTCGCTCCGTCCACACGAGGATCTCACCGACATAGGCGCCGGAAGGGCCGAGGACGTGAGCATCTACGGGCACGAGCGCTTGCGACAGTGCGGCGTGCTCGCAAGGTTCCCGGACCTGGAGGTCGACGCTCACGGAGCCGGTTCCCCAGGTGGCGATCACCTCCGTACGGTCCAACTGGCTCCGAAGCTGTGATGCGCCGGCGAAGTCCGCCGACAGGATGTGTTCAAGCACCGTGCGTTCGTCGGAGTTCAACGGGCGCGGGGCGATGGAAGGGCGAGCCATGCTCCCATTCTGAGCCCGAGGGGCGGCCAGCCCAACCTCAGCCCCATCGTCAGGGGCGTGGTCCGTTGCCCGGGTGCTCGCCGAGGCAAGCCTGCCCCCGGGCCGCTCCACAAAGGTCCGGGGCCAGGGTTACCGCCGTTGCTCTCGGCTAAGGCTTCCTGTCCGAGCAGCTCACCGACGTGCTGTGGGCGGCGGGGCACAGGGGCCGGTCGCAGGCGAGGCACGTGATCCACAGCCACCTCTGCCACCACCAGGCCCCGGTGGTATCAGCGGTCGCAGCTGCCGCGATGAGCCACGCGGGGATGCGCTGCGCGGTTGAGCGCAGCCCTCCGAAGCGGAGGTCGACTGCGGGGCGGGGCTTGTTGTCCTTGGTCATGGCGACCTTTCGTGTGCCAGCGCTTTGAACGCGATGGAGTGCACGCTGGTCATCGCCCCGGCTCCATAAACGCGACCACCGCGGACGCGTGTGGTGGCAGGTCGTACGCGGCCCCCACCTGTGCGGTCGCCATCAGCCCAGGCAGCCCGCCCAGCCCACACCGAGACGGGTGATCACGGCCGGGGCTAGCCCCGCGTACCACACCACCTCCGGATGGCGGCCGGCCCGTCCACCACGGCCGCACACACCGCCGCCCGGCGCCGCTGCAGTCCACCCCGTCCGCGCCCGGGGCCTCCGTTCCCGGCCGCTGCGCCCGGCTCACCACGATCGCCGTGGTATCCGTCGAGCTTTGTCGTCTCGTTCGCCATGACCTCTTTCACCCTGGGGGCCGACGTGACGCCTCACTCCTATAGGAGCCCCGAGACAGAACAGTGGGCTGAATGCCGAAACTGAGGGCTGGAGAGACAGAAGGGACGTCCCTCAGCGCGAACGTGGTCGGAAGCGCCCGGCACGTGGCGTAGGCTGGTCCTACCGACGCGGGGTGGAGCAGCTCGGTAGCTCGCTGGGCTCATAACCCAGAGGTCGCAGGTTCAAATCCTGTCCCCGCTACCAACGCGACAGTCCTCTCGACCTGCTGGTCGAGGGGACTGTTCGCATTCCAGGCTCGCCAGTGGCTACACGCCGGCCGAAGCCGCCAGCGCGAGAGCCCTTGAATGCGTGGGCCGCAGTTCTTTGGCTCCGTACTTTGCCCTCAGCGAACTCGCCAGATGTCTGGCCATGCCGGCTTTCCTCTGCTCCGCAAGTGTGTGCTCTTCGCGCCGTGAACGGTGTCAGTGGTTGCTGAGATGCTGACGCGGCTCGGTCAGCGAATACCAGGAGACACAAATGGGAACGCGAGGAACAGGGCCGTTCCAAAGCGATCTCGCCGACGACTTCAGGGACTGGCTCGATGGTCTGCCGTCGCAGGAGGCCGCCGCTGCCATCAAGGAAGCGCTCCAGCGAGTGGTCGATTCCGGCTCGGTTGTCGGTGGCGAGGACGGAGCGGAGGTAGTGGCTGCCGCTGCCTATGTTCTCGGCCATGCCCAGGACAGCGATCTGCCCACGAACTCCGAGGGCGGGCCAGAGAGACCACTCCCCGAGATGTCAGAGCCGGTGCGTGCCCTGGCCCGTCAAGCGCTCCGCCGCGTCCTGGGGGATGGATCCGAACTCGCCGGAGGATGGGTGGACAGCAGCAGCGCCGCAGAGTGGCGTCAAGAAGTTCAGCTCATCCTTCGCGCATTCGACCAGCTGTGATCACTCGCCGTGTCGGCACCGCAGAACCTGAGCCAGAAGCCGTGAAGTAGCAGCGATTGGGCAGCGCTTTGGGCAGCAGTTGACGATCTTGAGTGCGGCGGATGTTCACCAGAGATGGTTCTGGCTCAATTTCCGTGGGGTCTGACTGAGTGCGATGTCAATGGCTCCCCAGGCCGTGGGCAACAGACACTCGGAGTCACGTACCCATGGCCCTCGCTGCGGCGCCTGATCGCCGTTCCCATGGTGGCGTCGCGACGGCAGAATATGGCGGTGGACTCTGACCTTTACCCTGATCTGGTTGCTGCGGGCAGCCTGGCCGCAGCGCTGGAACAGCTGGCGGCCGAACTCCGTTTCAATCTCACAGTGGTGCCCGGCGACTGGGGCCCGCTAGTTTCGGCCGGTATCGCCTCGTCGGTCCCTGAGCGCAAGCCGCTGTCCGTTCGCATCGGGGCGGAGAGCCGCTGGTTCGGTGTCGCCGGCTGGAGTCGCGGAGTCGAACTCATCACCGGAGCCACAACCGACTTGGCGGATGTCGTCAGGGCCGGAGCGGCGTGGGGATCGGGCAGGAGCCTGCGGGAGCTGCGCGCGGAGCTGTCGTTTCTGCGCTCCAGCGAGCGGGCCGAAGCTCACGAACGCGGGCCGGCCGCGGTGGTGGAGCTGCAGTGGCGCACGATGCGGGAGCAGGCGGCTGAGGAACCGGACTTCACAGGGTTCGGCGAACTCGTGGAAGCGGCTCATGCCGAGCGGCGGCTGCGGCAGCTCTATGTATTTTCCAGCCACTGGACGCTCGGCTTCAGCTCCTGCACTGGGTACCCGTTCCGCGATGAGGTGGCCATCGTCCCGTCACACAATGGCAGCCCGTTCCGCCTCAAGAAGCATCCTCTCTCCGACGACGTTCTCGGCGAGGCCGCCACAGCCGAGGAAGCCGTCGCCCTGGCGGTGTGCCACCTCCCCACCGATCTCGGTCCGGCCGTCGCGGGAGCCGCCGAACAAGATGGATGACGAGCGCGAACCAAGTCACCGACCGTCACCGGTCCCGTGGCCAGTTGGCTCCCCGTCAGACGGCCGCGGAGGGGAAATTCCGACGGGCCATCCACAATGGTCTGACCTGCGCTTTACGAGTAGAGCAGGACGCGCTTGCGGAAGAGGTGAAAGTCGGCCCGGCCGAACATGTGGCGTTTGAGCATCTCGATTCGGTTGACGTGGCCTTCGACGACGCCTGAGCTCCAGGGCGGGGTGAGGCAGGCGGTGACTGCATCGCGGTCACGGTCGATGCCAGCGGCGAGTGTGTGGAGGCCGGGGAGGTCGTCTCGCCGGACAGCGTTGAGACTGTGGCAGCCGTTCGCCCTGGCGCTCGGTGAGTATTGCCCGCGGAACAGGTCCTCCGGAGCGGTTGCGTCGGCGAGGAGCTTGACGATGCGGGAGGTCATCCGAAGCTGGCGGCCGATCGCCCTCCGGCTGACCCCGGCGGTCAGCGGTTCGTGGAAGGTCGCGTGCTTGTCGCGGGTGCGGTCAGCGAAGCGAGCGTTGTCCCCTTGGCCAGGGCGAGCCGGAGGGGCCTTCGAGATTCTTCGGCTCGGGGGGGCAGGCTGGGCTGGATCCGGTGCCAGGACCTGCAGGCATCCTCGGTGGTCTGCGACGCATCGCTCTGCGGCCTCGCTCAGGTTGCGCCGAAGATGCCACCTGTCCGCGACCTGCACCGCTTGTGGTGCCCCGGCCGTAGCACCTTCGGCGAAGAACGGTGCACGATCGCGGCAGACCACCTCCACCCCGGGCCGTTTCACGAGCCAAGAGGCAGGCTGGACGCCCCCCCCTGGTCGGGCAGCAGATCGATGGGACGCCGGCTTTCGACGTCGACCAGGACAGTCCAGTGATGGCGGCCTGTGCGGGTGGCGTACTCATCGACGCTGACCACCCGCGGGGCCGGGACTTCGGGGTCGGGCAACGCTTCGACCAGATCGATCGCGCGATCGACCTCGTTGTAGCGCCTGTAGGTAGGTTCTTTGTCGAACGCGGGTGGCCGACCGGCTGCGCCGCAGCTCGCCCCCATGTGCCGCTCAGTAGGTGACGACGATCCGGCGTGCAAGGCCGTCCACCCGGACACGCCCTCCGACGGGGACCACGAACTGTGGGTCCGTGTGGCCCAGGTCGACGTCGAACACCACCATGGTGTCGGGGGCGTACTCTCGCAGAACCTGCAGCACGGCCTCTCGCTGCTGCCGGCGGAATTGCGCCCTCTCCTGCGTGCTGAACCGGTTCTGGAACGACCAGCTCTTCGCTCTGCCCATCAGCAGCGCGGGGAACTGTCGCAGCAGCCCGCGTTCGCCCATGTTCCGCAGGATCCGGAAGACCTCCTCGGCGCGCGGCATCTCCTCGGAGGTCTCCAGGAAGAGCACGTTGCCGGCGTAGGCGTCGACCGGCAGCACCGCCCGGTCGGCCATCAGCAGCCAGGAGATGATCTCCAGGTTGCCGCCCCAGCTGATCCCTTCGACCACCCGGTCTGCGTTGTGCCAGGACCACCCTTCGGCGGGTTGCATCTCCGGTTCGGAGTCGAAGGTGTGCGGGTCCTCCCAGGGGCGGTTGACGTCCCCGGAGGTGCTTGGCGGGGTGAGTTCGTACGCCCCCGACGTGAACAACGCCGCCCGGAGGGAGTCGGCGGTCAACGGGTGCATCGCGCCGGGCCGTCCGAGCTCGACCATCACCGAGCCGCCGTGGTAGCCGACGATGCCCAGGTTCCGTAGGAACAGCAGCAGGTTGGTGTTGTCGCTGTAGCCGATGAACGGCTTGGGATCGGCACGGAGAAGATCGGGGTCGAGGTGGGGGAGGACCGTGATCTGGTCGTCCCCGCCGATGGTGGCGATCACCGCCTTGATGTCAGGGTCCGCGAATGCCGCGTGGATGTCCGCGGCCCGTTCCTCCGGCGTCGCCCCCATCTTCCGGGTTGTCGGATACTCCACTGGCTCCAGCCCGAAGTCGTCCTGGAGTCTGCGCAACCCCAACTCGTAGGGCAGAGGGAAGAGACCTGGAAGGCCGGCCGCAGGAGACAGCACCGCGACGCGGTCTCCGGGGCGGGGCTTGGCGGGGTAAAGAGGCTCCGTCATCCGATGATCTTAGGAGCCGGCGCACCTGGCGCCGCAGGGATTATTCCGGTCCTTGATCTTCAGTTGCCTTGCGCACCAACTCGCCGCCGTCGTTTGCCTAAAGGACGTGGCGGTATCCAGAAGCGCGGTTTGGGAGCGCCCGGGTGCTTCGGGATTACGCGTGTGCTCTGCACGACGAGGGGGCCGGAGCGCTGCCGAGGTCCGCCTGCTCCACCGAACCGGCCCACGCTCATCGACGATCCTGGTCGGCTCCGACTGGACGAAGAGCGCCTGTCGGAGGTCGAGCCCGCCGAGGTGGAGATCCCGGTGTGGTGGCTAGAGTCAGAGGCATGGCAACACCAGTACTGCAAGCAGTTGAGGCGAACGGGACGACCTGGGACGACCCCTCTGACGACCAGATGCACGACCTGCTGGCTGACATGAGTCTCGGGTCACGATTCGTCGTCGTGCGGCGGCTTGATCTGGAGCCCGCAGATCAGCATTACATGCAGGTCTATCTCAATGACGACCTGAGCTACCAGGTGGAATACCGTGAGGGAGGGCCGGACAAGCACTTCCAGGCATGGGTACCCCGCACGCACGAGGTCTTCGCAGTGGAACCTGTGGCCCAGGTGCTCCAGGGCTGGGCCTGCGGGCGACCTGGCTGGCGCGACACTCTCTCGTGGGTTCCGTGGTCACCCGCAGAGTCATGCGCCCGTCATCATCCCTCTACAGCCACTCGCTGATCGCTCCCACCAGAACAGGCGCTTCGTAGCGGACGGCTGGTTTGTCGTACCTTGCGGCCGCGGATCGGTGCCTGTTGAGGCGGTTGATACCGCACTCCATCGGGACGGACACACTGCGCCATGCCCTGACGCCGAGTCCACGGGGCTTGCGTCAGCACCTGTGCCTGGGCCTGCGCGGCCGTCGTCGAGCTGGTGTCGGTGCCGGCCTCGGCTCATGGGGCATCCGTGTACACGGGCAGGCGGGACACTCCGCCGATCAGGGACCCGCCGGGGAACGGCAGCGCGATGGCGGGCTCCGCGAGCCGCAGGTCCGGCACCCGGTCGGCCAGGGCGCCGATCGCGGTCCGCAGTTCGAGCCGCGCGAGGCCGGCGCCGATGCAGTGGTGGGGGCCGTGCCCGAACGCGAGGTGGGGGCCAGGCGGGCGGGTGATGTCGAAGGTGTCGGGCCGGTCGAAGACGGCGGGGTCGCGGCCGGCGTGGGCGTGGGAGGGGACGACCGCCTCCCCGACCCTGACGAGGGTCGCCCCGACGGCCACGTCCGCCACGGCCAGGCGCGGCAGTCCCACGTCGGCGATCGTGTCGAAGCGGAGGATCTCCTCGACGGCGGGTCCGAGGAGCGTCCGGTCGCGACGGAGGGCCTGCCACTGGTCCGGGTGGTTGATCAGCGCCAGGACGCCGTTGGTGAGGGTGGCGGCCGTGGTGGCGTGCCCGGCCACGAACAGGTTGACGGCCGTGGCCAGGAGCTCCGGCCGGCTCAGCCCACCGCCGAGGTGGGCGTCCCGCAGCCGGTGGAACAGCCCGCCCGGCACCAGGGCATCGCCCCCGCGCGCCGGGAAGAACAACCCCTCGTAGTGGGCGCGCAGCGCCAGGTGCCCGGCCAGGGCCTGTTCCGGCGGCAGCGCGGTCAGCGACAGCTTCCGGCGTGCCCAACGGGCCAGCGGAGCACGTTGTACGGAGCTGACGCCGAGGACGTCGAACAGGACAGCCTCGGCCAGCGGCAGCGCCACCGTCGCGAGCAGGTCGACCGGCGCCCGCCCGGCGCCCGCGGCGAGGAGCCCGTCGAGCAGCCGGCCCACATGGCGGTCGACCGCACCGGTGAGCCCGTCGACGCAGTCGGGGCGGAACGCGGGGGCGCAGAGCCGGCGGACCCGCGTGTGGTCGGGCGGATCGAGCCCCAGGAGGCTGGGCTCTTCGAGGTCGGCGAGGGTCCAGCGGGGGCCGCCAGGCGTGGTGAGCATGGCCCGGCGGCTGAACCGACGGTCGGTCAGGACCCGTACGACGTCGGCGTGGCGCACCGCGAGGTGGGCCGGATCGCCGCTGGGCAGGGTGATGCGGGCCAGGCCCGGCGCGGCCAGGAGCCCGGTGTGCGGCAGCGGCGAGAGACAGTGCTCCCGGTCGAAGGGGTAGGGCAGGTGGCCGCGGTGCGGGGAAGGTCCGGTCATGACGACGCCTCCAAGGTCTGCGGTGCGGCCGGTGACCCTGCCGCCGGCAGGCCGCAGGCCGCGCGGGGGTGGAGGTGCGGGGGACGGGGGTTGTGCGCGAGGTGCTCGTGCCAGCGCCCGCGCAAGGCATGGTCGGCGCTGAGGCCCAGCCAGGCCAGAACGCGGGCCGCGGTCTCCACCGGACCGGCCACGAGATCCGTGAAGCGGACTGACAGACACCGCTCGCCGACCGACGGGTCGCCGGTGAACGCGTACAGCCTCGCGAGACCGGTGCGCGTGGCGGCGGTCATCTCCCGGCCGATCTCCACGGGATCGACCCCGGCGCTGCGCCTGCGTCGGGCCGCGACCACCAGCCCGCAGACGGAACCGATCGCCTCCTCGACGTCCCGTTCGAGGACGACGAACCGCGCGCCGGGGTACACCCGGTCCAACGAGGGCAGATGCCACAGGTGCGAGGGGCTCTTCAGGACGAGCCGCGCGCCGGCCGGAGCCGGACGCCGGGCCAGGACGTGGGCGAGTTGCGCCCGGTGGAGCTCGTACGCGGATGTCAGATCCTGCGCGAGTAGCCAGGAGGCGTAGCTCGGGACACGGTAACTGAGCAGCCCGAGGACGCTGTTGCGGAAGTCCGTGTTCATCAGGTGCTCGCACTCCTCCGGCTCGTACGCCCCGGTGGGGTGGACGCGGGCCAGCTCGGGCGCGGTCCGGTGCAGGTCGGCCACGTACCGCTCGGCCTCCGCGACCGGATCGCCCGCCCTCACGGCTCCGGGCGGAGCGACCGGTGAGAGGAGCTCCCACAGGCACGGCGCCCGCAGTGCCGGATGGAGGGCGAGCAGCCGGTGCAGCACCGTGCTGCCGGTCCGGGGCAGCCCGACGAGGACGACGGGAGGCTGCTGCTCCACGGCGGGTACGGCGGGTACGGGGCGCGCGTGCAGCCACAGGCGGGTGCGCAGCGCGCGGAGGAGGGTGCCCCGTACCTCGGCCCGACCGGCCGGCGTGAGCCCGGCCTCGGTCTCCAACGCCGATACGAGCAGGTCCAGGGCGGGTACGTGACCGGGGTCGCCGAAGTCGTCCAGACCGGCGCTGCGCACGGCCTCGGCCCGTAGAACGTCCGCGTCGAGAGGCTCTGCACACCCGTCCCGGTCACCGTTCCCCTCTCCATCAGGCCCTCCTCGCACCGGCCGCCCCGTGGTCACGCCGCGTCCCCCGGCCGCTCGCGGGACCCGGCACGAGCCGTCCACAGCTCGGCGATCCGGTCGACGACACCACGGACCCCGTCCCGTTCCACACGCGGATTGATCACGCACAGCCGGAACACCCGACGGCCGCCCACGCCGACGGGGACGACCATGGCGCGTCCCTCCGCCCGCAGATCACGGCAGACCTCCTCGACCAGCCAGTCGACATCCGCAGGACTCCGCGGAGGGGCGTCGGCCGGCGGAACCCCTCGGAAGGTGACGACAGCCAGCGAGGGCCCCGTGACCACCTCGAGCTCGCGCCGGGAGCGGATGTACGCGGCGATGTCGTCGGCCGTCTGCATGCCGCGCTCCACAGCGGCACGGAAGGCGTCCGCGCCGAACACCTTCAGCGACATCCACAGGCGCAGCGCCCGGAACTCCCGCGTCTGCTCCACCCCCCACTGCAGATAGTCCACCTCCCCGTCTCCGCCCCCGGTGGCGCCCGCCTCCAGATAGCCGGGGAGGGCGACACCGAACGCGTGGCCCAGGTGGGCGGGGTCGCGCAGGAGCACGCACCCTGTTCCGGCAGGCTGGAACAGCCACTTGTGCGGGTCGACGCTCACCGAATCCGCCGCGTCCAGGCCCGCCAGCGCGGCACGACCGCGGGCGGTCAGCGCGGCGGGCGCGCCGAAGGCGCCGTCCACGTGCAGCCACAGGCCCTCGTCGCGGCAGAAGGCCGCCAGTTCGGGTAAGGGGTCGATGTCTCCGGTGGCCGTGGTGCCCGCGTTGGCCACCACGAGGAAGGGCCGCAGTCCGTCGCGGCGGTCCTGGGCCACGCGGCGGGCCAGGCCGGCCACGGGGATCCGCCGCCGGGCGTCCGCGGGCAGGACCCGGATGCGGTCCCGGCCGATGCCCAGGACATGGAGCGCGCGGGGGACGGAGAGGTGCGTCTGATCGGAGAAGTAGGCGGTGGCGCCGAGGGCCTCCGTGCCCACGAGGGCGTCGCGGGCCGCGGTCAGGGCGGTCAGGTTGGCGGTCGAGCCCCCGGACACGAACAACCCCGAGTACCGCGGGGACAGACCCAGCAGCTCGACCAGCCACCGGACGGCGGCCGACTCGATCGCGCTGGAGACCGCCCCGGTGAACCGCCACCCGGTCGGCACCGCGAACCCGGCGGCCAGGGCGGCGCCGAGCACCCCGGTGACGGTCCCGGGGGAGGGCACGAACGCGAGGAAGTCCGGATGGTCGGGATGCGCGTTGCCCTCACGCAGCAGCCGTCCGACATCGTCCACCAGGGCGAGTGGATCGCCGGCGGCCGCCTCGGGTAAGGACTCCCCGCGCAGCCTAGCCGCCAGTCCACCCGTCTCGGGCGAAGCAACCGGAAGAGCCCGTTCGACCGCCCGCTCCTCCGCCGCCCGTTCCTTCCCCGCCCCCTGCCCCGGCGCGTCCCCATGCCCCGAGACGAGCTCCCAGACCCGGCGCCCCAACTCGGCGACCACGTCCGCAGGCAGGGTGAGCGACCCATCCACCGAACTGCTCGCCGCGGTCGGCCCCACCTGCTGCGGCGGTCGGTCACCCACGACATCAGTCACGACGACCAGCCACGGAGAGGTCACGCATAGCGTCCATGAGGTCACACTGTGATGCCTGTACGGCGAGGCGACAAGGCCGCGTGGACGTGCGCTGATCCGGGCGTTGCGGCTCAGCGCCTCGTCACGTACCTGGTCAGGACCACGCCGCCGGGAAACGTCCGGGTCTCCACCAGATTCAGCTTCACCCAGTCGTCCAGCGCGGTGAAGAACGGCGTGCCGCTGCCCACCAGGACCGGATGGGTCGCGATCGCGTACTCGTCGACGAGCCCTGCGCGCACGGCCGCCCCGGCGAGCGTCGCGCCGCCGATGGTCATCGGGCCGCCGTCCTCGGCCTTGAGCCGGGTGATCTCGGCGAGCGCGTCGCCGGTGACCAGGCGGGCGTTCCCGTCGACCTCGTCGAGCGTCGAGGAGAACACCACCTTCGGCGTGTCCCGCCAGTTCCGCGCGAACCGGATCTCCGCCGGGGTGGCGCCGGGCTGCTGGTCGCCGGTCGGCCAGTAGGCGCTCATCGTCTCCCACAGCTTGCGCCCGTAGAGGGTCAGGTCGCTCTGCTGCTCGTAGTCGAGCCACCACTGGAACAGTTCCTCGCTCGGCGGTCCGCTCCAGCCGATGTCGTCGCCGGGCGCGGCGATGTAGCCGTCCAGGGTCAGGTTCATGCCGTAGATCAGTTTCCGCATGGCCCAGCCTTCAGTCCGTCGGTGTCCGGAAATGCCGACCCGGCGCGGGAAACCCGTCGGCGCGCCGTCCGGGCTCGCCGGGAGTCCCCGTGCTCCCGCGTCAGCGTGGAGTACTCGTCGACTCGGGCGAGGCGTCCGAGTTCGGCCTCACCCGCGCGAAGAATGCCACGCATACGAGACTGATCACGGGTGACAACGCCGCTACCCGGGCGACGCCGTCGGCGACCCGGCGGTGAGACCGACGTCGACGGCGGTGAGACCGACGTCTGCGCCGTGTCGGCCGGAACACCGCGACCCGTCCCGCCCCGCCAGGTCGGCCGGGTGCGGAAACGCCCCGACGTACGCCCCGACGCGCCGGAGCCCCCACCTGCCTGGGCGCGCGCCCGGCCTCGAGGACCCGCCCGCCCCCAGACGCGCCGCGGCGCCGTGCCACGGGCCCTCGACCGTGGCACGGCGCCGCCGCCCCCCTTCCGCCGGCCCCCTCCGGCGGGCTCCGTTCAGTTCTGGCGGGTGCTCCTGCGGCGCAGCGCCGTCAGGGCGTAGCAGACCAGGAGCACGGCGGTGAACGCCAGCCCGATGCCCGCCGCCTGCCGCATGTCCGGGACCTCGATCGCGGTGGCGGCGACGGCCAGCACTCCGACCCCGGCCACCAGCGCGAGCTTGCTGCCCCCGGGGATGCTGAAGCCCGAGAACTCCGTCGGATGCGCGTCCCGGTGGCGCCGGAAGGCCACGTACGAGGCGAGGATCAGGAGCCAGACGAGCAGCACCGCGAAGAGGGCGATCGACATCAGGATGCCGAAGATGCCCCCGACGTCGTAGAAGGCGAGCAGCGCCGCCGCCGCGATGCCCAGGGTCGAGGCGGCCAGCGCCGCGGCCGGGACGCCGCGCGCGGTGAGCCGGGCCAGGGGCGCCGGGGCGAGGCCGTCGTCGCCGAGGGAGTGCAGGAGCCTGGAGGCGCCGTACAGGTGGGCGTTGGCGGCGGAGATCGCAGCGACGAGCACCACGAGGTTGGTGAGGGTCGCCGCCGCCGGCACGCCGACGTCGGAGAAGACCCGCACGAACGGACTCGCCTCGACGCTGCCGTCGCTCTCCGCGAGCCGCCGCCACGGGATCAGCGCCACGACCAGCGTGATGGCGAGCACGTAGAAGACGCTCAGCCGCCAAGCGAGCTGGCGCATCGCGGTCCTGATGGACCGCTGGGGGTCGGTGGCCTCGGCCGAGGCGATGGCGACGACCTCGAAACCGGCGTACGCGAACATCACCACCGACATCGCGATCCAGACGGACTTGGCGCCGTGCGGCATGAACCCGCCGTCGTCGGTGAGGTGCGCGAAACCGGTGGCCTCCGTGTCCGGGAGACCGAAGAAGACGAGCAGCGCCGCGCACAGGATGAAGGCGCACAGCGCGGTCACCTTGATCGTGGAGAGCCAGAACTCCGTGGTCCCGAAGGACTTCACGTTGATGATGTTCACCGCGAGGACCACCGCCGCGACGGCCAGGATCGCCGCCGACATCGGAACCCCCGGCCACCACCACCGGATGTACAGCGCGGAGGCGACGACCTCCGTGCCGATGACCACGACCGCGCTGAACCAGTACATCCAGCGGGTGACGAAGCCTGCCCACGGCCCGAGGTACTTGTGCGCGATGGCACCGAACGAGCCCTGCACGGGATGGGCCGCGGACATCTCGCCGAGCAGGACCGCGATGATGGCGACCAGCACGGCGCCGATCGCGTACGCGATGATCACGGCCGGTCCGGCGGCGGATATCGCCGACCCGGAGCCGAGGAACAGACCGGTGCCGAGCGCGGATCCCAGGCCGATCATGGTGGTCTGGCGGGGGGTCAGGGAGCGGACGAGGCCGCCGTCCCGGGTACCGGAGTCGGATGCGGGGCCGGGGACCGGGACGGGTCTTTCCTGAGTGGCCATGGCGGGTGTCCTTCTGTGCGTGCCCGTACGGGGGCGGGGCGGGCGGGGCTGGGGGTGCGGAGGGAGAGGGGAGCCGAGGAGGCTCAGAACGCGCTGTTGCGGAACGGCTCGGCCGGGCGGTCGAGGTCCGGCTTGCCGAGGACCTTCGGCGAGGACAGCGCGTAGATGCCGTGGTTGGTCAGCACCCAGGCGATGTTCCGGTCCCACTCCACGTACACGCCGTGCGTCTGGTTGCCGTACGCGTAGTCCGGGGTGCCGCTGCCGTACGCCTTCGGGACGAAGTAGGCCTCGATCTCGGGCCGGGCGGGGTTCGAGACGTCGAAGAACTGCACGCCCGCGTTGTAGAAGCCGTAGCCGAGAACCCCCGGGGTGTGCCGGCCCGGGTTGGTGTAGGAGCCGGTGCGCTTGGGGCCGAAGCTGCCGCGCCGCTGGCAGAAGTCCGTGATGCCGGACGCCTTCGGCGGGACCGGGCGGGGCAGGGCGCCGACGAGCCGCGGGTTCTTCGGGTCCTTGACGTCGATCTGGTAGACGTCCTTGTAGGGCTCGTAACAGTCCTCGGTGAGCGGGTAGCCGGAGTAGTAGACGATGCCGGTGCGCTCGTACTGGGACACGTCGATGTTGTCGCCCTCGGTGCCGGCGACGGACGGCGGCAGGTCGAGGTGGCTCACCGTCCGCAGGTTCGCCGGGTCCGAGATGTCGAGCACGGTCAGGCCGTAGCCGCCCATCGCGGCGAACGCGTAACGCCCGCCCTTCTCCACGGGCCTGGGCACGAACAGCGGCATGCGCGCACCCATCCAGCTCGTGCGGTTGCCGCAGCGCGGGTTCTTCCGGTACTCCGCGTCCTCACCGGTCCGCTGCCCCGGCAGGTGCCAGGTGTCGAGCAGCTTCGGGTGGGCCGGGTCGGCCATGTCCCAGGACTGGTAGCCGGCCGAGTGGAGGTTGGTCGGGTACTCGGTGCGGGAGTAGGTGTCGTCCGGCGCCGTCGCGATGAACATGTACCGGTCGCCCGTCCAGTACGGCGTGTCGAGCGAACCGGAGCCCTGCTGGGCCGTGCCGGTGTCGCTGCGCAGGGGGTCCTGCTGGGTGGCGTCGGTGGACACCGTCGCGAGCAGCTTCCAGTCCTTCTTACGGGGGCCGTCCAGCCGGAAGACCTTGAAGCCCTTCAGGCCCGGCTTGGCGCGCACCTTCCGGACGCCCTCCGGGTTGCCGTACTTGTCCTGCGCCGGGTCGTCGGTGAGCTCGTGGATCTGCCGCTTGTTCTCGAAGCTCTGGACCATGACGTACGCGCCGAGCTTCCTGTTCCACTGGATGGTGGAGGCGCCCCAGTAGTCGTTGGCCGCCCAGTCGCCGTTGGCCTTCGTCTCGTCGCCGTCCACGTCCTCGCGGCTCAGGCGCTCGACGACCCGCACCTTCTTCACGTCGGTGATGTCGTAGACCCGGCCCTCGGAGCGGTCGTACTGGAACATGTAGCGGCGGCCGTCGAAGTCGACGATGTTCTGCCAGGTGTGGAAGTAGTCGGGAGTGAAGTCCGGTCCCTCGTAGGCGGCTTCGACCTTCATGTTCTTGATGTACGAGCGGGTGTCGTATTCCGCGTTGCGGCCCGGGAAGGAGTGCTCGTTCTCCTCGTCGAGCGGGGTGAGGGCGGGGTGCCGGAAGGTCCCGTCCAACTGCATGCCGTACGCGCCGGGGTCGGCCGGCCCGGGACGGCGGTCGGCGCAGACCTCCGGGATGTTCGGGTCGGTCGTGCGGGGGGCGGCGGACGCGGAGGCCGCGCCGGACCCCCCGGGCACGAGCAGGGTCGCGGCGGTGGCGGCGGCGACCGCCGTGGCCAGGGCCGCTTTCGTACGCAGTGATCGCATGGGGGTCCTCGGGGTGCTCGGGTTCTCGGCGGTGAGAAACGGGTGGGAGAGACGTGCGAGGGTTCCGGTCCGCGCGGCGGCCCGACCGCCCGGGGCGGCGGCTTGCCATCGGCTTGGCGACGGCCTGGCGTCGGTTCGGGGATCGCGCGGACCGGCTGTGGGTGGGTGCGCGGGGAGGTCCGGGGACCTCAGGTGACCGTCGGTCGCTGCTGGTGCTCCGCGGCCAGGTGGGCCTCGGAGGTCACGATCGACCGCAGCTCGCCCACCGCGTGCAGGACGTCCGCGTGCGTGAGGTAGAGGGCGTTGAAGCCGAAGCGCAGCAGGTCCGGGGCGCGCATGTCCCCGATGACGCCGCGCGCGGTGAGAGCGGCGATCAGCGGGTACGCCTCCGGGTGCCGCAGCGCGACCTGGCTGCCCCGGCGGGCGGGCTCGCGCGGGGTGGCCATCGTGAAGCCGAGGCCGTCGAGCAGGGAGTCCGCGCACTCCTGGAAGAAGCCGGTCAGGGAGAGGCTCTTGGCCCGCAGCGCCTCCATGTCCACGCCCTCGTAGGCCGTCAGCGCGGCCTCCAGGGCGATCAGCGAGAGGAGCGGCGGGGTGCCGATCCGGGCGCGGGTGATCCCTGGGGCGGGGGCGTACGCACCGGACATCGCGAACGGCTCCGCGTGCCCGTGCCAGCCGGTCAGCGGGTGGTCGAACTCCGCCTGGTGGCGGTGGGCGACGTACCCGAACGCGGGGGCGCCGGGGCCGCCGGAGAGGTACTTGTAGCCGCAGCCGACGGCGAAGTCGGCCCCGATCGCGTCCAGTCGCACGGGCAGGGCGCCCGCCGCGTGGCACAGGTCCCAGTGGACCAGGGCCCCGGCCGCGTGCGCGGCGGCCGTGAGCGCTGCCATGTCGTGCAGCTCACCGGTGCGGTAGTCCACCGGGGCGTACGCGGCGACGGCGACGTCCCGGCCCTCGGCGGCCAGCACGGCGGCGGCCTCGCGGGCCGGCACCCGGCGGACGTCGAGACCGAGCAGCCGACCCACCGAGTCGGCGATGTACTGGTCGGTGGGGAAGTGGTCGGGGTCGGTCAGGAGCAGCCGGCGGCCGGGGCGCAGCCGGGCGGCGGCGAGCAGGGTGTTGAACAGCTGGACGCTGGTGGAGTCTCCGGCGACCACCTGGCCCGGGGCGGCGCCGACGAGCCGGCCGATGGCGTCGCCCGTCCGCACGGGCGCCTCCCACCAGCCGTTGGCGTTCCAGGAGCGGATCAGGTCGGTGCCCCACTGGCGGTGCACCGCGTCCTCGACGGCGGCGGGCACGGCCGCGGGGAGGGCCCCGAGGGAGTTCCCGTCGAGGTAGACGACCCCCTCGGGGAGGAGGAAGCGGTCCCGGACGTGAGCGAGGGCGTCGGCGGCGTCGAGCGCGGCGGCGCGGTCGGCGAGTGTCGTGGTCGTGGACGTGGTCGGCATGGCGGTCACTCCGTCGTGACGTGGGCGGGAGAGAGGGAGGGGGAGGGAGAGGCGGCGGGGGGAGTGGAGCCGGCGGCGGGCGGGGAGCCGGCCGGACCTCGCGCTGCGACGAGGTCCAGCGCGATGTCCGCGAGCAGGTCCTCCTGCCCGCCGACGAGCCGCCGCCGTCCCGCCTCGACCAGCAGGTCCCGGGTGTCGAGCCCGTGGCGCAGGGCGGTGGCCTCCGCGTGCCGCAGGAAGCTGGAGTACACCCCGGCGTAGCCGAGGGTCAGCGTCTCCCGGTCGACCCGCACGGGCCGGTCCTGCGTCGGTCGTACGAGCTCCTCGGCCGCGTCCATCAGCGGGAACAGCGAGCAGCCGTGCTCCCAGCCCAGCAGGTCGAAGACGGCCACCGTGGGTTCGAGCGGGGCGTTGCCCGCTCCGGCGCCCTGGCCCGCGAGCGAGGCGTCGACACGGTACGCGCCCGCCTCCACGGCGGTGATGCTGTTGGCGACGCCCAGGCCCAGGTTGTGGTGGGCGTGGATGCCGATCTCGGTGGCCGGGTCGAGCACGTCGCGGTAGGCGCGGACCCGGTCCCGTACGCCGTCCATGGTGAGCCGGCCGCCCGAGTCCGTGACGTAGACGCAGTGCGCGCCGTACGACTCCATGAGCCGGGCCTGGGCGGCCAGTTCGGCCGGCGGGGCCATGTGGGACATCATCAGGAAGCCGGACACGTCCATGCCGAGTTCCCGGGCCAGGCCGAGGTGCTGGGCGGCGATGTCGGCCTCGGTGCAGTGCGTCGCGACCCGCACGGAGGTGACGCCGAGGGAGTGCGCGCGGCGGAGGTCCTCGGCCGTGCCCACCCCGGGCAGCAGCAGGGTGGTGAGCCGGGCGCGGTCGAGCACCTCGGCCGCCGCCTCCAGCCACTCCCAGTCGGTGTGCGCGCCGGGGCCGTAGGTGACGGAGGAGCCGGAGAGGCCGTCGCCGTGGGCGACCTCGACGGCGTCGACGCCGGCGGCCTCCAGGGCGGCGGCGACGGCCCGGACCTGGTCGAGGGTGTAGCGGTGCGACACGGCGTGCATGCCGTCCCGCAGGGTGACGTCCTGGACGTAGACGGAGGTCATCGGGCCGGGCTCCGTTCGGCCAGGCGCTCGGCGGTGCGCAGCGCGGCGGAGGTCATGATGTCGAGGTTTCCGGCGTAGGCCGGGAGGTAGTGGGCGGCGCCCTCCACCTCCAGGTACACGGAGACGAGGAGCCGTACACCGCCGCCGGTCCGTGGGCCGCCGGCGAGCCGGGCGAGCGGGTCGTCCTCGCGGATCCGGCGGAACTGCGGTTCCTGCTTGAGCCGGTAGCCGGGGACGTACGCGGCGACGGACTCGGCCATCGCGCGTACGGAGGCGGCCACCCGCTCGGTGTCGCAGTCGTCGACGACGCAGTGGACGGTGTCCCGCATGAGCAGCGCGGGCTCCGCCGGATTCAGGATGATGATCGCCTTGCCCCGGGCGGCGCCGCCGACCCGCTCCAGGGCGCGGGAGGTGGTCTCGGTGAACTCGTCGATGTTGGCCCGGGTGCCGGGGCCCGCCGACCGCGAGGCGATCGAGGCGACGATCTCCGCGTAGTGCACGGGCGCCACCGCCGAGACGGCGGAGACGATCGGGACCGTGGCCTGACCGCCGCAGGTGACCATGTTGAGGTTGGGGGCGTCGAGGTGCTCGTCGAGGTTGACGGGCGGGACCACGTACGGACCGATGGCCGCCGGGGTCAGGTCGACGATCCGCTTGCCGTACGGGGCGAGCGCGGCGGCGTTGTGGTGGTGCGCGGCGGCGGAGGTGGCGTCGAAGACGAGGTCGATCGAGTCGAACTCGTCGAGGGCGATGAGCCCCGCGACGCCGTTCGCGCTGGTCGCGACGGACAGCCTGCGGGCCCGGGCGAGGCCGTCGGACTCCGGGTCGATGCCGATCATCGCGGCGGCGGTGACCGCCCCCGAGCCCCGGATCATCTTGATGAGGAGGTCGGTGCCGATGTTGCCCGACCCGATCACGGCGGCCCTCATCGGACGGCCCCCTTCCCCGCGGGGGTGAGCGCGGCGGCGGAAGCCGGGGCCGGCGCGGGTGCGGGTGCGGGCGTGAGACCGAAGAAGCGGACGGCGTTGCCGCCGAGGATCGCGTCCCGCTCCTCCGGGGTGAGCCCGCTCTCCCGGACCAGCCGGCCGATCTCCTCCTCGCCGAGCGGGAAGGGGTGGTCGGAGCCCAGCAGCACCCGCTCCGCGCCCATCACGTCCACGAGCAGCCGCAGCGCGCCGGGGTCGAAGACCGCAGAATCGACGGAGAACCGGTCGGTGTAGTGCGAGGGCGGGTGCGGGCTGTCCGCGCGGACCAGGTCACGGCGGTGCCACGCGTTGTCGGCGCGGCCCAGGAGGTACGGGAAGCTGCCGCCGCCGTGCGCGAAGAGCAGGCGCAGCGAGGCCGGCAGCCGCTCGAAGGCGCCGGAGAGGATCAGCGACAGGATCGTCAGATGGGTCTCGCCCGCCATGCCCGCGAGCCAGGCCAGCATGTAGCGCGAGTACCGGGGGCCGGACGGCAGGTCCCACGGGTGGACCAGGACGGCCGCGTCCTCCTCGGCGCAGTGCGCGAGGAACTCGACGAGCGCCCCGTGGTCGAGGTCGAGGTCGCCGAGGTGGTTGCCGATGTGGACGCCGTGGAAGCCCTGGGCCATGGCCTCGGTGACCATCGCGCAGGCCGCCTCGGTGTCCTGGAGCGGCACCTGGCACAGCGGGGCCAGCCGGTGCGGGGCGTGGGAGCCGTACGCGAGGAGGTGGGAGTTGACGGTACGGCACCAGTCGACGGCCCGCCCGGTCTCCAGCTGGTAGCCGAAGAGCAGCGGAGTGCTGGACACCACCTGGACGTCCACGCCGAGCCGGTCCAGGTCGGCGACGCGCTCCGCCGGGTCCCACAGGGTGCGCCGGACCGGCCGGTACTCGGCGGACCCGGCCATCATCATCCCCGCGTCCGGACCGTCCGTGGTCCGCAGCCAGGGGGCGTCGTCGGAGCCGGTGAGGCGCCGGGCCTCGGCACGGCCGATCTCCGGGAAGACGTGGGCGTGGATGTCGACGACGGTCATATCAGGCCCGCCTCGTCGCGGCGGGTGCGCGGCCGCAGGTCCTCGGGCCAGTCCTTGCCCGGGTGCACGGCGCCGCAGTTCGGGCAGACGCGGGCGGCTTCGTCGCCGTAGAACGCCTCGAACACCGGCGGCAGGTCGTCGACGATCGAGCCGAGCTGCACCTCGCTGCGGTGCACCTGGTGGTGGCACTCCATGCAGTACCACTCGAAGGCGTCGCGCGCCCCCTGCGGCCGGACGTACTCGACGACCAGGCCCACGCTGTCCTCCTCCGGCCGCTGGGGGGAGTGCCGCACGTGCGCAGGGAGCAGGAAGACATCGCCCTCGCGGACGTGGATGTCGTGCGGCGGCTGCCCCTCCTCGTCCATGACGCGGAGCACCATGTCGCCCTTGAGCTGGTAGAAGAACTCCTCGGTCGGGTCGTCGTGGAAGTCGGTGCGGCGGTTGGGGCCGCCCACGACCGTCACCATCAGATCGGAGTCCTGCCAGATCTGGACGTTGCCGACCGGCGGCTTGAGCAGGTGGCGGTGCTCCTCGATCCAGGCGTGGAGGTTGAACGGTTTCATGGTCATCGGGGTGGTTCCTTGTCCTGCGGAATGTGGGCCACGGCGCTGATCTCGATCAGCAGGTGCGGATGGGGAAGCTGGTGGACGGCGACGGTGGTGCGGGTCGGGCCGGTCTCGTCGAAGTACTCGGCGTACACCTCGTTGTAGCCGCCGAAGTCGTTCATGCTGACCAGGTACGTCGTGACGGAGACCAGGTCCTTCAGGCCCCCTCCGGCGGCGCCGAGGAGGCGGCCGACGGTCTCGATCACCGCCCGGGTCTGGGCGCGGATGTCGAGGTCCGTGACCCCCATCGGGTCGGCGCTCGCCCCTGCGAAGGTGCCGTCGGGTCGGCGGGAGCTGGTGCCGGAGACGTAGACGAGGTCGCCGGCGCGCCGGACGTGCGGGAAACGGCCGCGCGGCGGCGCGGCACCGGGCACGATCACGCGTCCCCCTCGGCGGTCTCGGCGTCGGCGGCGGTCCTGGCGGGCTCCGCGCCCTCTGCGTGCCCAGCGGCTTCGGCGAACACCGCGCCCTCGCCGGACTCCGCGTCCCCGGAGGCCGCCGTGGTGAGGGCGACCGTGCCGAGCCCCGCGACCGTGGCCCGTACGTACGTGCCCGGCGGCAGCGGCACGGCCGCCGTCGCCGCGCCCGCGAGGATCACCGTGCCGGGCTCCAGCGGACCGCCGAGCCGGGCGGCGGCGGCCAGCGCGCGCAGCGGGTGCCCGAGGATCGCGGCGGTCGACCCGGTCTCCACGGTCCGCCCGTCGAGCTCCAGGAGGACGCCGAGGCCGCCCAGTTCGCGCGGGGCCCGCCAGGCGCCCACGGCGTAGTGCGCCGCCGAGGTGTTGTCGGCGATGACCTCGGGGAGCGAGAAGCGGAAGCCGTCGTAGCGGGAGTCGATGACCTCGAGGGCCGGGGCCACGGCCGCGACCGCCGCCATCGGGTCCCCGCCCGGGACCAGCCGGTCACCGAGCAGGAACGCCACCTCGGGCTCCACCCGGGGGTGGATGAGCCCGGAGACGTCGAGCCGCCCCCCGTCCGGTACCTCCATCCGGTCCGTCAGCCGGCCGTGGATCAGATCGGAGACCCCCATCTGCCGCATCTTCGCCACGCTCGTGAAGCCCAGCTTGAAGCCGGTCAGCCGCTCGCCCCTGGCCAGCCGCCGCGCGACCAGGGCGCCCTGGACCGCGTACGCCTCGGCCGTGTCCGTCAGACCGCTGCCGCCGCCGGCCAGCGGGCGGCCGTCCCGTGCCGCGCCGTCGAGGGCCTCGGCCAGTGCGCCGGTGTTCATCGGGCGCCTCCTTCCGGCGCGGGGCGGCCGAAGGCCGCGCGGACCGAACCGAGACCGTCGATACGGGCTTCGAGGACGTCGCCGGGCTCGACGGCGGTCATCGGGCCGAGCGCCCCCGTGAGCACGGTGTCCCCGGCCCGCAGCGGTCGGCCGAGCCGCGCCAGCGTGTCCGCGAGCCAGACGGCCGCGTGCAGCGGATTGCCCAGACAGGCCGCGCCCGCCCCGGTGGAGACCGGCTCGCCGCGCCGTTCGAGGACCATCCCGGCGGTCCGCAGGTCGAGTTCCCGCAGGAGTACGGGGCGGGTGCCCAGGACGTACACGCCGCTGGAGGCGTTGTCGGCGATGGTGTCCACGGCCGTGATGTCCCAGTCGCGGATCCGGCTGCCGACCACCTCGACGGCGGGCAGCGCGAAGGCCGTCGCCCGGATCACGTCGGCCACGGTGTGCCGCTCGTGCGGGAGGTCGTGGCCGAGGACGAGGGCGACCTCGGCCTCGGCGCGGGGCTGGAGCACCGCGCCCCAGGGGATCTCGGCGCCGTCAGGGACGGCCGTGTCGTCGAACAGCGGGCCGAAGTCCGGGGTGTCGACACCCAGTTGGGCCTGCACAGCCGGTGAGGTCAGCCCGATCTTCCAGCCGGTGATCCGGCGCCCCGAGGCCACCAGCCGGTCGCTCAGCAGGCTCTGGACGGCATAGGCGGCGTCCAGGTCCCCGGGCGGCAGCAGGTCACGGACCGGGGCGCACGGCACGCCCGTCCGGCGCGCCGTGTCGAGGCGCTCGGCGGCAGACTCCACCGCCGGGTCGGCGGCAGGCGCGTCAACGGTATTCGCGCTGCGCGCAGTGTTCGTGGCGCTCGCGGCGACGGTGTTCACAGTTTCACGCACACATTCATCGGTTCGGAGAAGAAGTCGAGGGAGTGGTCGCCGCCCTCACGGCCGATGCCGGACGCCTTCACGCCGCCGAAGGGGGTGCGCAGATCGCGCAGGTTCCAGGTGTTGACCCAGGCGACGCCGACGTCGAGGGCCGGGGCGACCCGGTGCGCCCGGCTCACGTCGCCCGTCCACACCGTGGCGGCCAGCCCGTAGGGCCCCGCGTTGGCGAGCGTCAGCGCCTCCTCCTCGGTGTCGAACGGCGCCAGGTGCACGACGGGACCGAAGATCTCCTCCCGTACCGCCGGGTGCTCCTCGGGCAGTCCGGTCAGCACGGTCGGCTCCACCCAGAAGCCGCCGTCCCGGTCGTCCCCGAACCGCGGCACCCCGCCGCCCGCGAGGACCCGGCCGTCGGCCGCCGCCTTTCCGAGGTAGCCGAGCACCTTGTCGCGGTGCGCGGCGGAGACCATCGGGCCGTAGCCGGTCAACTCCCGTGCCCCGGCCGCCAGCGCCTCGGCGAACGCGTCGAACACCGGCCGCTCCACGTACACCCGCTCGGTGCACAGGCACACCTGCCCGCTGTGGGTGAACGCCGAGCGGAGGGTGCCCTCCACCGCCCGCTCCAGATCCGCGTCGGCGAAGACGAGCCCGGCGTTCTTGCCGCCCAGCTCGAAGGAGACGGGGGCCAGCCGCCCGGCGACGGCCCGCATGATCGTCGAACCCGTGCGGGACTCCCCGGTGAACGCGACGGCGTCCACCCCCGGGTGCTCGGTGAGCCACTGGCCGGCGGCGTCCCCGCCACCGCCATGCACGAGGTTGAAGACACCCGGCGGCAGCTCCGCCCCGGCCATCACCTCCGCCAGCAGGCAGGCCGTGCCCGGGGTGAGTTCGGAGGGCTTGGCGACCACGGTGTTGCCCGTCGCGAGCGCCGGGGCCACCTTCCAGGTCAGGAGGAGCAGGGGCAGGTTCCACGGCGAGATCACCGCGACCACGCCGAGCGGCTTGTGCACCGTGTAGTTCAGGGCGCCGCGCCCGTCCGGCGTGGGCGTGTTCCAGGACCGCTCGGCACGGCCGACGAGCAGGTCGGCGTACGAGCGGAAGTTGGCGACGGCACGCGGGATGTCGACCGTCGAGGCCAGTTCCCGGGGCTTGCCCGTGTCGGCGCACTCGGCGTCGACGAACTCCTCGAACCGCGCCTCGATGCCGTCGGCGATCCGGTGCAGCAGCCGGGCGCGCTCGGCCGGACTCCACGAGGCCCACGGCCCGCTCAGAGCGGCGCGGGCCGCGTCGACCGCGCGGTCCACCAGCTCCCGGGAAGCCGCGGGCGCCTCGCCCGCGGTGATGCCCCGGACCGGGTCGACGAGCGGGAACGGCACGCCCGAGCCGTCGAACCCGCCCCCTACGTAATGCCGCACAGGTGAGCGCACCTTGCAGACCTCCGTTGCGATACCAGGCCGGGACTTCGGATCAGGTGTCCCGGCGCGTGCCGGTATCATGCGCCCATCAAGCTATGCCGAACCAATGCCAAAAAGCACTCTCCCCATACCGAGATCGCTATGGCAGGGGGAGTGGCGCCCCTCCCGCCCCCTCACCCCTCCCACGAGGAGCCCCGCAGATGGACCTCCTGGACGGCCGCCTGAAGTTCCGTCACCTGACCCTGCTCGTCGCGATCGTCGACCACGGCAGCGTGGCGAGGGCCGCCGAGACCCTCCACCTCACCCAGCCCGCCGCCACCCGCACCCTGCGCGAACTGGAGACCATCGCCGACCTGCCGCTCTTCGTCCGCGTCCCCCGCGGCATGCGGCCCACGCTCTACGGCCAGGCCCTCACCGAACACGCCCGCGCCGTCCTCGCCGAGATGCGGCGCGCCGCCGAACACCTCACCGGACTACGCCAGGGCCAGGACGGCACGGTGACCGTCGGCGCGCTCCTCGCCGGCACCAACGTCCTGTTGCCCCGGGCCGTCGCCCGGCTGAAACGGGAGCGGCCCCGGCTCACGGTCGTCGTCCGCGAGGGCACTCCGGACGTCCTGCACCCGGCGCTCCTCGCGGGTGAACTCGACGTCATCGTCGGCCGGGTGGGCCCCGCGCCGAAGGAAGGTGACGGACTCCGCCAGCGCCGGCTCTACCGGGAACGCATCCGGCTCGCCGTCCGCTCCGGTCACCCCCTGCTCGACGACCCCTGCGTCACCCTCACCGACACCCTCGGCCACCCGTGGATCCTGCCCGTCGAACAGACCGCGCTGCGCCAGGAACTCGGGGCGCTCTTCGCCGACCGGGGGCTTGAGCTCCCCGGCGACCGGGTCGAGTGCACGTCGATCCTCACCATGAGGGCCCTGCTCCTCCAGACCGACATGGTCGCACTGCTCCCCGAACTGGTCCTCCGCGACGACGAGCAGCTCGCCGCCCTCCCGGTCGAACTCCCCTCGGTGGGCCGCACCGTCGGGACGACCGAGGTCGCCCACCGCACCCGCAGCCCCGCCCTCCAGGCCCTGCTCCAGCACCTCGACGAGGAGGCGGCCCACCTGCGCGAAGCCCTCTGCGGGCCCCGGGCGAAGAGCTGACCGGAGCCGTCCCGCCGTCCCGCCGTTTCTCCGGTCCGGTCCTTCCGCCGGAGGCGCGGCGCCCCCGCACGCCCTGGATCCCCAAGGACCGGGCCGACACCGGCTACCGAGGAACCCGGGCGGTGACCGGGGTCGCCGATCGCCGCCCGTACTCACGTCAGCTCACGCGGATGTGATCCACCGCCCAGTACCAGTTGTTCCCGGCGTCGTACATCCGGAACCGGAGGGTCACCGTCCGAGCCCCCGCCGGGACGACGAGGTCCTTGCCGACCGCCGTGTTCTCGGCGTCCGGCGAGCCCGGGCCGTACCGCAGCACGATCTGCTCCTCGCCCGTGTCGAAGACCGCGCGGACCTCGGCCTTCTGATCGGCCTCCTGCCGGTAGTGGGAGTCGAAGTCCACCCGGAGGGTCGTGCGTCCGGCCGGGATCGGGACCGAGGGCGAGACCAGGGTCGAGTCGAAGCGGCCCTTGCTCGCGGGCGCGCCCGTGTCGTCCCAGTCGTCGGGGTCGGCGACCGCGATGATGCCGAGTCCCCGGGTGAAGTTCGGCCGGTTCTGGGCCCCGGCCGACCACGCGCGCCGGGTGTGGAAGGTCCAGCCCTGGAACATCGGCGTGCCCTTGGGCATCGCGGCCGCGTTGACGACCGACCAGCCTTCCGGCGCCGTCGCCGTCCAGCCGAGCACCTGGCCGCGCGGGACCAGCTTCCCGGCGAGCGACTGGAAGTCCTCCGCGAGCAGGTGCCCGCTCATGGAGGGGGCGATCCGGGCCTGGATCTCGCCGTCCGCGAGGCGCAGACCGTCCGCCGCGCGGCCGCGGGCGACCGCGAGCAGCCGGGCGGAGCCGTACGCGGGGGCGTCGGCCGACGCGGTGACGTCCCAGCTCGCGACGTACGAGGAACCGGAGGGCAGGGTCCGCGGCGGGGTGTCCGCGACCGGCTTCGCCGTCCACCCGGACGGCACCGTGAGGGCGACGGTCACGTCGTGGAGCTCGACGGGCCCGCGGTTGGTCACGGTGGCGCTGAACCGGGACGTGGTCCCGCCCGCGACGACCGGCTCGTCACCGGCGGCCGTGGTGAGCTCGGCGACGAGGGCGTCGGCGAGACCCATCGCCGGGTCGGTGACGGCACGGGTGCGGCCCCCGCCACGGCCCGGGTGCCGGTCCCGGTGCCCGTTCTCGTGCCGGTCGGCGAAACGGCCGGCGAAGCGGCGCAGGAACCGCGGGTCGTCGGCTGCGCTCACGGCGACGTCGTACCAGCGCTCGGCCGGCACCCGCAGCTTCACCCCGCGCTCGTCGCGCGCGCCGACCCGGACCTCACGGACGCCGCCGCCGTACGCCAAATCGCCGACGAGGACGGTACGGGAGCGCCGGCCGCGGTTCTCGATCTCGATCTCCACGTACGCGCGGTCGCCGTCGGACTCCTCCTTCAGCCGGGCCTCCAGAGCGTCGTCGGCGTCTCCGCGCAGGGCCCACAGGGAGCCGTTGGGGCCGTGGACCCGCAGGTCGTAGCTGCCGTCCTGGAGCGCGCGGGCGCCGGAGAGCCGCTCGCCCGCACCGACGGTGTAGAAGTCGGGGGTGCTGCCGGGCTCCGCGTACACCTGGAAGACGGCCGCCTGGCGGCCCTTGTTGCGGAGATCGAGTTCGACCTTGCCGTCGCGGACCCGGGAGCGCAGCGACAGGGCGTACGGCACGGGCCGGGCGGGCCGGGTGCCGCGCGCCTGCCGGGGGAAGAACTGCGGCGAGGGGACGGCGATCGACGGCTTCCCGACGGCCGCGTCGGCCTTCGCCACGTTGCCGCTGGTGTCGGGCAGTTCGGGCCAGACGATGTTCTCGCCGGAGAAGTCGAAGACGGACGTCAGGTCGCCGGAGACGGAGCGGCGCCAGGCGCTGATGTTGGGCTCGCGCACCCCGAAGCGGCGCTCGAGGAAACGGATCACGGAGGTGTGGTCGAGGACGGTGGAGTCGACGACGCCGCCTCGGGTCCACGGGGACACGACGAGCATCGGCACCCGCAGGCCGAGACCCATGGCGTGCGGTCCGGAGACCAGGGTCTCCCCGGCCGGCAGGGTGTCCGACCAGGCGAGGGAGCCGTCGGCGGCACGGACCCGGTAGCGGCCGTCCTGGGAGACGACGCGCATCGCGACGGCACCGTCGGTGCGCTTGACCCGGACGACGACCTCGCCGTCCACGGACATGGTCGCCTTGCCCCGGTCGGCGGAGAGCGGCGGCACCGGCGGCATGCAGTGGTCGAAGAAGCCGCCGTGCTCGTCGTAGTTGAGGATGAAGACGGTCTTGGCCCACACCTCGGGGTGGTCCGCGAGCGCCTCGATCAGCCGCGCGGTGAGGTGCTCGCCGAACGGCGGGGGCCAGCTGGCGTGCTCGGAGAGTGCCTCCGGGGCGACGATCCAGGACACCTGCGGCAGGCGGTCGGCGGCGACGTCGGCGCGGAACGCCTCGACGAGCGCGTCGCCCATCTTGTGGCCGTCGTCCTGGTCGGCCGCGGCGCCGACCATCGCCATGCCCCGGTCATGGAGCGGCTCGCCGGGCTTGGCCTGCTGGAACGGCCGGAACCAGGCGAGGGCGTTGTCGTCGTAGTTGTCCCGGGCCTGGTACGTCTTCCAGCTGACGCCGGCGCTCTGGAGCCGCTCGGCGTACGTGGTCCAGGTGTAACCGCCCGGTATGTAGCTGTTGTTGTAGACGACGGTGTCGTTGACCGTGCCGCCACTCGTGCCGGTCATGAAGTGGTCGCGGTTGGTGTTCGTGTTGCACTGGACCGACGCGTGGTACTGGTCGCAGATCGTGAAGGTGCTGGCGAGGGCGTTGTAGAACGGCATGTCGGCAGGCTCGTAGAACCCGTGCCCGAGCCAGCCGCTGCTGCGCCCGGTCACGTAGCCGTCGGCCCGCCCGTCGTTCCACAGGGGGAAGGAGTCGACGAACCCGAAGGCGGGGGCGCCGTTGCGGTAGGCGTTGGTGTGGGCCGCGTTCATCGCGAAGGGGACGAGGTGGCCCTCGGTGCGCGAGGGGTCGGGCTGGTGGAAGACCGACTTGCCGTTGACGCCGCGCACGGCCACGCGGTCGCCGACGCCACGGACGCCGGGGAGGGTCCCGAAGTAGTGGTCGAAGGAACGGTTCTCCTGCATCAGGACGACGACATGCGCGATGTCTTCCAGCCGGCCGGGGCGGGCGGGCGCGGCGAGCGCCTCGCGCACGCTGAACGGCAGCGAGGCGAGCACGGCGGCACCGGCGGCGCCGCCGAGCAGCGTGCGGCGGGAGACGTCGGGGGAGGGAGGCATGACGGGGGACTCCTTGGATCTTTCGCGTGCGGACCTCTGTGGTCCAGACCCGTTATGTTTAGGAGATACCGGAGGCATGCATTCAGGTTGTCGGTGAACAGAAGACGAACACCAGCGCGGAATCGGCAGATTCCGTCCGGATCCGGCCCCGGGTCGCGCACGTTCACGCACCCCCACCGCATCTGCTCGCTAGCTACGGGCGCCCGGCCGGGCGCCGGGCGCCTCGGGATCGGCAGGTGTCGTAGACGCATGGGACCCGGTCGGAGATGAGGGCGGGGCGGTGCCGGACCGTCTTCTAAGACGCTGGAGGGCAAGCCGGCCTTCGGCATGCTGATCGCCGCCGACAACAGGCGCTCCGACGAACGCGAGGAGCGGCTGACCCAGGCCACCGCCAGCATTCCGTCGGCGAACTTCTGGTTCCTGCTCGCCACCCTGACCGTCACCGTCATCGGCCTCGGCATCTGCCTGCCGCGCAGAACAACCGCGGCCAGGTGATCACCCTGGTGGTCATCACCGCGCTGCTGACCACCACGGTGTGCATCATCCGCGGCGTCGACCGGCCGTTCGGCGGCATCATCAACGTCGAACCCACCGCGATCAGCGAAGCCGAACGACAGGCGGAACGCGACTTCACCGCCAACCACCCGGCCGCCGAACTCCCCTGCGACGCCCAAGGAAACCGCCGCACCGTCGAGAGCCCGCATGGCCGGCCGGTCCGCGCCAGGCAGCGCCGCCTCGCCGCCGATGTGCCGACGCCCGACGCCCGACGAGCGGGCCCTGGGGGCTCAGGAGTCGAGCGAGTGTCCGGTCGTCGCGTCCACGTGGTCCGGGACCTCGTCATGGCGATCGCCCACGCTCAGTGTCCCGCTGGGCTCGAACATGAGGATGGCGGCGCCGGACGGAGCGTACGGCTTGTGTTCGATGCCCCGGGGGACGGTGAAGACGGCCCCCTGCGGGAGCAGGACCGTACGCTCGCCCTCGGGCTCGCGCAAGGAGATGTGCAGTTCGCCTTCGATGACGAGGAAGAACTCGTCGGTGTCGTCATGGGCGTGCCAGACGTGTTCGCCCGCGACCTTGGCGATCCGGACGTCGTAGTCGTTGACGCGCGTGACGATGCGGGGGCTCCACAAGGCATCGAAGGAGGCCAGAGCCTTGCCGAGGAGAATGGGTTCGTTGCTCATGGGCCCATCCTGAGCCGTTCCGCACCACCGGCGTGAGTGCTAGGAATCGCATATGGCGCAAGAATCCTCGCAAACAGTTCACCCGGCGGGCGTACACCGGGTCGTCGTGATCGTCGACGAGAACTCGAACCCCTTCGAGCTCGGCTGCGCGACCGAGGTCTTCGGTCTGCGCAGACCGGAGATCGGTCGCGACCTCTACGACTTCAGGCTGTGCTCGCCCGAGCCCCGCACCCTGATGCGAGACGGGTTCTTCACGCTCACCGGGGTCGCCGGGCTGGAAGCGGCCGACGCGGCGGACACCTTGATCGTCCCCAACCGCCCCAACACCGAGACGCCCCACCGTCCCGCCGTGCTCGACGCCGTCAGACGGGCGCACGCACGCGGTGCCCGCCTCGTCGGCTTCTGCAGCGGCGCCTTCACGCTGGCAGAGGCCGGAGTCCTCGACGGCCGCCGGGCCACCGCACACTGGCAGTGGGCGGATTCCTTCCGCGCCCGCTTCCCCTCGGTCCACCTCGCATCCGACGTGCTGTTCGTGGACGACGGCGACATCCTCACCGCGGCGGGGAGCGCGGCCGCACTCGATCTCGGTCTGCATGTGGTCCGCCGCGACCACGGTGCGGAGGTCGCCAATTCGGTGAGCCGGCGGCTCGTGTTCGCCGCACACCGGGACGGCGGCCAGCGGCAGTTCGTGGAGCGCCCCATGCCGGACCTGCCGGACCAGTCCCTGGCCCCCGTCCTGGCCTGGGCACAGGAACACTTGGACACCCCACTCACGGTCGCCGACCTCGCCGCACGCGCGGCGGTCAGCCCGGCAACACTGCATCGCCGCTTCCGCGAACAGCTGGGCACGACACCGCTGACATGGCTCACCGGAGAACGACTCGCCCTGGCATGCCGCTTGATCGAGCGAGGCGAGTACCGCTTCGAGACGGTCGCACGGCGCAGCGGCCTGGGCACCGCTGCCAACCTGCGCGCGCTGATGCGCCGCGAGACCGGCATCACCCCGTCGGCGTACAAGGCCCGATTCGGGCCGGAAGCGCCATGACAAGGAGACGCCCACCTCCCCTCCGGCACCGGGATGAACGCTCGCTTCAACCGGCGTATCAGCACGCCGGAGGGCGCCGCCGGATTCAAGGCGAGGCCGAGCAGCCACAGTTCAGGAAGGGAGTCGGACACCGCCCCATCCCGCCACCGTGTCCCTCGGGCTCGATCCCGGCCTTGCCCGGTGGGCGCGGGACACGGCTCGGTCGCACCCGCGGGAGGGTGCCCCGTCGAGCACACAGAGCCCTGTGGACGCGCCGCTGCCGTGGAATGCGGCAATTTCTATGGTGCGTTAGCCGAGCTGGCGATGGCTTCCCCGGGATTCGGCGCGGAGTTGCCTGCGGGTGCGCATGAGGATACGGCCCAGCATGTTCTTGCCGGTCCCGGTTCTGCCGCGGCCCCAGTAGTGGTCGGTGCCGGTGTTCTCGACGATCTCCTCGTCGGCGGTGGACAGCAGGATGCCGCGGATGTCCGCATGGGCCCGGAACTTGGCCGCCACGGCACGGCGCATCACGTCGTCCTTGACGCGCTCCCAGTCCCGCCGGAGCGGTCTGGACGGGTCACGGCCGAGCTCGGCGGCCCGCAGCGGCGTGCGGGCCCGACGGATGAGATCGGCATGGCGGGTGCCGATGAACTTCTGGGCCTGGAAGTAGTGCTCCGAGGTGGGCCAAACGTGCCCGTCGAGTTCCAGGTCGTGGGCGGAGAAGTTGGAGAAGCAGCCGTAGGGGACTTCGTCCGCGCCATAGAAGTAGATCGTCATCCGAGCCTCGTCGCAGTTGCGGGAGCCCGCACGGTCTCAGGCACCGGGCTGCACCCGCAACCGGTTTCGCTCGCTCCTCACGGGCTTCGGCTCATCCCACCGGTTCAGGTGCCGGTACGTGGCGGGGATCGGCGCCCCGTGCTGGTTCCACGGATCCCTCGCCCGGCCTGTTCGGACCGCGGTGGACGGACAGCTTGATCCGCCGGGCCTGATCCACCCACCGCCGACACAACCGACACACCGACCCACCCGACCCACCAGCCCCCCCCGCATCCGACATCCCCAGCTCGCCTCCTACCGGCGAACGCTCTCGTCGGCGTCGGCTCCTGCCGCCAGGATCAAGGCGACGGCCTCGTCGAGGGCGGCGATCTCGTCCTCAGTGAGGGTGGGATTGGCGGCCCGCCGGGCTCGGGCCTCAGACAGCAGCATGCCGTCGGTGCCGCCGAGCCGACGCACCAGAGTGGGGAGGACGGTCCGCGCGATCTCGGCGGCGGCCGGCATGGTGAGCGCCGCCTGCGCGAGGATCAGCGCGGCCATCGCGGTGTCCAGGCCGGGAGGGCCCTCCTGGGCGGTGGCCCAGTCGATCACCACGGGGCCGTCGGGGGTGAGGAAGATGTTCTCCGGGTGCAGGTCGAGGTGCACGATGCGGTGGGTGGGATCGGCTCCCGTCCGGGGCGGGACAGCGTGCAGGCGCACCAACAGATCGGCCAGCAACTCGCCCGCCTGCTCGCCGCTGAGCGTGCCCGCGACCAGCGCCTCACGCATCGTCGGCCCCGACAGCCGCTGCATCACCAACTCTGCGGCCACAGGGCCCGGCCACACCCTCGGCACCGGATATCCGTGCTGGGTCAGGTACGTCATCACGACCGCCTCACCGGTGGCGTCCTCACCGTCGCGGTAGCGCCGCACCACGCGGTCCTCGTCGAGGGCGAACACATCCGCCGTCCGCCCCGCCCCGATCAACTCACCGATCTCCATCCGGCAGAATCTACACCTGACACCGGCTGGATCTTCGTCGAGTTCTTCATCGCTCCCGCCACCGCGTCAAGGCCACCATCCCTAGCCTGAATCCGGCGCCCCGGATTCACCCGGCGCTGGACCCCCCGTCCCGACAGCCCCCGCATCTGACGGCCCATTGGCGGACGCTCAGGTCACATCCGGCTTGTTCGACGGCCGACTGCTGCGCCCGGCGCAGACCGCCGAACTGTTCACCGTACCGACGGGAATCGATCACAAGCCGCGGCCGCACGTGGGCGGTTCCCACTGCGACACGGGTCCTGGCGAGGGTACTGCCCGCTTCAGCGTGGGGTTGATGTCCGCGCCGCTGTCTGACGGGAAGCTGCTGTGGGGCACGACGGGATCGGATCCGGGGTGCTGCAGTGGCGTCTTCGCTTCCCGGGATCTCCGCTTGCGCGCGGTATACGCGGTGGGCACAGCCGGACCCGTCGACGGCGTCCCCGCCGTCGCCCGACGACTGGCCCTGACGGCATTCGGCAGCTGACCGGCTCGTGCGCGGCTCACGCCGGCGACGCAGGCGTTGTCGAAAGCCCCGTAGATGCCTGCACCCTGAAGCGCTGCTCCTGTGCAACGGCTCAGCCCCGCACATTCGACCGCGCCCGGGCCCGCTTCCGGCCGGCTCCTTCGCACCTTGCAGGGTCCCGGACGGGGCCCTCCCGGCCATCCGGCACCATGACCGGATGACCTCCGCACCAGCGAACCCCGACCGCGAGTCCCCGGACCCCGCCGCATCGGACCGTGCCGCCGCCCGCCAGGTCCGGACCCGCGCGGCAGCGGTGGCGGCAGCCGCGCTGACCGTCGGCGCGGGGCTGGGGCTCAGGGCGATGGCGGCGGGGGACATGGCGAAGTACGGCGGCGACGCGCTGTACACCGTCCTGCTTCTGACGCTCGTCGTCGCGGTCGCCCCGCGGCTGTCGCCCGCGCGTGCCGCCGCGATCGCGCTTGCCGTCAGCTGGGCGGTCGAGTTCCTTCAGCTCGGTCCCGTGCCCGCGGAGCTCTCCCGGCGCAGCACCCTCGCCCGTCTGGTGCTCGGCTCCACTTTCAACGCACCGGACCTCGCCTGGTACACCGTCGGCGCCGCTGCGGGCTGGCTCGTCCACGCCGCGCTGCGGCGGGCCCGGTACGGCACGGGCAGCGGGGCGGGATAGGCCGCTTGTTCCTGCCGATTTGCGGGCGCCTGCTGTCGACCTGTCGTGTCCCTGCTACAGCCGGCTGCCCGCTCGCTGCCCGCTCGTGCCCGGACTCGCCTGCCGCGGCTCCGCTGACGTGGTCCGCGTCGGACCTGCCGCCGGCTCCACACCTGCTGCACTCGCCGGCGCCGACCGCCGCGACGGCCCCCACACGCTGCCGGCCGTGCGCGGCGAGCGCCGCACCCGGCTGACCACGTACACAGTGGCCGGCATCGACGCACTCATCCGCCTGTCCCTCCAGCCGCTGTCTCTGCTGGTGTGGGCCGCGTACAACTGCGCCTTGCTGGCCCTCTACCGCCCCATGCCGGGCGAACACCCCAAGCCTTTGGGGTAACCCGCCCAGGGCCTGGTCGTGCTGGCCGCCACCCTGCTGGTGAGCTGACGGACGCCGTTCGGTGCGGCCGCGCGTCCGCGGCACGGGCCTTTCGCGGATACGGTGCGGGCGCTGGGACGGTACGCGGCCCTTGGACGTCGGGCAGGTACGGGTGGGGAGGCGCAAGGATGAGTTTTCGGTTGGCGGCGTATGCCGTGTGCATCGATGGCGGGCGGGTGTTGCTCGCCCGCCATGTACCGCAGACGGGGGAGAGCACCTGGACTCTTCCGGGCGGCCGGGTGGAGCACGGCGAAGATCCGTTCGATGCGGTGATCCGGGAAGTCGCCGAGGAGACGGGCTGCATGGCGGTGGTGGATCGTCTGCTCGGTGTGGACTCGCGGGTCATTCCCGCGGCCGAGGCGCGCGCGGGAACCGAGCATCACAACGTCGGTGTCTTCTACCGCGTCCGCATCACCGGCGGCCGCCTCCGGCCGGAGCCGAACGGCGAGGTCGCCGAGTCGGTCTGGACCAGGATCCCCGACATCGCCCGCTTGCGTCGGTCATCGCTGGTCGACATCGGCCTCTCCCTGGCCCAGGCCCTTCCGGCAACCGGCCACGTCGCCCCGGTCCCGGTAGGCGGTCTGATCCAGCACTAGGCATCGTCCGGTCCTCGCACCAGGCCGCCCCGGGAACGTCGCCGCCGTCCACCCGTCGCAGAGGGCGGCACCGGACGAGGGTACGCCGACATGTCGACGTACCCTCGACGGCCCCGCCGCGTCCACCGGAAACCCGGTCCGCTGGGCGTCAAAGCTCCGGGCCGGCCCGGAGCCTGGCCGAAGGTGGACGCCATCCTGCCGGTGCCGCCACCGGGCAGCCGGCGACGTGAACGAGGGGGACACCATGTAGCGGCTTCCGGGTGCCAGGACGCGGGTCACGATGGTGACGGGGGGTGCCGCTTCCCCGGCCCTCGTGCCGACCGGCACTCCATCGAGCCTGGCCGCGGTGGTCGGAGCTCCGTGGAGGCCCGATCGGCGTGTGACGGCGGCTGCCCTAGACCTCAGGACCGTACTCGTGGGGTCAGACGACCGCCCCCGTCCCCCTTTCCTTCTTCCTCCGCGCCTCCAACGAGCCGTACCTGCCGGAGACCTCCTCCTCGGCCCGGCGGCCCCGTGCCGAAGGGGGTTGCGGGTTGCGGCGCTCCAGGGCGATCGCGATCGGGACCGCGGTGAAGACGGTCGAGGCGGTGCCGACCAGGACGCCCGCGATCAGCGCCACGGAGAAGTCCGCCAGCGAGTCGCCTCCCAGGATCGCCAGTGCGGTCAGGATGAACAGGGCTCCCATGCCCGTGTTCACCGTGCGCGGCAGTGTCTGGACCACCGCGTGGTTGGCCGTCCTCTCCAGGTTGCCTCGCGGGTCTCGGCGACGCGCCTCGCGGACGCGGTCGAAGACGACCACCGTGTCGTTCACGGAGTAGCCGATGACCGTGAGCAGCGCCGCCAGGAAGACGCTGTCCACCGGCCTGCCCAGCCAGGCGAAAAGGCCCACCACGAGGAGGACGTCGTGGACCATCGCGGAGACCGCCGCCGCCGCGAGGGTCCAGCGGAACCGCACGCTGAGGTAGACCAGTTGGGCGGCCACCGCGATGCCCAGGGCCAGGAGTGCCTTCTGGCGCAGTTCGCTGCCGAGGCTCGGACCGATCTGCTCGTCCCGCTCCACCGTGACGGTTCCGCCGGGCTTCTCCAAGGCCGCCTTGACGCGCTGCTGTTCGTCGTCGGTGAGCTTCTCCGTGCGTACGGTGATGTCGCCGTCGCCGGACTCCTGCACCACCGCGCGCGGGAACCCCGCGTCGGACACGGCGTTGCGGGCCGTGTCCGCGTCGACGGACCTGCTGGTGCTGTACTCGACGAGGCGGCCGCCGGTGAACTCCACGCCGAAGTCCAGGCCGCGGACGAGGATTCCCGCGACGGCCACCGCCACCAGGAGTGCGCTCGCGCCGAGCCAGCGGCGCCGGTGGCGGACCAGGTCCGGCTTGCGGCGGGCCAGCCACGTGCGGACTCGGCCCGTCGAGGCGATGCCCGTCAGACCGGGGCGCTTGCGTACGAAGCTGCGGGCGACGGCGAAGTCCGCGAGCGCGCGGGTGATCACGAGCGCCGTGAGCATCGATGCCAGGACGCCGATCGACACGGTGACCCCGAAGCCCTTGACCGGGCCCGTGGCGAAGAAGAACAGCAGTCCCGCGGCGAGCAGCGTCGTCACGTTCGAGTCGATCACCGCGCTCCACGCCTTGGCGAAGCCCGTCCGCACCGGCTTTGCCAGGTCCTTGGAACGGACGCCCAGGTACTCCTCCCTGGCCCGTTCGAAGACCAGGACGTTCGCGTCCACCGCCATGCCGATCGCCAGGACGAACCCGGCGAGCCCCGGCAGCGTGAGCGTCGCGCCGAGCGCCACCAGAGCGGCGTACGAGATGAGGCCGTACAGCGCGAGGGCCAAGGCCGCGAGCGCACCGAGGAGCCGGTAGACGACGGTGATGAACAGCGCCGTCAGGACGATGCCGATGAGCGCGGCCTTGACGCTCGCCTCGATCGCGTCGGCGCCGAGCGTCGGGCCGACCGTGCGCTGCTCCACGACGTCGAGGGGCACCGGCAGCGCGCCGCCCTTCACGAGCGCCGCCAGGTCGCGCGCCTCGGCCTGGTCGAACTGGCCGCTGATCTGCGTGGAGCCGCCGGTGATACCAACCCCGCACGCCACGTCCGCATTGACACCGGGCGCCGAGATGATCTTGTTGTCGAGGGTGATGGCGACACGGCGGTCCGGAGCACCCTGAGGCGCGCAGGCCGCGTCCGAGGTGATCTTCGCCCAGGTGTCGCCCGCGCCCTTGCGGAAGTCGAGGGAGACCATCCATCCGTTGAGGAACTGTTGGTCCAGGACCGCCTCGGCATCCTTGACCCCTTCGCCGGTGAGGGCGGTGGGGCCCAGCTTCAGGTAGGTGCCCGGCTGGTCCGGGTCGGGAAGGGTGCGCGATCCGTCGGCCGCGGGCTTCGCGGAGCCCTTGTCGGCCGTCGCCCCGGTCACCGGGTGGACCGTGAGCTGTGCGGTACGGCCGATGACTTCCGCGGCCTTGCGGGGGTCCTGCACTTCGGGCAGTTCGACGATGATCCGCTTCTCGCCGGAGCGTGCGATCCCGGGTTCGGATACGCCGAGGGCGTCGACGCGCTGCCTGAGGACTTCCAGAGCACGGTCGGTGGACGCGGCGTCGGCCTTGACGGTGGGTGAGTCCCGGGTCTCCAGGACGAGCTGGGTGCCGCCTCGCAGATCGAGGCCGAGGCGGGCGGACTGGGTGAGGGCGATGTAGAGGGACAGGGCGACGGCCGCCAGCGCGACGATCGCCCTCCACAAGGGTGCGCGAGACATGCGTACTCCACGATGAGGGCAGGACAGGGGGACGCGTGACCAGCCCCGCGCGGTGTGCGCCGGGGCAGGACGGTCAGGCGTCGATGACGGTCTGCGTGCTCATCGATGGGGCGGGCCGCGCGGGGCGGCGGACTCGGCCGGCCCGCGCGGCGGTACGAGTACGGTGCCGGGGCCCGTGTCGGGCCCGCCCAAGGCGCGGCGCGGAGCCGTGTCTACGGCCGTACGCGCGGGGCCGGCAGGCTGCGGGCCCGGGATGTGGACGTCAGGCCGGTGCGTGACCGCGACCTGCTGCGCCGGGACGTCGTCCCGTCCTGCCTCATGCCCGGCGTACCCCGCCACCGCGTGGTGCGCGAGCGGCCTGTCGGCGGGCAGGGGCACGCCCTGCGCCCCGGCCACCGGGACGAACAGCGCGAGGACGGTGACGACGAGGGTCAGCGCGGACGCGGCCAGGCGCGCGGAACGGCTCTGCTGCGACACGCGTCCCCCCGCCCCTTCGGTGCTCGCCGGGTGCGCACGGCGTGGCCCCGCCCTGCTCAACGTACGGGGCAGCCCAGTCCGTTCCGTGTTCCTCGGATGTTCTTCGGAAGCAGGCCCGCGACCTTGCCGAGCTTGTCGCTCTCGCACGCGACAAGGGTGAGCGCCAGGCACAGTGCGTCGGCGCGTTCGAAGTCGTCGAAGCCGGCGACGGCGCCGGGCGGGCCACCGGACGTGGGCAGGGAGCGATCGCGCGGACGGCCCCGACCGTGTTGCGGATGTCGGAGCGGAACAGCGCGGTGGGCGTAATCGGAGCACGATTCTCAGGGAGCGGCCTTCTGGCCGGTGAGGAACACCCGGACCACGGGCAAGGTGAGATCCGTTCGCAGGAACGTCTCGAAATGGCCGCAGCCGGGCAGTTCCGCGAGGGCAGTGCTGCGCATCCGGTCGGCGGTCTGCAGGATCGCGGCAAGTCGAGGGTCCCGGTGCTCCGGCGAGCAGGAGCACCGGGACGGCTGAGGAAGCGAGCGCGTCCATGACGCTGTCGCGGCGGTCCAAGGCGAGGGTCAACGTGGCCAGCGCTTGCGGGTCGGCGGCCTGGATGACGGTGCGCATCCAGGCGGGCAGCGGTCCCTGGCGTTCCAGCGTCTCGACGAACGGAGCGGTGCCCTGGGCCCGGAACACGGCGGCTTCCTCCTCCGCCTCAGCCGCCTCGGCGGCCACCGGACCGGCGCGGGCGTCGCCCACGACGAGCGAGGTCAGTCGCTCGGGCTGCCGGGTGAGGAGGTGCAGGCCGATGCTGCCGCCCATCGAGGCACCCCACACGGCGGCCCGGCCGATGGCGAGTGCGTCGAGCAAGGCGAGGACGTCATCGACCTGACGGCTGATCGCGTAGCTGTCGGCGTCGTGGGAGCGCTTCGCTGTCGCCGTGCCCACGGGCGTCGATCATGACGAGGCGAAAGCCGCCGGCGAGGGCGTCGACGTGGCCGGCGGAGTACGAGGTGGTGCGGTCGCCGAAGAAGCCGTGCAGCACTACCAGCGGATCTCCGCGACCGACAGCCTCGAACTCGATGGTCAGACCGCCTCTGCTGGTGATCCGCATGCTCCGAGCCTGGAGGACGGCGGCCTGCGCATGCAATGTGTTTGCCGGGCGCGGTGTCCGTAGCAGCGGAGGCCACCTCCTCGACGAGGCCACCTGCACTGCCCGACGCGCTGTTCTGGCGCGGCGGGGGCGTTATCGGGCGGCGGCGCGGAAGACGTACGCCGTCATGGGGGCGGTGACCGGCCCCGGGCCGAGCCGGGCGGTCATTTCCTCGATGACGGTGGCCCGGGCGGCGGGTCCGTCGCTGTATTCCTCAACGGCCGCGCGTACGGGTGTCCCGGTGAGGTATCCGGTGGCGAGGTCGGCGGTCGACGCGGCCCGGCCCTGAAGCGTCAGCTCCTGCTCGTCTTCGACCGCGAGCCCGGCGGCCGCCAGATCAGCGGCCACGATCCCGGGGTCGGCGTAGCCGTGGGGGACCGTCTGGAAGAACCGCGGCGGGTCGAGCGGGAAGGCCCGTTCCAGCCCGGCCTGCAGCGCGGCCTCGAAGGCGTGCGTCCCGAGCGGGCCCCAGGTGTTGAACAGGAATCGGCCGGCCGGGGCCAGCACCCGGCGGACCTCGGTGAAGGCCTTGACACGATCGGGAAAGAACATCACCCCGAACTGGCACACCACGAGGTCGAAACCTCCGGCCGGGAACGGGAGCTGCTGCGCGTCGGCCTGCCGCCACACCGCCCCTGGGGCCCGCGCAGACCCGAAAGTGACCATGGCCTCGTTGAGGTCAGTGGCCGTCACCTCCGCCGAGGGTTGCGCTGCGAGCAGGCCCGCTGTCAACACGCCAGTCCCTGCGGCGAGTTCGAGAATGCGCCGAGGTCGCAGTGCCGTCGCTCGGGCGGTCAGGTCCTCTGCGAAGGGCCGGAAGACCACCGGCACGAGGTACTGCTCATAGGCCGCCGGCATGGATGCGGACCACCACCGGTCGGCATTGACCCCTGTCACCCTCGTGACGGTAGCGCACCGCGACCGAGGCGGACCTGTGGCGGCGCGGCCACCGTCTTCTTCGCGGGGCCAACTTCAAAAGTGGTGGCCGTGTTCTCGTCCGGCTTCGGCATCCTGTGTACCGGGACCGGCCCGCTGTCCTCGCGGCGCGACTTCCCGGCTTGGCGACCGACGCTCTCCAGCGCGCGGCCATCAGGTCGCCCGGGTCACCGACCCGTACGCGACCCGACCGTACGCGACCCGACCGTACGCGAACCGGTGCGTGAGCGCGGACGGCTCCACCGCCTACGAACAGGTCTCCTACCAGGCGCACCCCTCGGAGCTGGAGGACAGCTCACGCACCGCGCTGCAGGAAACCGTCGCGCAGGCAGGCCTGGCACACCTCCGATCGGCTGTGTGCCGGACTGGTTCGCGTTCCCGTGGGCCGAGACTGTCATCGCGCTGTGCCTGATCGTCGTGGTGGCCACGGGCGTCGTCCGCACCGCCCTCCGGACGGACGACGCCCCCACCTAGGACGGTCTACGGCGCGATCTCGAACATGGGTGGCTTGAGCCCCGCGAGGCAACGCGTGTCCGGCGCGCCCGGATGGTCGAAGAACGAGACGGTCATCGTCTGCGCGCACTTCGAGTCGGCGAAGACCACGTGCGCGACGTACGGAACCGTCACGGCGATCGACCGGCTCAGCGTCCGGGCGGCGTACGCCCCGTTGCTCGGAGCGGTCTGCGCGTCGAACCCGCCGGACAGGACGAGGGTCGGGATGTCGCTGTACGTCCGCTGCCGGACCGAGGGGTCCGCCGGGGGGACGTCCCAGGCACGACAGTCCGGGTGGAGCCAGGCGAGGAACGGAGCGTTGACCAGTACCGATCGGGGGAACGACGGGAACAGGCGCCGCCCCGCCCGGACGATGTCGTCCTCGCTCTCGTACGGCGTCCACTCCCTGCAGAACACGCCGTAGGCGAGCCCGTGGGACGTCCTTCCGATGGCCTGCGGGCTGAGCTTGCCGCCCGCCCACTGCGCGGCGATCCGCTGCGGGTTGCCGTGGGCCAGCTCGTCGATGGAGCGGGGTACTCCGGCCGCCACATGGGTGGCCGAGGCCAACCAGTTCACCAGGACTCCGCCGTCCAGCACGACCTTCACCGGCCGGGACCGGCCGGGAACCGTGACGGTGGTGGTGACGGGTCGCGCCTCGACCTCGCTCACGAGGCGCTCGAACGTGCCCTTGAGGTTCGGGTAGCGGTGGTTGCAGGCGGGCTGCTCCTCACAGGCCTTGAACAGGCCGTCGTAGCCCTCGCGTGCGGCCTTCCACGTCACGGCCCCGCCGGACAGAGCAGGCGGCAGCACGCCGTCGATGCCCACCGAACGGATGCCTTTCGGGTGCAGGCGCATGTAGTGGAGCGCCAGGTTGGTGCCGTACGAGATGCCGAACACGTTCCACTGCCTGATGCCGAGTGCCTTGCGCAGGGCGTCGTAGTCCGCGGCGCTCTCGGGTCCGTTGTAGGCACTGGGGTCGGCCCCGCGGTTCACCACCCGGTCCCGGCATTTCTTCGTCTCCCGGACGTGCAGGCGTCCGGTGGACGGCGCGCCGAAGACGAGACCGAGGGAGTCCGCGGCGAACTCGTCGACGTTCGGGCAGGTGAGCTGGGGGTCGGCCGAGTAGGTTCCGCGCTGGGACATGAAGATCACGTCGCGGTCGCGGTTGAGGCCGCCGGCGACCGCCATCGGGATCTCGGAGACCGCGTCGTCACCCGGCCCGCCCGCGAGCCACACGATCGGGTCGGACGCCGGTCTCTTGCCCACCGCGGGGATGATCGCGACCGCGAGGGTGATCTTTCGCCCGTGGCGCCGGGAACGGTTCTCGGGCACGGTGAGCGTTCCGCAGTGCGCGCGCGCCAGATCGGGGATCGGGTCCGCCGTCCTCGGGCAGGGGCCCGGCTCGAAGTGGCCGCCGCCCGTCGTCCGGGCAACCGTGCCGAGCGCCGCTCCGGCGCCGGACTCGGCCCGGGCGGGGAGCGCGGCGAGGCCGACGACGAGGGCGCCGGCCGTGGCTCCGGCCAGCACGGCCGGGAGCCGGCGCGAGGGACGCGCGGGCCGGGGCGTGGTGGGGGACATCATCGGGTCTCCACTTCGGGGGTGATGGTGAAGGGTGCCGGCGTGAGTCCTGCCACGCAGCCGGTGTCGGGCGCGGACGGACGGGTGAGGAAGGACGCCAGGACGCGCTGCGCGCACGGCGACTGAGGGACCACGAAGTGGCCGATCCCGGGGATCCGCACGGCGGTCGAGCGGGGCAGCGTACGGCCGGTGTACGGTCCCCAGCTCGCCCCCGTCTTCGCGTCGAAGGTTCCGGAGATGATCAGGGTCGGCACCTCGCTGAAGGTGGGCACCCGCTGGATCGCGGTGCGGTCCGGGACGTTCCAGACGCGGCACAGGTCGTACTCGAAGGGGAGCTGCGGCGCGTGGGCCAGGACCGTGTCCGGCCAGCCGGGGAACGCCCGGCGCCCGGCCTCCAGGATGTCGGCCTTCGTGAAGCCCGGAGCCCATTCGCTGCACGCCACCGAGTGCGTCAGACCGTGCGCGAACTCGCCGATGGCGGGTGTCGCGCCGGCCGCCTGGGCCTGGGCGAAGCGCTCCGGGTTCCCGTGGGCGAGTTCGTCGAGTGCTGCGGGGACGTCGACGGACGGCAGGGCACCGCCGTCCGAGACCAGCAGGTTGATCAGCGTGCCGCCGTCGAGGACGACCTTCACCGGACTGCCGCCTCCGGGCGGCTGCACCGTCAGCCTCAGGGGGTTCGCCTCAAGGCGCCGGACCTGCTCGGTCAGCGTTCGGGAGAGGCCCGGGTAGCGGCTCTTGCAGGCCGGCTGGGCCTCGCACGCCGCGAAGATCGCACGGATTCCCTCCTGCGCGCTGTCCCAGGCCCAGGGCAGGCTCACGATCTGCGCCGGCACGACCGAGTCGATCGTCACCGAACGGATCCCCTCGGGGTGCCGGCGTAGATAGGTGAGGGCCAGGTCGGTGCCGTAGGAGTAGCCGTAGACGTTCCACTTCCTGATGCCGAGCGCCTTGCGCAGGTCGGCGAAGTCCGCGGCGTTCTCCGTGGTGTTGAAGTTCCTCAGCCGGATTCCGTCGGCCGTCAGACGGTCCCGGCACTCCTCCGCGGCGCGCACCAGGAGCCGCCCGGTCGAGGGCGCGTCATAGCGCAGCCCGACGGCCTTCGCGTTGAACCGGTCCATCTCCGGGCAGGCGAGGTTCGGCCGCGAGTACAGCGCTCCGCGCTGGGTCATGACGATCAGGTCACGGTCCCGGTTCACGCCGGAGCCGACCAGGAAGGGGATGGCGCTGATCGCCTCGCCGCCGGGGCCTCCCTCCATGAACACCACCGGGTCCTGCGCCGGAGCCGCCGACGCGGCCGGAACGATGGCGACCGTGAGCTTGATGGTCCGTCCGCCGCGGTGGGCCCGGTTCTCGGGCACCTCCAGGGTTCCGCAGTGTCCCGGGATCGGGTCGGGCGTGGTCGGGCAGGGACCGGGGACGAACCGTGCCGGACCTCCCGGGCGGGGTTCGACGGTGGGGGTCGGTACGGCACCGCTCGGTGCCGTGCCGACCGCGCCCAGGAGTGCCAGACCGGCCGCGACGATCACGGTCCTGGCGGGCGACCGCCGGGCGAGTCGTGGCGCGCAGGACCGCAGCCTCCGCCTTCGTACGAGCCTGCCGCTCCTACGAGCGAACGGCAGGCAGCCTGTTCCGATCTCCTGTTCCGCCATGTGGTCCCGTCCTTCCGAGGACCTCGGCCGCTCCGAGACCCGACGACGATGCAGCGCGGCTCCACGCACCCCACGCGGCGGGGGCGGCCACCGCCAGGCCAGCGTCAGCCGCCGTCAGGACCCCCACCACCGGGGCGCGCCAGTCGGAGCAGTCCGGGCGTCTGTGGAGCGGGCGCCGTCGCTCTCCTCGAAGTACCGCTGCTGGAGGTCGGGCGGGCGGTAGCCCTCGACGCAGAGGAGACGCAGCCCGTCGGGCAGGAGCGATTGGGCGCGGACGAACCGTTCGAGGACGCCGCGGCGCAGATGGGCGTACGAGCTGGTGGCGTCGGCTCTGCGGTCGTCGACCAGAAGGGTTCCGTGGACGTCGATGAGCGGCTCGTCGCAGTCGGCGACGGGGAAGGCCGCCACGCGGGGCCGGACATCAGGATGACCGGACCGGGCGCGAGGGTGATGTGCATCCAGGGCGCGGCGTTCTCGCGGTGGGAACGGTCGAGGGGTTCGATGGAGAACAGCTACGGCCCGCTCGGCGCCCAGGCGACCGGAACGGTCGACGCGTAACCCCGCAGGGGGCCGTCGCCCCGCTGCGGGTCGTCACACCGGCGGGCGTAGACCGGCGCGTTCTGCTCGAGCCGCGGGGTCGCGCGACTCCTCCAGGAGTACGCGCAACCGGGTGAGGCGCTCGGCCAGCCGGGGCGACTCCTGCCGGAGCTGCTGCAGGTCGGTGCGTACGTCGAGTGTCTGGGACCACAGCACCCCGCGGCCCAGTTCGAGCAGTTCCAGCGCGTGGTCCGCGTCGTGCAGTTCCAGTTGGTCGGCCGCCGCGCCGGAGGCCAGGTCGAAGTCGGTGGTCTGGAGCACCTCCTCCTGGCTGAGGCGGTCCAGGCCGCGCCAGGCGGCGAGCGGCAGCAGCCGCACGGCCAACGAGCTCGCGTCAGCCGCCTCACGCGGCTGCGTGACCTGGCTCCTCCACCGGGAGGCGGCGTGGAGCCTGCGCCAGGCGGGAGCCGTCTCCAGCAGGGCCGCTCGCCGCCAGGCGTCGGAGGACCTGCGCCAGAGCACGGCGGCCTCCTGCTGAGCAGCCACCACGGCGTCGGGCACTTCAGGACGGGTCCAGGGCTCACGCTGGGCACCGGTCTCGGCCATGCTCTCTGCACCGGTCTCGTCACGGCCCCCGGCGAGGCTGTCGGCAACGCTCGCGGCGTGCAGGGCCCACTGCCGCAAGGTCGCGGCGAGCCAGATCAGTGCCTCGTGGACGTCGGCGCCGCCCTGCGAGACGGCGGCCTCCAGGATGTGCACGGCTTCGCCGAGACCGTCCGACGACTCGGTGATCGCGGCGCGTCCCGTCAGGATCTCCACCTGGGGACGCCACGCGGGATCGTGCGGCGTCCGCCGCCGCAGCACCGCCTCCGCCTTCGTGAAGTCGTCCAGGCTCTGCAGCCTCAGGCCCCGCGTGGTGAGCGCGTGCACCCGGTACCGGGCGACGGAGCGACCGCCGCGGTCACGCCGGGGCGTGAGCCGGTCGGCGTCCTCGAGCAGCGACACGGCCCGGATGATGTCCGTGGCATTGTGCAGGAGCTCGTAGCGGAAGGTCAGCAGGGCGCCGAGCTGGGAAAGGATTGATCCCCGCTCCTGCTTGTAATTGCCGGCCCACGGAGACGCGGCCCACCGGAACGTACGGCTGAGGGCCTCGGCATCGTCACTCGCTTCGACGGCCCGCTGGAGGTCGTCGTACGTGCGTAGGAACTCGAAGCGGGTATGGAGTGCGTCGCCGAGTCCGAGGAAGACGGAGAAGCAGATCGTCCTGTTCAGCGGAGGCCACACCTGACCCTCGTCGGGGTACCACTGGACCCGCCACCACTGCCGCAGTGACGCGCGCCGAGGTCCCCTCGGCGCGGCGAGCCAGGCCCGGCACAGCTCCGCGGCCCGCCTTTGGTGGGTGATCGCCTCGTCCACGTCGGCCCTGTCGCCGCGTTTCTCGAACCGTTGCAGGAGGCAGTCCGCGAGGAGGGCGCGGTCGAAGGCTTCCGATTCCCACCTGGTGGGTGTGTACGTGACCGCCTCCAGGCCCAGGGCCACGGCACGATCGAGCAGGCCGGGGTCGTGGAGAACGTCGGCGGCGGGCACGAGCACCATGACCTCGAGCCTGCGCATCAGGTCACGTACCCAGCGCGGATGGGTGTCCGCCGTTCGGGTCTCTGCGATGCGCCGGATGAGGTCCGGGAGCGCGGCGGCGTCCCCGCGTTCGACCGCCCGGAAGGCGCGGACTCCCAACGGCCGCCACTTCATGAGGAAGAGGCACTGGAAGCGGAGAGAGCTGCGCAGAGTGGTCGACGGTCGCGGGGTCACGGGCAGTCCTCCACCGTCCTGAACTGCGTGAGCGCTGCCGCCACGACTTCGACCGTCGTACCGCCGGTCTTCAGAACCAGCCGGCCCTGACGCATCCCCGTCACGGTGCCGCACAGCTTGCCGGTCGCCGGCGTGCTGAGCTCGACCGCCGGCGGCTTCGCGCTCGGCCCGTACCAGGTGCTCGCGACGGCGCACACGAGGAACAGCACGCACCCCAGCGTCACCGCGATGCCGACCCGCAGGGCCCGCAGGGCCGAGCCGACTTCGAGGTGCTCGGTGGCCGAGCGCGTGACGTGCGTCCCCAACGGGGACGGCTTCAGCGCCCCGTGCGCAGCCCGGTTGAGCAGGTACGCGCCACAGGCCCCGCAGATCAGGGCCGCCAGGAGCAGCACCCCGACGCCCAAAGCCCACCGCTCGGCCAACTGGCCCACGTCAGTGCGCCCTTTGACCAGGCCGAAGGCCACGAGCCCGGCCATGAGCGCCCCGGCCGCGTTACGCCAGCCCAGCGCGGCGGCACGCAGCCTCGGCAGGGCTTCGGCGGCCAGCCGGTGGCGCTCCTGCGAGGCGAGCAGGTCCGCAGCCGTGGCCGCGGGGCCGGCGGCGATCCGAGGGGGAGCGGATGGGGGAGTGCGCTGGGGAGTACGTCGGGGCGTCACACCATCTCCACGGTCCAGTACGCTCCGCAGCCGCTGCGTCCGGCAGGGCACCCGGCATGGACGTCACCTGGGCAGCGGCAGCTCATCGGCAGGACGGTGTTCGTGGAGGAGGCCGCAGCAGCCCCGGCGGTGGGGGCGTTGGCCGTCCGCAGCGAGCGGAAGCCGGGCTCGAAGAGCGGATCCTCCTGTGCGGCGCCGCAGCGAGGGCAGGTGAAGACGATCACGTAGTCGTTCTTCTTCACCTGCTGGAGTGCGTGGTTGCGCACGACTTCCTCTGCGTAGTGGGGGTCTGTCGTCTCCTCGTACGGGAGGGGCAGATGGCTAGGCGACGAGGACGGCGGACCGGCGGGCGGCGGGGATGTGGTCATGCGGGTTCTCCCTGCTGTTTCGTGCGCTGTTTTTCAGGGACCGATATGGACGAAGGGGACCCAGGCCGTGAGCTGTCCCGGGCGCTGCTCGCGCAGGGCGCGCACGGCGCGGTGCAGGTGGTGGGCGGCCGCGGAGGAGTCGAAGGCGGGCTCGGTCGCCGTGTCCGTGCCGGCGGCGCCGTAGAACTCCCGGGTGACGGTTGCGGCGGCCCGGTCCTGTACGGACCAGAGGGTGCCGATGACGTGGCGGAAGCCGGCGACGTGCAGGGCGGCGCAGAGGGTGATCGCCTCGTTGGCGAGGTCGATGCCTCCGACGGCCGTCTGGCAGGCCGACAGGAACGCGAGCTCGCCGCGGTAGCTGCCCGCCGCGAGGCGGTGCACGGTGAGGGCGTCGTCGTGCAGGGCGATGACGCCGAGTCCGGGATCGTCGAGATTCTGCCCGGCATGCGTGCTGAAATGCACCCAGCGGTGGTGCCGCAGGGCCTCCAGGACGGAAGCGGCGCTCGCCTGAGAGCCTTCCAGCGGGGTCAGCCGCTCGCCGAACAGCCCGGCCAGGACCGCGCGGTCGTCGGCGATCGACTCGAGGACCGGCAGGCCGGCCGGTTCGGGCGCGACGAACAGCATCCGCCCGTCCCCCTCGGTGGTCGGGGCACTTCGAGAACGCGCGGCGAGAAGCGTGCGGACGGTGGGCGTGTACGAGGAGACGACACGGTCCAGAACCGTCCGCGGCCGGTCACCGACGGGCTCGTCATGATGCCCTGCCGCGTGCAGCGGCAACAGATTGAGCAGACCCGTGGGACACCACCAGACCCGCGGCAGCGGTGCCGTACCGGCCGGAGCCCCGGTATGCCCCAGGGCGTCCAGGACGGGCCCGCAGATCTCGTCCCACAGCCATGCGGTGAGTCCGGCCAGCTCCTCCTCGGCACGGGTCCGTACGGCGGCGAGGGCGGCCCGTACGCCGGATACGCGGAAGAACACCTCGGGCGCCCGCCCGCCCTCCGCGAACATCGCCATCGCCTCATGGAGTTCCCACGTCACCAGCTCCAGCGTGCGCAAGGCCACCAGGTAGGCGACGGTGCGGGCCTCGACCCCCTCGGCCGTGACACCGGGCAGCGGCAGACTCCGGACCCGGCCGTCCGCGATCAGCAGAGCGTCGCACCGCGTCCGACTGACGTTGACGACCACCACGGCGCCCTCACGCCCGGCGTCCGCGAGGAGAGCGGCCTTCGGAGGCTGCAGGAAGTCGGCCAGCTCGGGTATCCCGCGCGAACTCCCCAACTCCCGTACCGCGGCGACGATCCGATCCCACTTCCGAGAGAGCGCGATACGCCGATCCACTGCATACCCGCCCACCTCCTCGGCACCCCCCACGCGCCCACCTCCCACCCCCCCCAGCGAGCCTAGACAGTCCTCCGTCCGCATGTCCCGCTTTCACCCACGCCGCCCACGCCCGCCAGGTGCGCCGCCTCCTAGGACGACTAGCGCTTCGAGAGCGCTTCGATGTACTCGTCGAACGAGGCGACCTTGTGAGCCGGCGGGACCTCGTCCTTGAGGTCGGCGCCGTAATCCCGGTACTCCTCGACGATGGGCTGCTGCCCCTTGGTGCCGTGGGACGCCTCCTGGCTCTTGACCCCCAAGCCGTCCGCACCGATCCAGATGTCGATGACCACCTGCTTCGTACCAGCCTTCTTCAGAGCGTTGACGTACCAGTCACGTTGCTTGCTCTCCCTTGCCGACTCCTGGTACTTAGCGAGTTCCGCGACGACGACGGTGCCCCGGAGATGGTCGGTGATCCGCCCGCCGATGTTCTCGGGGCCGACCCACGAGGCGTCGCCCGTGGCGGTGAAGGCGCCGAGGAGTTCCGCCAGTAGACCGCGTGCACGCGACCGGTCGTCTTCCTTCTCTCCCTGTCGGCCGTTCTGGTCCATGCGAAACCATTCCTTGCCGGGGATCTTGTCGGTCTTCGTGAACGAACCTTCCGCTGCGTCGACGAGGTACGTTTCACCGCTCGGGTTGTCCGCGGTCTTCTTCCCTCGAATCTTCATGGAGGAGAAGAAGGGCTTCCGCTGCCAGGCCACGTCGCTGGTGTACTGGAGATCGGACTGCCGAGTCCGGCTTCGAGGCGGCAGATGACACTTGTCCAGGTCGTCGCCGGTGCATGGTGTGCTTCGTCGACGATCAGATGGCTGAACTCGCGGAGCAGAGCCTCTCGCGCTTCCGGGGTGTAGTAGTTCGACACACTCGGTGTGGCCACGACGACGTTGCAGGCCGATGCGAACTTTTATGCCTCAGCCGCGTCGGTGAACCGCCGGGTCACACGGCCTACGCATGGCCGAAGCGCGTCTGCGGCGACGATGCCCTGCTTCTGCAGAATGCCCAGCGACTCGAACTTTCAGCGATCTGGTCGCGCAGCGCGACGCTGGGCACCAGCACCAGAAGCCGTGGGGGACGGCATGCCACGACGAGGGTGAGCATGGTCTCGGTCTTGCCGGTGCCAGTCGGCATGACGATCAGGCCCGGTTCGGGCAGCTGCGAGTACCAGGAGCCGAGGACCGAATGCAACGCGCCGGCCTGCGGTGGCCGCAGCCCGCCTTCCCGTACGAGATCGTGCAACTGGATCGCGTCTGTGCATGAGTCCAGGACCTCCTGCGGGGTGGACAGCGGCTGAGAGCCGACCACCGCACCTCGCCGCCGGGCTCGCCAGGCAGCTGCGCGGTCAGGCTCTTTGCCTGGCTGGCTGTGGCGGGCAAGCGCCCGAAAGAGTTGTGAACGAATCGGGTTCCGGATTCCTCGCCAAGACTCAAAGAACTGGCCGGGATCAGGAGCTGGCTGACCATGTTGCGCTGCCAGTACTGAGGCACCGCCCCCACATCCTCTGTACGCAAATCTGCCGCCACGCCTGCATCACTCCTGTCTGCACACGCCCATGGCATGCCGCACTCGGCCAGACGCGCATGCCAGCGCGGCAGTATGGGCCCCCCGCGGGACGCCGGGCCAAGCAAGCAGCACGTCCATGTGCAGCAGCTGATTCATGATCTACGTATGACGTCAGAAATGCAGATCAAATCCAGAAACTGGAAGAAGCGCACACAGGGGCCGTCATACGTTCCGCAGCGCCCTGGTGACGTGCGCTAGTTGGCGGCTTGTGCCGGTCCGGCATGCACGGCCTGGTCCGGGCGCTCATGGGCGTACGGCGAACTCAAGCAGGTCATGGCGGCTTTGCACGCTCCGGCTGGATGGGCTTCACCGCGAGCGCGAGCGATTTCTCTGCCTGCCGATCCGGCTGACACCCAACTCGTCCATCCAGTCGCCCCGAACGTCAAGCCTCGCCGGGTACGACGCTCGGCTGGCGGCTTGTGGGGCGCGCACGACCTGCGTGCGTACGCGGGGAGCGTGCTCCCTGTCTTTCGCGCCAACTTCGCTTGCCCGTTCGCGGCGCCGCTGGAACTATCTACGAACTTCAGGCGCGGGACACTAGGGTTACTCGGCCAGCAGCTCCAACGGCATGAACGTCACGTTGTGGACGGCGTACTCCGGGCCGGGACCGTAGATCACCCGGCCTCCCGGCCCTCGTCGGTCTCCAGCTCCACGATAGACAGGTACTCGCCTTGTCCAGGTCCGGAAGATCAGACATGGTCTCGCGGTAGGGGCGTCAGCCCCCGGGGGGCTTTGGCCCGCACACCGTCGCTCAAAGGGCGTGCTCGCGGGGCCCTTGAAGCCGTGCCGCCTCGTCCGCGCCCCGCGCAACGGGACCATCCCAGCGGACGATTCCACGGGTGTCAGTGGTGATGACGACACTTACCTCCATGACATTCGATCGTGTCGATTCGACACTGCCGCCGTCGGTTCCTTCCGGAGCGGCAATCAACCCGATGGTGCTGGACCGGCCGATGTTGCTGCCCGTCCTCGACGCCAACGCGCTGTTGGTAGAAGCGTGCGCTCTGGCCAAGAGCGGCAGCCGTCAGGACAAGTTCACCGCGCTGGCTCTCACAGGTCGTGCCGCCCCCTACATCGCCGCGCACGTGCCCGGTGAGATCGACGAGCACCTGGCCAAGATGGCCAACCACCACGAGGTATCGGAGAGCCTGGCACGCCGCGCGCTCGAGCAGTGGATACTGCCCTCTCTTCGCGTGGTCGACCTGGAGATCCGTGACCACCTCTCGCCGCAGACCCGCCACTTCCTGCGGGTCGACCACGAGATGCCGCGGAGGCACCGGGGCGACCCGGACGACGCGCCCACGATGGCGCTGGCAGAGTTCCTCGCCCCCTGCGTCATCGTCACCCAGGACAGCGTCTTCTCCCGCTTCGGAGTCGCCATCATCGACTGGATCCCCGTCGTCCAGAACGTGCTGCGAATAGCCGGCCTGGAGGCTACCGCCGCGAACGCGCTGCTGGTCATGGACTGGGCACTGCGCCTGCTCGGTACCGGCGCCCACCGCCTTGCCGTCCTTGCCCGGAGCAATCCGCTGGCAGCGACGACCGCCGTGAGCGCGCTGTTGTGGTGGTGCTACCGAAAGGGCTATCTGACGCGTGACAACTGGCGCCGCCGCCTCTCCCAGGCGGGCAAGGCGACAACACCACTGTTGGAGCTGGCGAACGCCGGGATGACCGAGCACCGAACGCTCAGCGACTCCCTCCTGGTGGTCCAGCCCCCGCCCTACCCCACCACCGAGCAGCTCGCCGCCCGGCACCTCGCGCGCTGCGACCGATCCCTGACCCCTGGCGAACTGCGCGACGCGCTCGCCCGGCGCGGCCACACCGTCTCCGTCGCGCAGCTGAAGCGGGACATGACCGCCCACGCCGCGTTCGTCCGCGCCCCAGGCGATCTGTGGACCATAGGACGACCAGCATAGAAGTGACGAACTGGGACACGCAGCGCTGCCATGAAGCCGCGGGAGGGAGGCGTCCAGAGGCCCAGGGGCTACACGCACGCCATTGCGATGCCGCAGCTCATAACCCTCGGGCATCGCACCGCAGTGCGTGTAGGGCCTGGGAGCGGTGCCGCTGGCCCCGGACAGCGAAGGACCCCGGGCCGCCCTGCGCCCCGGGGTCCTGCCGCCAGCCTCACCGCCGCCGCTCACCAGCCGACAGGTGCGCTTCCCACCCACGCGATCGGCCGGCCCTCGCTGCTGAGGCCCCAGTTCGGTTCTCCATCGAGGTCTCGTGACGGTCGGGAAGGACATAGATCCGCCCTCAGCGGCCGTGCTTGCCCACGCAGGCCCTCAGTGAACAGGGCCCGTGTCGCCGCCCGCCACGGCCTGGTTGTAGCGGTCCTGGAACGGCTGGAGACGGGCGCAAAGCTCCAGGCCGAGCGTTGTCTCGTCCGTGCTGGCGGGCGCGTCCTCGCCCAGCAGACCCGCCAGATACACCCACTCGCCTTCGCCCGGCGCAAGACCGCACGGTGAGTCAATACCCTGAAGAGAATCTGCCACCTTGTGCTAAAGCATGGTTGCGCAAGGGGGGCGAGTAATACGTTCTCGTGGTGCGAAATGGACTCACATCCCTCTCCCAGACTTGAGGAGCATCGAAATGCGCCGCATACTCGCACCCGTCCTGACAGCCGGATTCGCCGCCGCGCTGACCATTGCCGGCCCCGCCTCCAGCGCGTCCGCCTCCGTCACCGGAACCGCTTCTTGCCCGAGTGGGAACCTGTGCGTGTGGGACCAGACCTCCTACAACGGAAGCATGTACAGGTTCGCCGGGACCAACGAGTCCTGGAGCTCCTGGTCCATCAACAACCGCGACGCCTCCTGGTACAACCACGGAACCTCCGGCCTGAAAGCCTGTATCTGGGGAGACGAGTACAGCGTCATCTGGGGCTGGGGCGGCGGGCTGAAGTCCGTTGCGAGCGGCACTTCGTCCCCGTCAGACGCCAACCGGGCCTATAAGGGCAGCTCCAACAGCTGGGGCAACTGCTGATCCAGCTCCCACCTTCCGCGGCGCCGTTTCGGGCACGGGCCCCGAAACGGCGCCGGTCCCGGCGCACATTTCAAAGAAGGACCGGCCCCCACATGCTGCTATGCCGCCCGCACGTCGCCCCGCTCGCGCTGCTCGGCATGCTGCTCACTAGTTGTGCCACAGCCCCCACAGCGGTAGAGCCCCCTGCGAAGTCCGCCCCATTGCCCGCCATGCCCTTCCAGATCCAGACGCCCGACGGAGAACTGACAAAGGAGGCCGAGCGCTATCGCCTCCTGGCTGAGGGCCACCTGATAAGCCGCTGCATGGCACGCCAGGGGTACGAGTACATCGTCCGCACCCCCCCGGAAGGCGCCTTGACCGTGCACGCCCCCGCTCTCTTCCACACTCTCGACCCGGACGAGGCCCGCACGCACGGCTACGGGAACCCGGACAACGACGCTGTCGAAGTCCAGCGCTTCGTGTCGGAGGATCCGAACGCGGCCTACGCAGAATCACTGAACGACGACCGCCGCAACGGATACGACAAAGCTCTCTTCGGCAGTAAAGAAGAGGAGATAGAAATCTCTCTGCCTGACGGAGAGAACATCACTACTAACACCGACGGCTGCACTTCCGAGATGCGCCGTGCGCTCTACGGCACCGACCTCGCCGCATACCTGCGCAACGACTACATCGCTGACAACCTTGGCCTGGCTGTTTACCAACGGGTCACCGCCGACCCTGCGTATACGAAGGCCCTCGCAAGGTGGCAGCGCTGCATGCGCGATCGCAGCTACCACTTCGATGATCCAGGCATGGCGATCAGCACGGCCATAAAAACCCGCAAGACGCGCACCCGCCCCGCCCCTAACGAGATTGCCATCGCTGTCACCGACGGCGAATGCCGCACCAGCAGCCGTCTGTCCACAACCTTGCAACAGCTCACCCACACATACCGCGAACGTCTCGCCAAGATCCGGGCGCTGCAACTGGACGCCAACCGCAGGACACGCGTCGATGCTATAAAGCGGGCCGAGACCCTGCTGAGCTGACCGCCGCATGGTAACCCTGCGCGCACTATCCCCCGACGACGCCCCAGTCCCATCGTGCCGTCGGGCAGGACGCAGATCCGCCCCCCATGGCCGTGCTTGCCTGCGCAAGCGGCTGTGAGCCGGGCCGCGTCGCCATCGCGCACGGGGCCCGGTCGCCACTCACCAGTCGTTGGACGGGCTGCCCACCCACGAGATTGGCCGGCCCCTGCTGTTGTGGCCCCAGTGCGGTTCGCCCATCGAGGTCTCGTGCCCGCTGGGCAACACGCAGATTCGCCCCCAGCGGCCGTGCTTGCCCGTGCAGACCCCGGTGAGCAGGACCGCTCCATAATGACCGGCCGCAGGTCACGGGCTGTTCGAATCTCGGGTGCCTATCAAAGCGGTGAACATTCGCTGTCCGTACTCAGGTTCTGGCATGTGTGGCCCTGATGCCCGGCGCGCTTGCGGGTCGGGTCGTGATGCTGGCGGAGCGACGGCCGCGCTCGTGTTGCTCTTACTGGTCGTTTCAGAATGAGGTTCGTAGGCGTCGCAAGCAGATGATGCTGCAGGCGAGTTGGAGAAGGCCGAGGTGGAGGTCGGCGCGTATCTCGTAGCGGGTGCGGAGGCGTTTGAACTGGTGGAGCCAGGCGAAGGTCCGCTCGACGGCCCAGCGTGTCTTGCCCAGACCTGATCCGTGTGGCACGCCTCGGCGGGCGATCTTGGGTGTGATGCCGCGGGCCCGTAGGATCCGCCGGTACTTGTCGTAGCCGCGATCGGCGAAGAGCCGGCCCGGCCGGTGCCGCGGCCGCCCGCGAAGTCCGCGGATGAGGGGTATCGCTTCCAGCAGGGGCGTCAGTTGGGTCACGTCGTGCCTGTTCCCGCCGGTCAGGGTGACGGCGAGGGGTGTGCCGTGGCGGTCGACGATCAGGTGGTGCTTGCTGCCTGGCCGGGCGCGGTCGACCGGCGAAGGTCCGGTGTGAGCCCCCCTTTCAGGGCCCGGATGCGCGAGCCGTCGATCGCGCAGTCCTTCATGTCGAGCAGACCTGCCTTGCGCAGCTCGGCCAGGAGGACTTCGTGCAGGCGGGGCCAGACGCCGGCCTCGGTCCAGTCCCGCAGCCGCCGCCAGGCCGTCACTCCGCTGCAGCCGGTCCGCTCGGCCGGCACGTCCCTCCAGCTCACGTTCTTGCGCAGCACGTACATGATGCCCTGCAAGGCCGCACGGTCGTCCGCCGGCAGACGCCCGGGATACCGATGACGCCGCGGCGGCCGGGGCGGCAGCAGAGGAGCGACCTGCTCCCCGCGCGCGCGGGGATGGCCCCTGCTCAAGCACCTGAACACCTGGCCCGGTCTGCTGCTCCCCGCGCGGGGGACCCGGCGGCCTGCTTCCCGCGCGTGCGGGGATGGCCCCAGGATGACCGCCTCCAGGGACAGTGCGCCGCGCTGCTCCTCGCTCGCGCGGGGATGGCCCCGGGGTCGACTCCGCGCCGATGCCGATCGGCGTCCTGCTCCCCGCCCGCGCGGGTGCGATCTCTCGGTTTGGTGACAGTGGCATGAGGGACAGCGGGTTGTGAGGGTGTTGATGCTGGTCATGGATTGTTTTGGGGCTGGAAGGCCACTGTCCTGGAAGTGAGAGATCCATAGAGCATCGCTGTCGTGGAGCGTTATCGCATGGGGGGTGATGCTGTGTCAGTTTCGTGAGTTCAGAACTGCTGGTCAGTGACTCTGCTCCCCGCGCCCGCGGGGATGGTCCCGGCTACCGGGATTTCATCAAGGGCCACCGGGGGCACAGCCACGCCCAGAACCAACCCCCAACCCCCGGCGCGCCCGCCCTGGACGTCGCCGATGCCCCGGGCGCTGGGCGACGACGTCGGGCAGATGGCCATGCGGCTCGGTGCGGTCCTGCACGGCTTGGCGCAGCTGCGCGCCGGCGGGCGAGCACCGACGACCTCGCCACCACCGTCCTGATGTCCGACGGCCTGATGAACCGGCTGGAGGGCATCCGGGACGCTGCCGTGCGCCAGCACGCCGCCCGGGGCGGCTCGTACGGCGAGCTGGCGCGGCCGGACCCAGTCGGGAGCGGTCTTGCATCCCAATGTGCAGGGCTCTGGCTATACGAATCACCGCGCTCGACAATCAGTGCATGGCAGACGACGAAGCCGGATGGCGTCCCGCAGACAGCAAGTACCCTTGGTTACCTCCGAACAGTGGGGGTAACCAGCTGCCTCCCCGAAACAATGACAGCCCGGGAGGGCGGCGGTCCCCACGCAATCTCACGGCCTACATTGTCGTCATTGCGTTCGCGATCTGGACCCTCGGCGCCATTCAGTGGAAGAACCAGGACTGTGACCTCGCCGCCTCATATGGCCTTGTGATCACCCACGGATTCCCAAATGTCTTCGAGGGATGCGGCCCCCAACACGGAGCCAACGTCGAAAACGACTGACCTCCGGCGTGTGCTGGAGAGGTCAGGCACACAGCCTGTCTGCGCCGAGACTTGTCCTTCGAGCGCCTGGCCGACGTCGTCGACGCCGCCTCCCGGATCCGCTACGGAAAGCACTGGACCGGCCCCGACCCGCGACTGCGCTGCGACACCACCGCCCCCGTCTACGAGTGGCCCGACACCGCCCCCTACAACGGCGGTCCCACCTACACGTGGGACATCCGCGGGTACGGCTCCCACGCCTCCGAGGACGACCAGGTCCAGCCCCACGACCTGACCACGGCCCTGTGCGGGTTCAGGTGGGCCGAGGGCGACAAGCCGCGCCGGATCAGCGGCCTGCCCGACTGCACCGAGTGCCGCCGTGAGGTCCAGCTCGGCGGCGAACGCCCCCGCAGCACCCGGTGAACGCCCGGCTGGCCGGCACCAGAGGCATCCGCCTCCACCTCCGGCCCGGCTGGCAGCCGCCGGCGGGGACACCGCAGGCTGGTCGTTCCTTGACCCCACATGCCTGTACTTCCGTCCGCCTGAAGAGATCGAGGCCGCCAAGACGCCCAAGGGCGCGTGGACGCGTGCTCAGCACGCCGCCTGGGGTGTGCCCTGGCCCGCCGAAGGCCGCCTGTCTTGGACGGTGTTTCTTGGCCCCGGGGTGACGGCTGCAAGTGGCTCCACCGAGTAACGGTCTAAGTTGGCCCCACCAGGCGGTCAGCGCTGTGAGTGGTAGGAGACTTGGTGAAGACTGTCAGCGATTTCGTCCCCTTGCTCAGGGCTCCCGTTCGGCAGGACGAAGGGCACCTGATCAAGGAGATCGCTTCGTCCTGGTCGGTCGTCTTGCCCGAGGACTTCATCGCGATTGCCGGCGCGTACGGCGACGCGGTCGTCTCGGACTACATCTACTTCTGCGGGGCCAGGACGCTGCGCAGGTACGCCGAAGGGATGGGCCGGCAGTTGGAGGCGTCCCGGACGGTTCCCCACATGGTCCTGCCGACCCCGGGCGGGGCCCTGGTCTGGGGAAACACGATCGAAGGCGACCAGCTGTTCCTCGTTCCCCACGACTGCGGGACCTGGACGGTCTCGGCGTTCCGCCGCGGCAGGGCGGACTGGCACGACACCGAACTCGGCTTCAGTGACTGGTTCCACCTCGCGCTGACCGGCGGGACGGCCACCGACTGGATGCCGGAGTGAGAGCCGCTCCCGCATACCCTTGAGCTCAACAACGGGTGACAGAACGCCGGTACTGGCCGTAGGAGACCAAGCAGTGATCGGGTGGGGCCAAAACTCACCGACGCAGACACTGCCCACCGCGCGCCGCGCGTGACCCGCGCCCCGCGTGCCGTGCGCGCATGCGAGAGCGTCTCACCGACCCGCTTGCTGTCACGCCGCCCGCCACTGCGCCTGTCACGCTGCCTGTCACGCAGGGGCCTTCACGCGCTCCGCCGCAGGTCAGACCCCCAAACCCCCGCCCCAGCCGCGCCGTGTGCGGGAGCGTGACACCCGAGCCGACGCCGCTCCCGCGTTCTCTGTCCACAGGACTTCCAGGCCAGCGTGGGGCCCATGCGAAACACCAGCGCCCCCGCGCCGATCTGCGACGTCCACGACCTCCTCGGCCGGCCCGTGCGGGAGGAGTGCGCGCGGCTGATGCCGCGCGGCATCCAGCAGCAGCTCGTGTTCCTCTTGGAGCACCACGGCGACGACAGGATCGTGGCGGCCCTGCTGAACAGCCGCCCGCGGACCATCCGCCGGCACGCCCGCGGATCCGCTCTCTTCCCTCCGAACCAGGCCCTGCGGCGACGGCTGCCGGAGGCGGTCCTCAACGCCGTGTGCCCAGTACGGATCGCCCAGGCCGCCGAGCACGCCGCCCGGCGAAGGAAGCGCCGGCGACCGGCCCAGGACGAGTAAGAAGCCTGGGCCCACCTCGACGAGGACCAGGCCCAGAGGAGCAGCTGCTCACCACACGGCGGTGGTGAGCGGGCGGTCTGTGAGGCTCACAGGCTGTTTTCCCTGGTGGGAGGGTGGTCTGTGAGGTGTGAGGGAGCTAGCTGGCGTGGGTGTCCGCGGGCACGGTGTCCTGTGACAGGCGATCTTGACTGATTGCCAAGCGATCTTGACCGGCCTGCCCGGCCGGGCCGGGCAGGGTGGTGGATGATCGGGTTGTGCTGGTGCAGACAGAGTTGATGCCGCCGTCCGAGACGGAGCAGGTGATGGTCCGAGTCCACACGCCCGTCGGCAGTGCCGTGGCGGTGTGGCGCGGCGAACCGCATGACGCGGCGGGCCAGCACCACATCGAGTGGACCATCGGGGAGGACATTCGCTGGGGCCTCAACATCCGGCCGGCCCTGCTCGCCGAACCAGGGGTTCGCGAGGAGGCCGGTCAGGTTGTCCTGCGAGGACGGCTCCAGCTCGCCGAAGACGGAGCAGCTCTCCTTGAGCTGGGCGACTCGCAGGTGCTGTTCGACGTCGGTTCACCGCCGCCGCCCGACGACACCTGGGTGGAGATCGGCATCGAAGCGGACAGGGTGGAGCTGTACCCCTACCAAATCTGACTGGTCAAAGTCGCCTGTCAATCGGTCAAGATCGCGTGTCAGAGGACACACGGTGCCCTTCCCGTCGCAGGTGTCGCACGGGATCGTGGTGGGGTCCTGGCACAGGGGTCCGGGGCACTCGTGGTGGTAGGGGTTGGGGATTGTTCCGGTGCCGTTGCAGTCCCAGCAGGAGGACGTAGTGAGGCTCATGCGGGGCATCGTGACAGCCCAGGCCCGCAGCCCGGCCCTGATTTGCGGAAGTCGCATCGACCCTGTATCGGTTTTGACGCCGGGCGGGAATGCGGGTTTGTCGTAGGGGTTTTGTCGGCTTGTCAGGGGCCGTTCTACGGGCGAGTTTTCGGATTATGCATGTGGGTTTACCGAGGATTGCTGATCCCCATTCAGGGGCCTTTCGACCTATGCGTTTTGGGCATTCACTGGCACGGCGTGAGGTGTTCGGATGCGGCTGACCCCCCACCCTCTTACTGCGCTTTTCAGGAGATTGGAGTAGACCACCTGTCATCTGGGTACGCTCTCGATGTGCTACGGGGGAGTGGCCTCCTCTTCCGGGTGTAGGGGCTGGACGTGTCCAGGGTTCGGGTGCATACTGTGATCAGGTTCAGGGCTTGATGTGGAGCCGCCGGCCCCGCAGGGGCCAGAGGCGCCTCACCACCAGGACCACGGCCACAAGCTCACCTTAGGGTGTCTGACCAGCAGGAATGCCCGCCGAAGGCGGGTATGACCCACCGACCGGCCCCACCCCACGGGCCGCGCCCCCGGTCGGCCGGTCCGCCCCGCAGTCACCGAAGGTGACTGCCCTCCCGGGCTCACTTCGCCCGGCGCCGCGCAGCGGCGCAGTCCCCTTGGAGTGACGCAGTCACTCCGCGTCGTGTCTCCGCAGGACATAGGAAGACCGTCGGGGCGGGGAATATTGGGGAAACACAAGAGTAGAACTAAGGGG